>VYFG01000073.1 GCA_009842505.1 Gammaproteobacteria bacterium
TCATGGGATTGGCCTGATCTGCGTTGGAAATACCGGGCAGGCAGGCAAGGCCCGCCAGCGCGATGGCGAGTACCGGGATGAATGCCCGCACCCGGACGTGCAAGGGTTTTTGCATGGGGAAATTCCTGTCAATTTCTGCCTTGAAACGGTGCTGGTGGCGATTTCGGGGGCTACGCCTTATCCCGCGCCATGCGGCTCTGTCTTATTGATCCAGAGAATATTCTTCTCACAATATTGACCGCGCAACCGAATCACCGGATTCATTTCCGCGGTGCAGAAAAACCGCGAGGATACCATGTCCGTCATCCGACTGACACGACGTCCGGGAGTGGAGCGGGCGGTGTCCGGTAGGGCGTGCGGATGATGCAGGTAAAAGCCACGAAGAACGGGTCCCCTCAGCGCCTCCTTGTTCCTCTACTCCGGACCGGGTCCCTGATCCGGACCCGCTGGAAATCAGGCGTCGGCGGCGGCGGATTTCATCCTTTCGATCTCGGCAACCGCCTCCTCGCGGCTGCTGAACAGGTTGGGGTCGAAATTTTCCCTCCTGGCGCTGGACTCGATGGTCTGACCCACCTCCTCGCGCACCGCATAGCGCACCGAGCCCAGTGAGGAAGCCAGGTTGACCCGCTTGCCCCTCTGGGCGAAACGGATCCAGGCAAGCTCGAAAATGCGCGTGTTGCGGTAGTTCACGAGGAAATACCACTTCCTGTTGTCGCGGACCTCGATTCCATGCTCGACCATGTCATAGAACTCGTCCACCATGGCACTGGTATCGAACGTCAGGTCGCTGAAGTCGACTTCCATCACCTGTTCGGATTCCAGAAAGTTCAACCTGTCGGCAAATCGGGATTGGTTCATGAAGCTTCTCCTGGGAAACAAGACATTGATACCGGAACGGTGTGGCCGGGATGGTGTATCGCGGTGATGGCCCTCATGCGGAGAATGAACCGGACTTCGCCGTCGGGAAAGGGTCAGATGGCCAGGTACTGCTGGCGCAACTCGGCATTTTCCAGCACCTCCTCGGCCTCTCCGTCGAACACGACCTGCCCCATGTCAAGGATGACCGCCCTGTCCGCGAGGGTCAGCGCGGCGACGGCATTCTGCTCCACGATGATGGTAGTGATGCCAAGCTCCTTGATTCCTTCCACGATCTTCTCGATTTCCCTGACGATGACCGGCGCCAGGCCCTCGTAGGGCTCATCCAGGAGAAGCAGCTTGATATCCCGCGCCAATGCACGGGCGACCGACAGCATCTGCTGCTCCCCGCCGGACAGGGTCACTCCTTCCTGGCTGCGGCGTTCCGCCAGGCGCGGAAAGTGCTGGTAGATGCGCTCCAGGCTCCACCCGACGGGTTCCGCGATCTGGGCCAGCCTGAGATTCTCCTCCACGGACAGGCCCGGAATGATGCGGCGGTCCTCGGGCACTATTCCGACACCGGCCTGGCTGGCCTCGAACGACTTCATCTTGTGAAGCGCCTGGTGATCCAGCCAGATCTCTCCGTGTCTCAGTTCCGGCGACCCGACCTGGGCAATCGTGCGCAGGGTGGATGTCTTGCCGGCGCCGTTGCGGCCAAGCAGGGCGACGATCTCCCCTTCGCGGATATCGAAGCTGACCCCCTGCACGATGTAGCTTTCGCCGTAGTAGGCGTGAATGTCCCAACAGGAAAAGAACGCCGGATCGGAACCCGCCGACTTCCTGGTATGCACTTCCGCTTCGGTCGCCATCAGTGCGCACCCCCGAGATAGGCTTCCTGGACCTTCTGGTTGCCCCGGATATCGTCAGGTTCCCCCTGGGCGATGATGGCCCCCTGGGCAAGCACGGAAATCGTGTCGGCGAGGCTGAACACCACGTGCATGTCGTGCTCGATGATGACCTTGGTCATGCCCCGCTCCTTGATCCGCTTGAGGGTGTCGATGGTGGCGTTGGTGTCCGCCCTGGACATCCCCGCGGTTGGCTCATCCAGCAACAGCAGCCTGGGATGTTGGACCAGTCCCATGGCCAGTTCCAGGCGGCGCTTGTCGCCGCGGGACATGCTGCCCGCATGGTGATCCCGCTGTTCCAGCAGGCCCATGTCCCTGAGCACATGCTCCGCTTCCTCGCGAATTCCCGACTCGTTCCGGAGACTGCTGAACGGGTTGAAGCGGAATGCGCCGTCACGCCTGGCAAACGCCGGAATCATCACGTTTTCGATAATGCTGAGCTCGGGGAAGATTTCCGGGGTCTGGAACACCCGGACCACGCCGGCCTGGTTGATTTCATGGGGGGCCTTGCCGGTAATGACCTCACCGTCGAAGGTCACCGTCCCGCTGGTGGGCTCCAGCCTGCCGATGCAGACATTGAGCAGCGTGGACTTGCCAGCGCCATTGGGGCCGATAATGGCGTGAATCTTGCCTTCCTCGATCCCCAGGTTGACATCGCTGAGCGCCTGCAGGCCGCCGAACGTCTTGTCGACGTTCCGGATGTTGAGGACGATGTTGTCTGCCATGCCGGGTCCCCCTATTTTGCCGGTTTCCTGCCCCGGAGCCTCGACAGCCGTCGGAACCCTTCCATCAGTCCGCCCGGGAGAAAGATCACGATGACCATGAACAGCGCCCCCAGCGTCAGGTGCCAGCCCTCACCCACGAACGGATGCACGACGGCCACCACTAGGTTCTCCAGCCAGTCGGGCATGAAGGCGAAGACATCGTGCAGCGCCCCCTTGTTGAATGCGGAGAAGATGTTCTCGAAGTACTTGATCAGGACCGATCCCAGCATCGGTCCGATCAGCGTGCCCACGCCTCCGAGGATGGTCATCAGCACCACTTCCCCGGATGCGGTCCACTGCATCCGCTCGGCGCCGGCCAGGGGATCGGTCACCGCCATGAGGGAACCGGCCATGCCGGCATACATGCCGGATATGACGAAGGCCCACAACAGGTAGGGCCGAGTGTTGAAGCCGGTGTATTTCATCCGGTTCTGGTTGGACTTGATGGCGGCGAGCTTGAGACCGTAGGGCGACCGGAAGATGCGCAATGAAATGAAGAACCCGATGATCAGCATCACCGCGCAGAAATAGAACGCGGGGTAGCCCTGCATGTTGATGCCGAAGAAGTTGCCGATGGGGGAGCCCTCCTGCACCACGCCGAACAGGCCGTCGATCACCATGGGGTCATCCTGCAGCACACGCAGTCCGGTTTCCCCGTTGGTGATCGGCGTCAGCACGGAATACGCCAGGTTGTAGCACATCTGCGCGAATGCCAGGGTCAGGATGGAGAAGTAGATCCCCGTCCGGCGCAGGCTGACATAGCCGATCAGCACGGCGAACAGGCCCGCCACCAGCGTCCCGAAGAACACAGCGGGGATGACGTTCATGGACATCAGCTTGAACGACCAGACCGCGGTGTAGGAGCCGATGCCGAGGAACGCCGCATGGCCGAAGGACAGGTAGCCGGTCAATCCGAACAGGATGTTGAAGCCGATCGCGAAGAGTCCGAAGATGGCGAATTTCTGCAGCAGGTCGGGATAGGCTGCGCCGAAGGGCCGGAGCCAGATGGGCGCCAGCAGCACCAGGGCGATGAAGATCAGCATCGTCATGGCATCCCGCCGGGACAACTTGAAGAATCCCATGGCCCTAGTCCTCCATCACGCCCTTGCGGCCCATGAGTCCGCGGGGCCGTACCAGCAGGATCACGACGGCCACCAGGTAGATGATGATCTGGTCGATGCCCGGCAGCACGGATTTCACCTCGTTCATGGATGCAAACGACTGCAGGATGCCAAGCAGGAAGCCCGCGGCCACCGCGCCGGGCAGCGAGCCCATGCCGCCGACCACGACCACCACGAACGACAGCACCAGAAAATCCATGCCGATGTGGTAGTCCGGCGGAAGAATCGGCGTGTACATCACGCCCGCCAACCCGGCGACGATGGCGGCGATGCCGAACACCACCGTGAAGCGCCGTTCGACATTGATGCCGAGCAGGGTCACCGTCTCCCGGTCCGCCATGCCGGCGCGCACCACCATGCCGAAGGTGGTGAACTGCAAAAAGGCGAACACCGCGCCGATCACCACGAGGGAGAACAGCAGGTAGATCAGGCGCCAGTACGGGTAGACCACCGTGTCGCCAAGGCCAAACAACGCGCCCACGTTGGCGCTGCCGGCGACGATCTCCGGCGCGGGCGTCGGGATGGGGTTGGCGCCGAAAAAGGACTTGATCACCTCCTGCAGCACGATGGCGAGACCGAAGGTGACGAGAATCTGTTCCGCGTGGGAGCGCTTGTAGAAATACTGGATCAGGCCACGCTCCATGACCAGCCCGATCACCAGCATCACGGGTATCGCCATGAGGAGGGACAGCGGCACGGCCCAGTCGATGATCGCCATCCCGGTTTCCCCGAACCAGATCTCAAGATAGGGGATTTCCTTGTAGGCATCGAAGAAGGTGATGCTCTCGTCCTTGACCTTCCTGGAAAGGGTCAGGATGTTCTGGAAGGTGACCGCACAGAAAGCGCCGAGCATGAACAGGGCGCCGTGCGCGAAGTTCACCACGCCCAGGGTACCGAACACCAGGGTCAGCCCAAGGGCGATCAGCGCGTATGCGCCGCCCTTGTCCAGGCCGTTCAGTATCTGCAGGAAGATCGCGTCCACGTACGGATCCTAATGAAGGGACTCAAGCCGATCCCCCGCGTCCCGGAAGACGCGGGGGAGTCCTGTTTGAGGGGGTATCGGCCGGATCATCGATTGTCTCCGGCCGAAGTTCCGCATCAGGCGGCGCAGCTGCCCAGATCGCCGCCCAGCATGGTGGCATCGTATTCCACCTGGGACCGCGGAACCTCCTGCACCACTTCCAGCAGGTCGAACTGGCTGGAGGGGTTCTGGTTGCCGCGAACCACGAGCACCTTCTTGAAACACTGGTGGTCGGTGGCGCGGTATTCGGTGGGACCGTTGCCCATGCCGTCGAACTTGAAGCCCTCAAGGGCCCCGATCACGGCGCACGGGTCGAAGGAGCCCGCCGTTTCCACCGCGTTGGCATACAGGATCGCCTGGACATAGCAGGTCTGCGCGGCCTGGGACGGCGGGAAGCCGTACTCGCCGCCGAAGGACTTGACGAACGCCCTAGAGCCCTCGTCCTGCAGGGACCAGTTCCAGTTGGTGGAGCCGAAAATTCCCTTGATGTTTTCGCCGGCGCCCTGGGCCATGAGACGGGAGAACAGCGGCACCACGATCTGGAAGTCCTTGCCGTTGGCCTGCCGGTCACGCAGACCGAACTGGACCGACTGGGTCAGCGAGTTCACCATGTCCTTGCCGTAGTGATTGAGGACCAGCACATCGGCACCCGAATTCAGCACCGGAGTGATGTACTGGGAGAAGTCGCCGGCGCCGAGCGGAGTGCGCACAGCGGCCTCGGTCTTCCAGCCGAGGTCCTCGGTGTACTTCTTGATGGAGCCCTCCTGCGACCAGCCCCAGGTGTAGTCGGCGGTCAGGTGGTAGGCCACGCGCTGGTTGCCGAATTCCGACTCCAGCACCGGACCCAGGGCGGCGCCCGACATCTCCGTGTTGAAGAAGTGACGGAAGCCGTACCTGCGCCGGTCCTTCCCGGTGGTGTCATTGGAATGGGTCAGTCCCGCCATGAAGACAATGCCGGCCTCCTGGCAAAGGGACTGGACCGCAATGGCCACGCCCGAGGAAGAGCCGCCAGTCACCATGATGGCGCCGTCCTTCTCGATCATCCGCTTGGCGGAGGCGCGGGCGGCGTCAGACTTGGTCTGGGTGTCGCCGGTCACATATTCGACCTTCTTGCCCAACACGCCATTGCCTTTCAGCGCCAGGGGCTTCATGGTGTTCAGCATGCCGCCGTCCCCTTCGCCGTTCAGGTGCTTGACGGCCAGCTGGTAGGCGCGCAGTTCATCCGCCCCCTCGTCGGCATAGGCGCCGGTCTGGGGCACGTTGAATCCGAGCACGACGGAAGATCCGCTGCCGGGATCGTTGGTGAATGCATGGGACCTGCGCACAAAGACCATGGGCGCGGCGCCGGCCAAGCTGAGCGCTGCGGATGATTTCAGTACATCCCTACGGGCGAACCTTTTCTTGTTCACGATACTTCCTCCAAAGAGCTTGTGATGTTTGATGTTCGGGAAAAAATAAAGGCCCGTTGCAACCGGCGGGCCAATTGGTGTCTGCCGCGGAGCCGGAAAGCTTAAGGAACCTGAAAATCAGTCTAGCCGATGCCTGAAAACCGTCACACCCAACAATGGTCTGACCAACAAAGGTCTAACAAACAAAGGTCTAACAAACAAAGGTCTAATTCCATGAAACGGATGCTTTGTTGTAATCCGCTCCGCATGCAGGCACTTCCCATGCCATCATCTGCCGACTGCAACGGCCAAGGACCGGATCAGGGGTGGTTCCAGGGGCTTGACAGGGCTTCTCGGATGGGATTATCGTGCGGCGCACAATGCTGCATTGC
>VYFG01000137.1 GCA_009842505.1 Gammaproteobacteria bacterium
CTCAGTCAGTTACATCGGGCGGGGTGTTCACGGCCGCGAACATGAACGTTTGAGGGGGATAAACAATGAACTCACCAACCGGGAAAGCGCCCAGGGACAAGCTGGAAAAAACCGGCACGCGGCATTCGCATTCGATCCGGTTCTCCGATTCCGAGTGGTATCTGGTCGAAAAAGCGGCGTCGCGGCATGGCATTCCAACCGGTGAGTTCGTCCGTTCTGGGGCTCTCTCCGCCGCCGAGGGATATTCTTCAGTGCCTCCGGAGACCAATCTTTCGACGGGACATGCCGCGCTCATCGAGGCCATCTACCGCGCCGTCTACCTGTTGGCCACCATCAGCCGGGAGAAACTGATCGAAGCCGGGCGGGAGGAAGACATCGAAGGGATTGTCGTGGAGGCGAGAAATGCCATGGTACATACCATGAAAGCAGACCTGGAGTGAATCACTACCGGATTGTTTTTCCTCATCCATCCCCAATATCAATTGTTTGCCACGGCACCAGATGGCTCGACAGTCATGACACCAGGACAGAAACAATCCACAACCAATGCAAGCCAGGAATCTTTGACGGTGGTTACCACCGATGATTTCAATGTCACGGATATCGAGGCACCCATACGGGACAGCAGGCATGTGGACTGTTTGAGCTTGGGCAAACTCTATAAAGCTGCTGCCGAACAGAAGGAATGCAGCAACGAAGTGGCGTACCGGGTCTATGAATTGCTGTCATCCATCCTGTACATCACCCTAAAGCCGCAGGATATTGGGGAGCCTTACGGCCCGGTGTGCGTTTTCGAAGGGCGGAGAAGTTTAGTTCCCTCCGATCTTCGCGGCGAACAATCCGTAATTCTCGGAGAGCTGGCAACCGGCATCCGAAACCCCGGACTCCGGGCCCGCCTGGCAGATATAGTCTGGCTGAACGACAAAAAGCGTGCCGATATGGCGCGTGAGGCCATCATGGCCTATTGCCGGATCATCCAGGACGTACTCGAAGGGAAAGCCCAATTCCGTACAGAGACCCTGGCTGCGAGCAGCAAGGAGGGCTGCAAAATGCTGCGCCGCGCATGCCGGATCTCTCATGAAACCGGCCGGAAGGAACCCGAGGCTTCGAACCTGTATGACTTCGTGGAAAAAGTGATCCAGGATTCCATCGATCAAGAAAACCTATCCGGTTTCTTCAATATCGGCGAAATTTCGCTGCATTTCCGAATCGGTGACCTTGGGAGTGTTGCCAGGAACGCCGAGAAATTCGCTGGATATCGAAAATGCCATCCATATCTTTCATCCAACCTGTGGGATCTTGCCGCCCTTGCTCACCGGCAGGCTAGAAACAAAGAGGAGCACCGTCGCTGCCTCGTGGCCAAGGCGGAGACCTTCGTCGAGATCGCCGACGTTGCGGAAGCCAGAGGCGAAATATTCATTGCTGTTGACAACTACCGGAATGCGATCCAGTTGCTCAGGGAACTCCAGAACACTAGGCAGAGGCGAACTGAGATTGAGGAGAAGCTGCGTCACGCACAGAGTTCGATCCGAGATGAAATGGGCGTAATTGCCACGACATTCGACGTGACCGAGGCAGTCAAGGCCGCCAGAACAGCAGTCAGTGGCCAGAGTCTTTCCCAGGCGTTGGTGGAATTTGTTTGTCTCTCCGAGTCTCCGGACCCGGACGAATTGCGTACAGAGGCAAGAAATCATGCAGAGGAAAATCCATTCATGGCCCTCTTCACCGGAAACATAGTCGACAAGGACGGAAGAACATTGTCCGAATCACCGTCATATGCAGGGGATGGCGAGGACGGGGAAGACGCGCTACACCACATCATCATTCGCAATGAAGGGCTGCGCAGGCAACATGATGTCCAGGGACTGATCGAACCGGCAAGACAACAGATACGGTCCGAACATTCCCTCGAGATTTCCGACTTTTTCCCGTTCGCCGAAATGTCGCCGTTTGTTCCTGCTGACCGGGTTGGTCTTGTCGCAATGGGCATTGCACGATTCTTTGGCGGAGATTTCCACTCGGCGCTGCATATTCTCGTGCCGCAACTGGAAAATTCCCTCCGACAGATTCTGGAACTGCAGGGACTGGATACCTCCGCGATTCAAAGCGACATGACACAGGAGATCCGTCCCTTCTCGGTCCTGCTGAAGAAGGAACGCGAAACCTTGGAGAAAGTATTAGGTCCGGCGATCATCTTCGAGATCGAAAACCTGTTCGATTATCGGGGCGGGCCCGCGCTCAGGCATCAACTGGCGCACGGCCTGGTCACCGCAGACCAATGTTACGGTTCGGATTCGATCTATGCCTGCTGGTTCATCTTCCGCCTTTTCTGCCTGCCGTGGTTCCGGGATTGGGAGAGTATTGCCGGCATACTCGACAACCCTTGAAATCCAGCCTTGGGCAATTCGGTCCTTTGGTACCGGAAAGCCGATCCGGATTGAACACTGATCGGTCAACGCCGGGACCACCTCCCTCCAGCATGCTGTCCGCACAGAATTCACCCGCGCGGATTTGCAGATGCAGTCATCTCAGGGTGAACCGGATCCCGCGATAGAAATTCATTGAAACTACCAACAATTCCCGATTGAAATTCCATCTCAGTCCAATAGCCCCTGGCCCTTGAATTGTGATCTGATCATCCCCAAGTGGCTATTCGGATACTTCAATTGATCTTCAGGACTACACATCATGTCTCGAAATGAACGCCATGTCGTACCTCGTGACGACGGATGGGCTGTCGTAAAACCCGGATCGGACCGGGCCAGTGCGCTGACCGACACACAACAAGACGCAATCGATCGTGCCAGGGATATTCTCGGTAATGACGGTGGTGGAGAACTTGTGATCCATCGGCCGGATGGCACCATACGAGACTCGGACACCGTACCCCCCGGGAATGACCCTTTCCCACCTCCTGGCTGAACTGGTTCGACGATACCGTACCACATTGCATCATTGATGTAGCGAAGGGGTCGGCTCCACATGGTTCCGGAGCGCGTACTCCCGGGTTCTGTCCGCCTGTTCCATGTATCCTGTTTCGTCTGGCTCCGACTTGCTCCGTCTGCAAATCGGGATTTTTCATCCCACCTGATACTGCAACCTGGCCCCACGGCATTGGCGCGAGCATGCTGTTGTCAGTACCAACAGCATGTAGGTTTGCCGTCTTCCGTCCTCAAGCCCGGCACCGGGAAGGAACGTGAAATCCTTTGGAGAGAAGGTAGCGGCCTGACAGGAATTCTGAAACAGGCCACGTAGCCGGATCGGAAAATCCAGCTTCTCCGTTCGTCGAATTTGTGGGATATGAGACAGTAGTCCGCCCAACGCTACAGCCCCAGGTCCATCTCCACCCGCTTGCCCCTAGTTGACGGCTCGGGCGTTTTGTCCGTAAGGGTCTCCTTACCCGCTTTTTCTTCCTTGCCAGCCACGCTTTCCCGGAATGGGAGAACAGAACGATCCCGGCTTGGCCGTTTATCACCGGATACGTTCTGGCCCTCCGCCTCTTTCTCTGGCCTCACGCTCTCCCCGATCCCCTCCAGCGCCGATATCCGCTCCCCGGTCACCGCCTCCAGCCGTTCCCGAAGCGCCCCCGCATCGTCCGTCACCAGCTCCGCCCGGTCCCTCGCCCGGGATATCTCCACGTAGAACGACTTCGCCGTGGTCAAGTGGGGATGATTGGCCTCCATGGCAGCAATGACGTTGTCCACCGTCCTCCCCTGAAACGCGTGCACCGTCGATGCCCACGCATGATCCAGATGCCGCAACTGCGCATCGCCTTTTTCAAGTTCTATCCGTCGGCCGTCCTCAAGACGGAAAAAAACACGGCCTTTACGGACGCCCATGACCTCCGCCGTGCTGCTGTTCACCACCCCGAGGCCCCGGTCGTTGCGCGTCCAGCGGATCCGGTCCCCCGCCCGAAGCTCGATGGAATCCACCCGGTAGACCTCCACACCGCCATGCCTTCCACCCACCATGTCCGGCCTCCACCCCACCGTCCCGCCTTTTTCGTCTTCCAGATGGATCGTTCGGGTTTGGTGGTCCACATGGGAAACCCGTCTCTCCTCGCCCTTCTCTACCCCGATTCTCCTGTACGCCCGGTGAAACGCCACCACGTCCCCCGGCGAATAGTTCGCCGCCGGGGTCATCTCGGCTTTGGTATATCCACGGGACACCAGCCGCTGTGTAACCATGGCGGGCCCTGCAATTCCCCCCTCCCGCGCAAGGCGCTCCCGGATATGGGCATTGATCCCTTCCCGCAGTTCATGGCTCGGCGCCATCACCCCGGTTCTTTCACGCTTCTCCGGTGACAATCGGAGCCACCGGGCGGCCACCGCACCGGCGATGTTGTCCACCTTCACCTCGGCGATGTTAGACCCGAGCTTCCCGAACGCTTCCTTGATGTTCCCCCCGATGGCTGCCTCGACCGCACTCCTGAGGCCCGAATCCCGCTGCCGGAGAATCTCGTCCATCACCGCCGTCCTCATGCCTCCCTGCTGAAGTTGGAAAAAAGGCTTGCCCGCGTCCACGGCGTCCAGTTGTTTCTCGTCCCCCACGATGACCAGCTTCGGAATCCGGAGGGTTTTCGAGATCCGCAGGAGATCACGGGCCTGAATGGTGGAGGCCAACGACCCTTCGTCCACCACCAGTATGGTTTTGCTGAACTTCTCCCGCAGCTCCCTCTCCCCCCTTTTTTTCAATCTTCCATCGGCAACGCCTGAGTACCTGGCGAGAAAGCGTTGCAGGGTTTCGCTTGAAACACCGGATTCATCGGCCAGGGTCCGGGCCGCCGAGGCCGAGGGGGCGAGGCCCTCCATGCGCCAGCCCTTCTTCTCCGCCAGCACCCGGGCCCGGTCCAGCATCCGGGTCTTGCCCGTCCCCGCATAGCCCTGCACCCCCACCGTGCGGTCCTTCCCCGACAGGATCAGCCGAACCGCATCCTTCTGGCCCATGGTCAGCGGACCGCCCTTCAGGTGGCGATCCACCATCCAGCCCCTCATAACGGCACTGCTCCGGCCTTGTCCTTGCCGCATGAGAAAAATCGTCTCGCGTTCGTCGGCCACCGCCTTCCCGGTGGCGAGGCCGTCCCCGCCCGCCAACCCCGGCGCATCATGTATTTTAAGTTCTGTCTTGAGCGCCTGGATTTCCTTTTCGATCTTCTCCAGTGACGTGGACCCGGGGTCATAAGATAGGGAAGCCGTCAGCAGGTCCCTGCCCGTGAACACGGAATCCCGTTCCGACAGGTGGGCCACGGCCCACTCCACCATTTTTCTTTCTTTGGTTTCTGGCTCAGGAACGAACAGGTCTGTTTGAGGTGGGGCTGCAACTGGAAAATGGGTACTGCCATCACCTATATCGTCCTTTCCATCCATTCCAGCCATTCCATCCTTCCCGGCATCCATCGCCATATCCCGTGTTTTCCCTTCTTCCTGTGTTTCCTGTGTTTCCCGTGCTTCCCTTGACTTCTCCCCTTCCCGCAGGTTCCTGACATGCGAGGACAGCACCAGGGAGCCGGCATCGAAGCCGAGTTCCTCCGCCCGCATGACCCATGTCCGGTGCAGTTCCCCCTTGTCCACGTCCCGCTTGTGGGACCGGGTCATCAATGCGGCCCGCCGGGCCAGGTCCGGGTTCGCCGCCGTGCCTCCCTGTCCCAGGCACTCCACCGCCGCCACGATCTCCGCCCGTCGGGTCGAGAATGCGTCGATGACTTCCCGGGATACCCCCGCAATCTCGAACCGCCCGTCCGCATGGGTCTTTTCGACTTCATAGCCCAGGCCCTTCAGTTCACTGGCCAGTTCGTTCCGATACAGGGCTCCCAGCAGCATCTTTGAGGCATACAGGCCCTCGTTGGCCATGGTGCGCCATTTCCCGTCCTCACCTCTGACCATGTTGGCGATCACAGAGTGGGTATGCAGCGCCGGGTCCAGGTTTCGGGAGGTGTCGTGCCGGAACGTGGCGATGACCGCCTTCTGGTTTCCCGTCCGCACCATCTTCCCGGTTTCCGGATCCCGCATCCGGGTCTCGGCGGCGTTCCGCTCGAACCAGTCCAGTGTCTTTTTTACTGCCCGGTCATGCGCTTCCGTGATGCGCGTGTCTCCGCCAACGAGAGCGGCCAGGGAAACGGACTTCGGGGCGGAGAAGGTGAGGTCCCGGCCGGGACGGTGGTGCAATTCTCCATCACCCGTCGTCCGGCCGAGGCGGGTATCCGTCCCATCCGGCACGACGCCCCCGAGTATCGCCTTGAAGACATCGGAGTCGACCGGGCCCTTGAGGCCGAGGTCCGCGGCGCCCCGGCCCGCCCAGGCGCTCGCCGCATGGTGCTCCGGGTCGTCCTTCGCGTAGTACCCGTCCCGCTCGTAGTAGCTCGCCCCCTGGGACGGGGACGCCACCATCCCGATCGAAGCAACCATTTTTTCTAACTTCTCACGTGACTTTCCGTTCTCCCGGCTCTATCCGTTCTCCCAGCAGTCACTACAGAACCTGAAAAATCAGAACCAGTTGGGTTTGGGTTTCTTTGGCCTAGGTGAGTGAGTGGGGGACCTGGCCGGCAGGGTGTTTTCATGCGTAACGCCGGACACCGGATCCGGGGGAACAGTGGAAACAGGGGGACCCGTACCGTCACTGACGGGCTCCTCCGGTTCGATGTCCAGCACGGCCTCCGGCGGGGGATACCGGTCACGGGCGTCCGGCCGATACATCGCATCTCTCACGGGTTCATCCTCCCACTCCCTTCGCCCCATCCCTGGCCTCAGCAACAGAAGATGGAAAATGGAAGAGAAAAGACCGCAGATCGCGCCGGTCTCCATGGCGACGGCGGCCGTGCGGACAATCCGGAACTTGGCGCGGACCGCCTCGGTGTTGAGCCGGAACAGTAACCGGGTGGTGACGATGACCTGGCCGTCCCGGCCTCGGTACCGCACCGGGGCGCGCCAGTCCAACCCGGCCCCGACCAGGATTTCCGCGGCGGCGAGCTTGCTGGCCGCGTACCAGTCGTGGGCCGTGGTGTGGCGGATGAACGAATAACCGGTGGCCAGCACCGCCATGAGGACGACGAGGACGATCGTGACGCGGAACGGACGGATTTCCAGCACGGGGCCGTATGCGACCCTCCGTCTGGTTCGGTGTCTGTATGCTTCATGAATTCCCGGCATCACGCTTTCTCCGTTTGGGCCGCTGTTGGAACACCGTCATGGGCTTCGGGCGTCATGCCGGAAGGGCGGTCGACGCTGTGCCATGCGCCCGCCCGGCCTAGCTCCTGGCGGCTTGATTGCCGGAGAATAGACAGGGATCTGGGAGGATTTCAAATCAGGATTTAGCGGATAACCTATGGATTGAACGGCAAGCGCCCCATTGGCTGCGATGACGTACGAAAGACTTGTAAAGGGAATTTTCTCTGATCGAACAATACCAACACACCTGAATGCTCCGAACTGGCAAAATCGCAGTCCCGTATCTTGGGTTAGGCTCTCCCCTCAATCCACGGACAAGCCATGTAATCCTTATGCTGAATCATAAATACGTCAGCCTCCTTGCAATTCTGGCAGCCACAATCGGCATTCCCGGTTGTCGACGTCCCCAACTGTCCCATTCGACATCGAAGGAAGCCGCGTCGATGGGATGCTCCGTCGGCCAAGCTGGAGCGAAACCTGTATCAATTCAGTCTGCCGGATGGATGCCATGCTTTACAACAAAAAATGGGAACTTCTTTAAAGTGAGAAATAGGTGTACGAAATCTTATAGATCAGCAATTTAAGATATCCTGTACTTACTTCAGAAAGCATTTATCTGCATCAACCTTGATAATTCTCCATTCATTAGCCAGTTGGACATAATTCCTTTTCCGATGTAGTGTTACCTTTCCAAGTCGATTAGAAAAAATCATGGAATTCCTCGCACAGCCGGCAGGGTCAAAAAGGCTCGGTGACTGGCTCAAATCAAATTTGACCGGGAATTGGGATGAATTTCGAACCGCGATAGCTTTCGTCAAGAGGTCAGGAGTGAAACATATCGCTCCTGATCTTGCTGAATTTGCAAAGTCGGGCCGTGTCGAGATAATCGTGGGAATAGATCACCTTGGTACGTCCTATGAGGGTCTGAAGGAGTTACTAGACGCAGTGTCACAGAATGGCCGCGTAATCATATTTCACAATAAACTGCCACATACTTTTCACCCTAAGGTCTATTTGTTCAAATCTTCCGGATGGGCCGAGGCTGTCGTCGGTTCAGGAAATCTGACACAAGGTGGACTCTTTACAAACTATGAGGCTGGGTTGCAAGTTACATTGGACCTCAGTGACGAGACACAGCGTGGCATCCTAGATGGCATTGAGGAAGTTCTTGACGAATGGAAGGCCGGATCCGGTGGGACTTCACTTGAACTCAGCCATTCAAATCTTGAAGAACTGCATCAAACTGGCCTGGTACCCAAGGAAGCAGATTTACCGAAGGAGGGATTGGATCACAGTCAAGCTGCAACGGATAATGATTCTTCTGGACAAAAAGTAAGGACTACACATTTTCATCCAATTTCAGTACCTCCCGCACCCACCATGCCGTCATCAGGTATGGCCAAGAACACCGTTACATCCGGTTCAGACCAACACTTTGTCATGACACTTCAGAAGACTGATGTAAGTGTCGGGCAATCAACTCCTGGCACCTCTAAACGTTCACCGGAAATCTTCATACCACTAAAGGCTAGAAATACACAGCCGGAATTTTGGAACTGGCCAGATGGATTTCAGCATGATCCCACTCACACTGGAAAATCGGACCGAAAGGGGGTAAGGATGCGCGTGGGCAGTAAAATTGTTGAAGTGAGAATGATGACTTGGCCTGTAAAACATGACTTCCGGTTACGTAGTGAGGAACTTCGAAGTTTGGGGCAAATCGACGACATACTGGTTATCCAAAAGGTCAATCAAGGTGCATTCGAATACGATGTGAAAGTAGTCAAGCCCGGGGAGTCGGAATATAAATCAATGATGAAAAAATGTGACCAGAATGTGCCAAATTCAAGGAAGAAATTCGGGTATTTCTGACTGGACAATACACGACTTAAGGAGCTTCCAATCTGATGATATTTTCCGATGGAACTGCGTTTTTTCGAAAGATGTCACGAGAGGGCAACATATCCATTGACAATGTCTCAACTATCCTGAAATTCAGACTCTCAGCAATCGCTGCAAGGTGATCCGCTGTGCGAATGTGTATGAGCTCCCCACCGGCAGTCGTTCGATTATTCCCTACAACCAGAAAGGCATCACCCCCCGGCCGTAAAAGTTCCCTGGTGCTGAGAAGCACCTCACGCATATCGAAAAAGTACTTGGACAGTAACGCCGCCAAGTTCTTTCTTCTGAATCCGGCCATGCCTTGGTTGTTCAGGTAATCAATTCGATCAATGACTTCACATGTTTCGCCTGGGAGACAGTTTCTTAGCATCATGTAAGTCGACCAATATTCTTCACGGGCACCAATTGAAACTTCCCGGTTTCCGATCATAAGACGGTCACGTGAAGCATGTTTTGTCCTTGATAAAAGGCCAAGATAGATCAGACTGAGTCTGTCAGTATCAATGTAGGGCAGAGCAGTGGCGTATGGCGGCGAAGTAATAATCGAATCAACCTTTCCGATGATCGGCCCAAGCACGTCGAGAGCTGCGCGGGCATCGGCTTCTATAACCTTGAAGCCTCCCGACTTCAATCTGCCACGTTCGGAGATGAAAGCAGCAACAGTTGCAGCAGAGCGTCGGGCCTCTGAAAGAAATCGATTGACTACCTCATCTTCCTCAAGAGTAATCAATTCCTTACGTACACGCAGGTCGTCGTTTTTCTGCCAGGAAACTGACCGCAACACATTACTTAAACAAACAGAGAAAAAATTCCTGAGTGGACTTGTGTGAAGACTTTGAATCGCTGCATGCACTTCATCTAGCTCACGCAATGTGGAAGTTGCAAACCAGCGGTTAAGGTATTCCTGGTCCTTTGCCGGCAAAGACGCATGATGTTCCATATTCGGCCTAGGGCCACAAAGACTCTCTTGAAGCTCCTCATAGGCCATGGAAAGTGATGGAGCAGGCAATGATAGAGCTTGACACTTGACCCTAGAGACATAGACCGACAACGGATTCATGTCCAGACCATATGTCATCCTGCCAGCTAACTTGGCTTCAACCAAAGTGGTACCACTCCCACACATCGGATCGACAACAATACCGTCAGATGGAACGCGGGCGATATTGATCAAGGCACGAGCGAGTTGGGGGAAAAATTTTCCTCGATATTCGTGAATTCCGTGCGTTGCGTAGCGGAGACACCGTCTACGAGGAGGCTTTGAAAATAAGCTGGCAGATGTCAAAGAAGGTTGCGGGAAGGAACCATTGTGTGCAGGAATCTTAGAGGTCGCTTCGCTACGAACCTGCTGAGTCAGATCCTCATCTGCCAATCCAACAGACCACCAGTATGCTAGCCCGTTCCGGAGCAGATCAGTCGATCCGTTTGCCTGAACACAGAATACAGAGGCCGTTTCCTCAGAACCATCCACCGGATGCAACGGACCATGGCAAAGAGCGCGCAGTTCCCGAAGCGCCAAGTCTCGTTCAAACGGTTGTATGAAATCCTTGATTCGACAATTTACAGTAGACACGGATATTAGACCTTTTGAAGTATCACGATTCGCTCATCTTTGATTCCGCCGATTTTGGGATTGAGCGCCTTACGAGTTGTGGCAATCGAACGGTTGAAACGGGCGAGTTCAACAAATCCATGATCAGCACCGGCTTTGGTTACCAAAGCTGCATTGTCAACCCTTTCACCGGCTAAGGTGGAATTTCCTATAACGAAACAAACATGACCACGATCGGTCATTTGATCTCGCAACCAGTCGAAGATCATCTGAAGTTCAGTGGAAAACGTGGCCACAGTAGCTCGTCGTGGTCCCTTTGCGCTGTACTTTCGGTGGCTCCCTATTTCGATATCCTTGAAGGGTTTCGGGTCCAGACCAAGCCAGAGCAATCTTGTGCGGTGATACAGATGATAGCTGAATGCATTTGGATACGGCGGTGACGTTACGACAAGATCAAATTGTGGAAGTTCTGGCGAATCAAGTACATTGGCGGTGACCACATTGCAAGAAAATCTGGACTCAATAACATCGCTTAACTTTTCAACCGCAGATACTGCACTGTCGAGTTGCTTAATGTATTTCAGCACAGTATCGCCTGGTTCAATCTGTTTCTTGCGACGAACATATCGGGTATCCGAATCCTGCAAAGATACAGAAACTACAATGGAAGAGAAGACGACAGAGCACAGATTTCGTGCATATTCATTGCTAATGCTATGAAACAGAGATCTAAGTTCCGCAAGCTCCTCCACTACGAAGGGTTCGAACCAGGTTTCGCACACCTTGGAGTCTGGGCGCCAACCCTGAGACTTGAAGGGGAGACCATTGTGGAACAAGTCAGTTGTGTTGGGCTCAATAGATGCAGCCAAACGCTCACAACCGTGCCGGTGTTGGGCGAGAATTTTGAGTGCCGACGTGTCCAACGGAGTAGTCTTTGCTTTGGTGATGAGAGTGGCCAGCGGGTTGGCATCAAGCCCTATTGCGTGTCGCTTGAGTTGCAGTGCCTCAAGCAGGGTGGTACCACTTCCACAGAATATGTCAGCAACCGTATCCCCCACAGACGAGAGCTCCTGGATGAGCATATTGGGAATCTGAGGAATGAATTTCGCCGGATATGGATGAATGTTGTGCGTGAGGTATGAGGTCTTAGCTGTCGCCATATCCCAGTCGGCAGCCTTAAGGCGAGAGATCGACTTTGATTGAGTAACCAAAGCGTTAGCTTGGGCAGCATGTGCGACAACGGCATCGGCCTCACCTTGTGTGAACACACGCCAGCCACGCCCATCCCGGCTAGGCTCCGGTATACGGCCTTGACGCAGCCAACGTAATAGAGTGTCACGGTGGACGCCCGCCTTGGTGGCGACTTCGGCTGTGGATAGGTAGCTGGTCATGCCTATAGGTACATATAGATGCATATATTTACGCATGGAAGACTCCCTATGTCAATGATAGAGGCCGAGTTTGTAGAGGCCCAGTCAGAGGTCGAAGTCCCGCATAAAGCCCGATCTCAAGGTCTACGATTTTTCTTTGTGGTGCGACAAACGAAATCAGAAGTCTCATCCTGATTGTCGTGCTCCATTTCTTACCGTTTCGGCATGCTTGACAAGTAAAATCACCCGGGAATGGATCGGGTAACCGGTCAGCGGGTGATGGTCCTTCGGGTGATCGGAGTCGCAGACCCGTGCAAAATGTCCTTTGTCGAGTTTGGGGTGAGATGTCGTGACTACGATGGAATCCGGGAAATCGGAAGGGGCGCTCCTCTTCAAGTACGTCTCGGTCGAGCGGGCGTTGACGTGTCTGCCGGAGATTGGGGATGGAGCGCTTCGGGCCACTCAGCCAGCGGCATTGAACGATCCGTTCGAGTGCACGATGAAGAAAAAATTTATAGAAACCGACCGGGAATCAGGGAATCGGGAACTCGCGGAGACACTTACGGAAATCCAGCCCCGGAATCCGGTGACCGAACAGGATGTAGAAGAGGCCCGCGTTCGCCATGGCAGCCTCTACATGGGCGAACTCTACAGGAGGCAGCTGTCCACACGGTTCGGCATCGTCTCGTTCTCCACGGATCCGTTTCATCCGCTGCTGTGGTCCCATTACACCCGGGATGGCTCCGGTTTCGCCATCGGCTACAAGGCGGAAGTCCTGATGGGTCTGGCCACGGCTGGCATCCACCTGCAACCGATCCGGTACATCCCTGAGCCAGGAATCGTGGCCGGCTACAAGGTATTGTCCACACCGGAGAGCAACCTCGTTCAGATCATGCGGTGCAAGAGCAGTCACTGGGAATACGAGAGCGAATGGCGTCTGATCGTTGAACTGGACCTGACTCTCGGAACAGGCACGAGGGACCGCCACGGTATACCTGTGAACCTGTTTCGTATTCCCAACGCCGCAGTAGATACTGTCTACTACACTGAGAGAACGCCGAAGGAAATGGTTTCGGAGATCGAGGCGAGATTGCGGATGCCGAACAACCGCTATGGCGTGCGGAAGGCCACAAAGCTCGTACTGGCCGAGGACGCCTATTGGTACGAAGAAGAGGATGCTGCGGAAATAGGAGTTTCGGTCGACGGCCCAAGATGAGGCTCTGGATCACTGCCACGGGCACTGTCTGATCAAGCGTAGCGGGAATTCTGGCCAGCCTTCCAAACTCGGGAAATACCGTAAAGCATACGATGCCATCAGAAACACATTCACCCCAGGTCGGCCGACAGACTCGGATACCGATCCCCCGGAGATTGGTTACCAGCTCCCTGCCATCTGTGCACGACAGGCGGTAACCCTTCAGTCGAACCGTGATCTGTTTTCATCAGTTCGCAGATTTACTCGGGGTACATGGGCGATATCTGGATGGGCCGGTATTCTTCCATCCAGTCCACCCTCTTATCACGGCCCGACCGAAGGGTTACCGACAGGCGTGCGCCAGAATACCTGGAGCTTTACCTCACACCGCTTTCGGAATTCTTACGGCAAAATATTAACCTGTTGTATTTAAACGATATAATTCGACTAATCTTATTTCCACCCGTTCCAGGGTCCATTTCAGCTTGCGCTTCGGATTGTCGCTGGCGGAGATTTCCGCGGGCGCCCCCGGCTCCCAGCAGCCGGACATCGAACCCGTATTCGGGCAATGGGCGGTGACCACCACGCCCCCGGGCAGTTCCACGTCCGCCAGGAACCGCTGGTAGCGCCGGAGTATCTGGCCCCGGGTCAGGGGCGGGAATTTCACCGTTCGGCCGGGGCTGGCCGGCCCTCCAGGGAAGGCCGGGGGCAGTGAATGGCGCCCGGAGAAGAGGCCGCCCGGGCAGTCCGGGACCGGCTCTCATCCGGCCGGGGGCTGTCGGCGCGATGGCCGGTACGGATCATGTAAAAGTGGTCCGGGAACGGGAATTGGCGGGCGCGAATAATGGTATCATGCCCGCCCTTCGGAATGCCTCCGGCGATGTACCGGGCAGTTGCCTGACACCCTTGAAGGCAGCCTGCATGACATCAACAAGAATTTCTACGATGCAACGGACTTTCTGCTGCTGCCTGGTTGTTTGCCTGCTGGCGACAACGGCCGGGTGCGCCACCAACGGCGCTTCGCACGACGATCCCCTCGAGAACTACAACCGCGCCATGACCCGGTTCAACATCCAGTTCGACGAATGGGTGCTGGCGCCCACGGCCAGGGGATACCGCAGGGTGGTGCCGGGGCCCGTGCGCGGCGGGATCGGGAATTTCTTCCGCAACCTCAGGGAACCCTATGTCATGGTGAACGACCTGCTGCAGGGCAAGCCGGGAGCGGCGGGCAGGGACGTCGGCCGGTTCATCATCAACACGACGCTCGGCATTGCCGGGTTCGCCGATGTCGCCACGGACCTCGGCATCGAGCGGAACGATGAGGACTTCGGCCAGACCCTGGCGGTCTGGCGTGTGCCGCCGGGGCCGCACCTGGTGCTGCCGCTGTTCGGTCCCAGCAACATCCGCGACGGAGTCGGGGTGGCGACCGGACTGACCTACGGCAGCCCCATACGCCCCGAGGACAGCGATGCGCATCTCGGCCTCAGCACGCTCCGCGTGATCAACACCCGTGCCCGGTTCCTCGGGACCGAGAAAATGCTTGCGCTGCAGCCGGACCCCTACCTGTTCCTGCGCGAAAGCTATCGCCAGCGACGTGAAATACAGATCAGGGACGGCGTGGTGCCCGATGACGCGGACACTGAGGACATGCTCCTCGACGAACTGCTGCAGGACGATTGACCGGGCAAGGCCAGGGAGACAGCCGCAGCAATGGCCACTTACGCCATCGGGGATATCCAGGGATGCGCGGTGCCGTTCGAGGAGCTCCTGGATGATCTCGAGTTCGATCCCGCCAGGGACCGGCTCTGGTTGACCGGCGACCTCGTCAACCGCGGCCCCCACTCCCTGGAGACCCTGCGCATGGTCAGGGAATTCGGCGACAGCGTGACCACCGTGCTCGGCAACCATGACTTGCACCTGCTGGCGGTGGCCGAGGGTATCCGGAAGATCCGGCCCGGTGACAGCCTGAAGAGGGTCCTGCGGGCACCGGACCGCGATGAACTGCTGCACTGGCTGCGGCACTTGCCGATGGTGCATGTGGACAGGGATCTCAAGGCGCTGATGGTGCACGCCGGGGTCTACCCGGGCTGGGGGCCGTCCAAGCTGCTGCGCCGGGCCGCCGAGGTGGAGAAGGCTTTGCGCAGGGACGACTACCCGGACTACCTGCGAGGCATGTACGGCAGCGAGCCCCGGGCCTGGAGCGGCAAGCTTGCCGGCATGGACCGGCTACGTTGCATCACCAATGTGCTGACTCGGATCCGTTTCGTGGACGGGCAGCGCCGTATGGACTTCGACCAGAAGGGCCCGCCCGGCAGCCAGCCGCCCCGGCTGATGCCTTGGTACCAGCATCCGCGCATGAAATGCGACGGATGGCGCATCGTCTGCGGCCACTGGTCCGCGCTTGGCTTCTCCCTTCAGGGCAACATCATCAGCCTGGACAGCGGTTGTGTCTGGGGCGGCGCGCTGACCGCGGTGCGCCTGGACGGCGACCACAGCCGCCAATGCTGGCAGGTGGGCTGCGGGGTGAACGAATGACCGGGCACCAGGCTTCGGTGCGGATGTCCCCTTCCGGGGAGAACGGGCCCGTCCCAGATCCTTCGTCGGATTCGCCGGATACGCTTGAACCGGAACGGCTCCGGATTTAGCATCGACGCCTGTCCGCCAGGTCGCACGTCCATGCCTGAATTCCCGCAACCGATTCTCGACTTCCTCAGCCGGTCGCCCACGCCCTTCCACGCGGTGGCGAATCTGGGTGCGCATCTGGAGCAATCGGGCTTCCACCGACTGGCTGAGGGAGACGACTGGGGCGGGCTGGACGAAGGCAGGTATTTCGTGACCCGCAATGACTCGTCACTGATCGCATTCAACTGGTCCGGCGATGCCGGTCCCGGTTTCCGCATGGTCGGCGCCCATACCGACAGCCCCTGCCTGAAAGTCAAACCCGAGGCCATCAGTGAAAGCGAGGGCTATGCCCGCCTGGCGCTGGAAGTCTATGGCGGGGCGCTCCTGGCTCCCTGGTTCGACCGGGACCTGGGGCTGGCCGGCAGGGTGACCTATCGTGATCGCGAGGGGCGGATCGGGAACGCCCTGGTGGACTTCGACCGCCCGGTGGCGTTCATTCCCAGTCTCGCCATTCACCTCGACCGAAAGGTCAATGAAAACCGCAGCATCAACATGCAGGACGACCTGCCCGCCCTCCTTTGCACCATGCGCGGCAACGAACCCGGGTTTCCGGCGCTCCTGGAGAAGCAGTTGGACGCCCAGGGGATCGGCGATGTATCCGGGGTCTTGGGATTCGAGCTCAGCCTCTATGACCGGCAACCCGCGGCCGTGGTGGGGCTCGAGGAGGAATTCATCGCATCGGCGCGGCTCGACAACCTGCTCAGCTGCTTCGCGGCCACCGAGGCGTTGATCGGCAACAGCGCCCGAACCAACGCCGTGATCGTGCTGAGCGACCACGAGGAAGTGGGCAGCAGCTCGGCCAGCGGCGCGGGTGGAACTTTTCTCAGGGACGTGCTCGGCCGGATCTGCGGCGATGCGGGGACACTGGCGCGTGCGGTCTCCCACTCGATGCTGGTTTCCGTGGACAATGCACACGGGGTGCATCCGAACTACCCGGACAAGCACGAGCCCGCCCACCGGCCCATGATCAACGCCGGCCCGGTGATCAAGATCAATCACAACCAGCGCTACGCCACCAACAGCGAGACGGAGGCGCTGTTCCGCCATGTATGCGAACAGGGCGGGGTGCCGGTGCAGAGCATCGTGGTGCGTTCCGACATGGGCTGCGGTACCACCATCGGCCCCATCACCGCCGCCCGGCTCGGTGTTCGCACGGTGGATGTCGGCATCCCCCAGCTCGGCATGCACTCCATCCGGGAACTTGCGGGGGTACAGGACCAGGATTTTCTGGTCAGGGCCCTGGCGGGCTTCTTCGGCTGCTCCCCCTGGCCGTTCTGAAACCGGGTTTACCCGCTGTCGGGTCAGACGGACGCGGCAAGGCGCCCAAGAAAGTCCGGCCGAAGGTCGCGGAGCAGCGCATGCGCGTCCCGCCGGGCTCCGGCCGGGCAAAGTCCCAGGGACGAGCCCAGCATCCCGACGATCTCCGCAGGGGACCTGCCTTCCGCGCGCAGGGTGTTCAGGGAATCCGCCCCGTCCCGCTTGGATAGCTTCATTCCTGCCGCATCCGTCATCAGCGGCACGTGCCAGAATCGGGGAACGGGATAGCCGAGTGCTCGGAACAGGGCGATCTGGCGCGCGGTGGAATCCGCCAGATCGGCCCCGCGGACCACGTCGGTCACACCGAGCAGCCCGTCGTCCACCACGCTGGCAAGTTGGTAGGCGAAGATGCCGTCCTTGCGCCGGATCACGAAGTCCCCGGGGTAGTCCGCCAGGTTCGCCCGCCGCGGTCCCAGGATCCCGTCACGGAATTCAAGGGTCTCGTCCGCCACCTGGAAGCGCCAGGCCACGGGTTCGTCCAGGCTGAACGCTGGCGGGCTGTTTTCGGGCCGGCAGGTTCCCGGATAACGCGGCGTCGGGAAGCGGGGATCGGGCACGCCCGGCGCTGTCTCGATGTCCCGGCGGGAACAGCGGCAGGGAAATGTGCTGCCGGCCTCCCCGAGCAGTTCGAAAGCGTCTTGGTACTGTTCCCCGCGGGCTGACTGCACGACGACCTCGCCTTCCCAGTCAAGGCCCAGCCAACGGAGGTCCTCCAGGATCCGTTCCGCTGCGCCCGGCCGGTTGCGCGGCGAGTCGAGGTCATCCATGCGGACGAGCAGACTGCCGCCGCCCGCGCGGGCGTGCAGCCAGCACAGCAGCGCCGTGCGCAGGTTGCCGAGGTGGAGCGGCCCTGTGGGGCTGGGTGCGTAGCGGCCTACGGTGCCTGTCAATGTTCAGTCCGCGGCGGCACGGTAGGCCTGTAGAACCATGTACTCCACGATGGCCTTCACCGTGTTGTCCGACAGGCTGACAAAGCCTCCCTTGGGCGGCATGACGCCCTGCTTGCCGGTGTAGCCGTTGATGGCGTGATCGTAGAGCACCCTGTTGCCTTGGGCGATCCGGTCCTTCCATGCCGCATAGTCACCGACCTTGGGTGCGCCGGCCACACCGAGGTTGTGGCAGGCTGCGCAGGTGTAGTTGTAATCGCTTTCGGCGTCCGCTTGGGCCGGGGCGCAGACGGCGACGAGACCCGCGGCCAGGAGCTTTGGCAGGTGCTTCATCAGGGGGATTGACCTTGAAAACGGTTGGCAGGGAAGGAGCTCAGTTGCCTGTCACCAGCAACAGTAGCAGGCTGTCCGGGTCACCGGTGCCGAGTTCCCGGTTGATGTACTGGCCGGGCACCCCGTGGGCAATGAACCAGCCGATCAGTTCCCCGGCCCACCGGGCGTTCGCCGTGCCGCCGGGATAGCGCACGATGATGCGAAAGCGTCCGCCTTCATCGAATTGCCGCAGTACCTGCCGGACCTGGGGCAGTTCGGCAATGCTGCTGCTGTTGACGTATTCCGGCCACTGGCTTCGCGGGATCACCAGTTCGGTGGATTCGAAGGCGCCGGCCCGCCCGCAAACCATGAGGAGACCCGGCAGGAGCCAGAAAAGGCGTGCCCACCGGATCGTCACATCAGCACCACTTCGTACTGCTCCTGGTGAAAGCTGGGTTCCACCTTGAGGTGAATGGACTTGCGGATAAAATCCTGCAGATCCGCCAGGCCGGTGGATTCCTCCTCCTGCAGCAGTTCGATGACTGCCGGCGAAGCCACCACCAGGTATTTCTCGGCGTCGAACTGGCGGGCTTCCCTGAGGATTTCGCGGAAGATCTCGTAACAGGTGGTTTCTGCGGTTTTCTGGATGCCCCGGCCGCTGCAGGCGGGGCACGCCTCGGTCAGCAGCCGCTCCAGGCTTTCGCTGGTGCGCTTTCGGGTGATTTCCACAAGTCCCAGGGCTGACATGTCGTTGACCTGGGTCTTGGTGCGGTCCTTGGCCAGTTCCCGCTCCAGGGTGCGCATGACCTGTTCCTTATGATCGTCCACGCCCATGTCGATAAAATCCACGATGATGATGCCACCGAGATTGCGCACCCGGAGCTGGTGGGCCAGGGTGGCGGCGGCCTCCAGGTTGGTCTTGAAGATGGTTTCCTCAAGATTACGCGCGCCGACAAAGCTGCCGGTGTTGACGTCCACCGTCGTCATGGCTTCCGTCTGGTCGATGATGAGATAGCCGCCGGACTTGAGTGGCACGCGCTTCTGCAGTGCCCGCTGGATCTCCTCCTCCACGTCGTACAGATCGAAAATCGGCCTGCCGCCCGGATAGTGCTCGATGCGCTCCAGGGCGTCCGGCATCAGCTCCCGGGCAAAGTTGCTTACCAGTTCGAAGGTTTCCTTGGAGTCGATGCGGATTTTCTTCACCTTCTGCCACACCAGGTCCCGTACGGTCCGCATGGCCAGCGGCAGGCTGGTGTGCAGCAGGGCCGGCACCTTGCCGCCCTTGCGCCTGGACCGGACCTTCTCCCAGACCCGGATCAGGAACTGCATGTCCGAAAAGATCTCCTCCTCGAGCGCGGTCTCCCCGGCCGTGCGCACAATGAATCCCCCGCTGGCCCCGATTTCCCCCTTGAGGCGGTTCAGGGCCTCCATGAGGCGTTCCCGGGTCCCGGGCTCCTGGATGCGCTGGGAGACTCCCATGTAGTCGTTGTTCGGCAGGTAGACCAGGTTTCTCGATGGGATGCTGATCTGGCTGGACAGGCGTGCGCCCTTGGTGCCGAGGGGATCCTTCACCACCTGCACCACGATATCCTGGCCCTCGGAAACCAGGGAGACGATGTTCGTCTCCGTGTCCATCTGCTGCAGCTGGGGGCTCTCGTCGGTGCGCGCCTGCAGGTCACGGGCGTGCAGGAATGCTGTGCGCTCGAGCCCGATGTCGACGAAGGCGGCCTGCATTCCCGGCAATACCCGGACCACCTTGCCGACGTAGATGTTGCCCACGATGCCCTTGTTCTTGACCCGCTCCACGTAGATTTCCTGCAGCATGCCGTTTTCCAGGGTGGCCACCCTGGTTTCCTGGGGCGTGACGTTGATCAGAATCTCCTCCCGCATGGTATGCGGCTGCTCCTGGGTCATGGTCCCTGGAGGGGTTGACGCGGGCTGCATGGCACGATTCCGGATCCGGGGCGAAAAAGAGTACAGGACTTTGGCACCGCGCGGCAAGGGCGGGCACGCACGGCTGTCCGGGCTCCGTCACCGGTGCGAACGCTGCGACGGGGGTATTGCTATCAGGGCGGAAGCCGTTAGGATGGCTGCGGCTCAACACTGCGACCGGCGCATCGGAACATGGTCAACCTGGTGGCGGCGGATGTCGACGACCTGCGCGTTCTTCACGAAATGCCGTGGCGCATCGGCACGATCACGGAACTCCGGATTCCCCTGCCCGGGAAAGTCCGGCTCCACGCCCGGCTCTGGCTGCCCGCGGACGCGGAGGACACCCCGGTCCCCGCCCTGGTGGAGTATGTGCCCTTCCGCCACCGCGACTTCACCGCGCCCAGGGACGCCCTGATACATCCCTGGTTCGCGGGTCACGGCTACGCCTCCCTGCGCGTGGAACTGCGCGGGTCCGGCGACTCGGAGGGGCTGCCGATGGATGAATACGTCCGGCAGGAGCAGGATGACGCCGTCGCGGCATTGGCCTGGATCGCGCGGCAGCCGTGGTGCGACGGTAATACCGGCATGTTCGGCATGTCCTGGGGCGCCTTCAGTGCGCTGCAGGTTGCGGCACGAAACCCCCCGTCCCTGAAGGCGATTATTCCGGTCCATGGCACGGACGACCGGTTCTCGGACGATATCCACTACAAGGGCGGCTGTCTCCTCACCGCGGGGTTGTCCTGGGGCACCCTCTATACCCTGTACATGATGCGGCCCCCGGACCCGTTGATCAGCCAGGGGCACTGGAGGACCGCATGGCTGGAGCGGTTCCGGAAGGCGCCCATGGTGCTGGAAAACTGGATGGAGCATCAGCACAGGGACGATTACTGGCGTCACGGTTCCGTGTCGGAAGACCATGCAGCCATCCGGTGTCCCGCCCTGGTGGTCTGCGGCTGGGCGGACGGGTACACCGCGGCGGCACTGCGCATGGCGGAACATCTGAATGCCCGGAGCAGGATCTGGATCGGCCCCTGGGCCCATACCTATCCGCACCTCGCGAGGCCGGGACCCCGGGCCGGGTTCCTGCAGGAGGCGATGCGATGGTGGGACCGGTGGCTGAAGGGGCGGGACAGCGGCGCGGAGGCATTGCCCCGGGTGCGTCTCTACCTGCAGGACAGCGTGCCCCCGGCGACCAGCTATGACCACCGGCCGGGCAGTTGGCTGGGTGTTGACCGCTGGCCCCCGTCCGAGATCATGCCGGAAGTCTGGGTTCTCGGTGACGGCGTGCTGCGGCGGGCCGACAAGGAGAAGCCGGAATGCGTGGACCTGGAGGTTGCCTCGCCCCTCGAAAACGGGATTGACGGGCCCGAATGGCTGCCCCATGGCATCGGTCCCGAGCTGCCGCCGGATCAGGCCGCAGAGGACGCGGGCTCCCTGTGTTTCGACACTGCCCCTTTCGGGCAGGAGCTGATACTCTGCGGCCGACCGGAACTGGTCCTGTACTGCCGGGCCGACCATGCGGGCATTATCCAGGCAAGGCTGGTGGACCTGCGACCGGACGGGTCCGCGACACAGATCGTGTACGGTCTTTTGAACCTGCACCACCGGAACGGGTTGGGTCGACCGGAAGCGCTTCGGCCGGAAGACTGGATCCGGATCCGTGTCCGGATGGACCCCATCGTACAGCGTATCCCCCCCGCACACCGCCTCAGGGTGGCGGTTTCCACCCAGGCATGGCCACTGGTCTGGCCGGCGGCAAGGACCATGCGCCTGACCGTTCGAACCGTCGAATCCACGCTCAGGCTGCCCATCCTCCCGGCGGACCGGCTGGCGGACCTGGAATGTGATCATCCCTGCGGCCCGGCCATTCCTGCCTCAGAGGAGCCGGCCTGGTTGCGGTCCGTGCGGCGTGAACGCACGGTCCACCGGGACCCGCGGACGGGACTGGTGGAGCGCAGGTACGTCAAGGACGACGGTTGCTATCGCGTCAGCGGGCACGGGATGACCGTGGCGGCGACGGGCTCGCTGACCTATCGCTGCCGTGAGCAGGACCCGTTGTCGGCAAGGGCCGAATACCACTATCACATTCAGCATTCCCGGGACGACTGGAACGCCGCGGTGGAATGTGACATGCAGATCGGCTGTGATGAATCGTCGTTCCGGGTGGAGGGAGAATATCGCGCCCTCGAAAACACTGGGGTGGTGGCGAGGCGGCCGGTGGCGCTCACGGTCCCGCGTCGCTGGGTGTAAAGCGACATCCTCTTATTTCTTACTGAATCTGGCGCTGTGTCCTGATACAACGTACAAACTTCTCGACTTGCTTGAAATCTGCTATAATGATCCATAAATAGGGTATATAATCCTTTAAAGACCTGTTTATAGATAAAATAGCAATGGCCAAACCCACTCACAGAAGCTATTCCCGCTATGCTAGGGAAGCTGCGGGGCTTTTCGGGTTGATGATCCGTAACGCGCGCATCGAGCGTGGCGTCACGGTTGCCGAGGTCGCCGAACGCGCCTGGATTTCGCGCGGCCTCGTGCAACGTATCGAGAAAGGCGAAATGGGCTCCTCCATCGGCGCGGCATTCGAGGTGGCCGCCATTGTCGGGCTGCGCCTGTTCGAAGCCGAACCGACAACGCTGACGCGTCATCTGTCGATGGAACGCGACAAGCTCACCCTGCTGCCGCGGACCGCCCGCACGGGAACGACGAAGGTGAAAGATGACTTCTGATCGCCCCGGCAGGAAAGCGCCGGAGGAAGCCTATGTCTGGATATGGTTGCCCGGCGCGACGGCACCGGTTGTCGCCGGCCGCATCGCGCGGGACGGCGAGCGGCTGATATTCAATTACGGTCAGAGCTATCTGGAAGCGGATGACCGTATTCCGGTCTACGAGCCGGAACTGCCGCTGCGCAGCGGACCGATTACGCCCGGACCCGGTCTGGGCATGGCCGGATGCCTGCGCGACGCCGCGCCCGATGCCTGGGGCCGTCGCGTCATCCTGAACCGGGTCTTCGGACTAATGGGCAGGGATGCCGATATCGATGCGCTCGACGAACTGACCTGTCTGCTGGAGTCCGGTTCCGACCGCATCGGCGCACTGGACTTCCAGCACTCCCCTTCCGAATATGTGCCGCGCGCCGTTCAGACCGCGACGCTCGAAGAGTTGCTGAGCGCCGCCGAGAAAGTCGACAAGGGCATGCCGCTGACGCCCGATCTCGACCAGGCGCTGTTCCACGGCACGTCGCTTGGCGGCGCGCGCCCGAAAGCGATGATCCAGGACGGCGACACAAAGATGATCGCCAAGTTCTCGTCGTCGACGGACACCTACAACGTCGTGAAGGCGGAATATGTCGCCATGCGCCTTGCGGCCAGGGCGGGGCTAAACGTCGCCCCTGTGCGTCTTAAGCATACCGCCGGCGGGGATGTGCTGCTGGTCGAGCGATTCGACCGCGTGAAGACGAAAGACGGCTGGATGCGCAAGGCGATGGTCTCGGCGCTGACGCTGTTCGGTCTCGATGGGATGATGGCGCGGTACGCCAGCTATGAAGACTTCGCGGAAATCATTCGGCACCGCTTCACCTCGCCGAAGGCGACGTTGCACGAGCTGTACGGACGGCTCGTGTTCAACGTCCTTTGCGGCAACACCGACGATCATGCCCGCAACCATGCGGCCTTCTGGGACGGCGAACACCTGACCCTGACGCCTGCCTATGACATCTGCCCGCAAAGCCGCACCGGTAATCTGGCCAGCCAGGCGATGCTGATCGTCGGAGACAATCGGATGAGCGCACTTGCAGCCTGCCTTGAGGCCGCGCCCAATTTCCAGCTCAGCGGAGATGCGGCGAAGGACATCATCGACCTGCAGATCGGCACAATCCGGGACGGATGGGACGATATCTGCAAGGAAGCCGAACTGAGCGAAGTCGAGCGCAACCTGTTCAGCCGGCGCATGTTTCTGAATGACTCCATCTTCGAAGGTACGGCGGAGGACCTGTGGTGATAGAGACGCTATCGTAGGTGCAGCGGAAGCGGAATCCAGCCAGGATCAAAGATCCCGTATGGACCGGTTACCGAAAGAAGAAAGGTCCCGACCCGCTCGGCATGCGGAACCGCAGTACCAGTCCCGGTGAAGCCTCCGGGTTCCGTGTCGTGGACATCGAAAGACTTTCGATTTGGGTTCGGAGCATCCTCGAGGCCCTGGTGCGGTCCTAGACCAGCCCCGCCCGTTGCAGCAGCATTCGGGTCTCGTACAGCGGCAGGCCTACTACGCCGCTGTAGCTGCCGTGAATCTCCCTGACGAAGGTGCCGGCCGGGCCCTGGATGCCGTAACCGCCCGCCTTGTCGTACGGCTCCCGGGTATCGCAGTAGGCGGCGATCATGTCCGGCGTCAGCTCCATGAAGTCCACCAGGGTATGGCTTACTTCAACACCTGCAAAGCCGGGACCCACCAGGGCCACGGCGGAAATCACGTCATGGCGCCCGCCGGACAGGCGCTCAAGCATGGCGATGGCCTGGGCGCGATCTGCGGGCTTGCCGAGAGCCTCGCCATTGACCGCCACCGTGGTGTCGCCGCCCAGCACCCAACTATCCGGGGCCAGGGACGCTACGGACTCCGATTTCAGCCGGGCCAGGCGGCCGGTCATCTCCTCTGGGGATTCGCCTTTGAGGGGGGATTCGTCCACGTCCGCGTCCCGCACGCTGAAGGGCAGGCCGAAGAGCGACAGCAGCTCCCTGCGGCGGGGCGAACGGGAGGCGAGGATCAGCGGAGCCCGGGACATGAATTCAATTCAGCGGTGATAGGGCAGACCTTCCAGTATCGACCAGCAGCGGTAGACCTGCTCTGCGAGCACCACCCGTACCACTGGATGGGCCAGCGTGAGCGCCGACAGCGACCAGCATTCGTCTGCCTTGGCGAGAAAGTCCCCGGACAGCCCCTCGGGACCGCCCACGACCAGCGCCGCCTGTTCGCCGTTGTCGAGCCAGTCTTCCAGGCGCCGGACGATGTCCATGGTGGACATCTGCCGGCCCTGGCGGTCAAGGGCGATGAGTCGGCAGCCCCCGGGCACTGCGGCGGTAAGCCGGCGTTCCTCCACCATGGCGATTCTGGCCGGGTTCACGTTCTTCCCTCGCTTCACGGCCGGAACCTCCACCAGGTTCAGTGTCATCCGTCCCCGGATGCGCCTCCGGTACTCGTCGCACCCCTCGGTCACCCAGTTCGGCATGCGCCCGCCGATGGCCACCAGGTGCAGGTTCAGCATGACTTCGCCCGGGGACGCCCCGGGTCAGCCGGAACTGGCTTCAGGGCGCGACGCCGCGGTGTTTTCCGCATCCGTACGTGATCCGTCATCCTGCTCCCCGCCCCCGGCGGCATCCCCTTCCTTGCGCAGTTCGCCGAACGTCCGGTCCCACAGGCCTTCGAGATCGTATCGCTTGCGGGTTTCGCGCCGCATGATATGCACCACCACGTCGACGAAATCCACCAGCACCCAGTCCCGCGCATCCTCGCCCTCGATGCCGATCTGGCGCCAACCCGCCCCGTGCATCTTCTCCAGCACCCTTTCTGCGAGCGTCTTGATATGCCGGTCCGAGGCGCCGGAGACCACGACCATGTAGTCGCAGATGTCGGTCAGGGCGGTCACGTCGAGAACGGCGATCTCCCGGCCCTTGGCCTCCTCGAGGGCATCAAGGACCAGGTCCCGCATGCGTTCGGCCTCGGCCCGACTGACTTCATCGGCGGGGGCGGTGTGATCGGGGGAGCGGACGGCGTTCTTCGGCCGGGAGCTTTTTTCCGTCATGGGGTTCGTCGAGGATCGGGAGAGCGGGAATAGAGTCCGTGACGGCGTATGTATTCGTGCACACCGGCATGCAGCAGGTGGCGCACGTCCCTGCCCGCGCGCAGGTCGTCGCGGATCCGGGTGGCGGAGACATCCATCGGTGAGATCGCCATCAGGTGGATTCTACCAGCGGAATCCGGTCCCGGGGCGCCTTCCCCGGTGCGCCACCAGGACGGCAGCGGTTCCGGGGGCGTCCAGCCGGGCCGCACCATGGCGATCACCGCCACCTGCGCGAGCAGGTCTTCCCAGCGATGCCAGCGGTCCAACCCGAGGACGGCATCGAGCCCGAGAATGAGGCTGAACCGGGTGCCGGGGAATTCCGCCTTGAGCTCCATCACCGTATCCATGGTGTAGCTGTGTCCATCCCGTTCAATTTCCCGGGCATCTTCGACCAGGCCGGTTTCGTCCGCCAGGGCGATGCGGACCATGTCGAGCCGCGCCGCTGCGGGGACGCGGGGCTCATCGCGGTGTGGCGGGACGGCGGCAGGAATCACCCGGACCTCGTCCAGGAGGGCGGGCGCCACGATCTGCCGGACCGCACCGGTATGGCCGAGGTGGATGGGGTCGAAGGTGCCGCCGAAGATGCCGCAGTGGACTGGCCGGGTGGTCAACGATGTTTCCTGCCTGCCTATTCTTCCAGCAGGATTCGCACCAGGCGCAGGCTGTCGCTGCTGTTCCAGTCCCGGGGGCCCACCATGGTGGCGGCGAGCCGGCCTTTCTTGTCGATCAGGGCGGAGGTGGGCATGGCGTTCACGTTCCACGCCCGGGCCACGCCGCGCTCGGCGCGAAGCAGGATGGGGAATTCGAGATCCGTCCTGAATTGCCGGAGAAAGTCGCGCACCTGCCGCGGCTCCTCGCCGACGTTGAGCGCCAGGATCTCGAAGGGCTCACCGGCAAGCGTGTCCTTGAGCGCCTGCATCGTGGACAGCTCCGCCACGCAGGGTGGGCACCAGGTCGCCCAGAAGTTCACCAGCAGCACATGGTCGCCGTAGTCCGCCAGGGAGACATTGCTGCCGGTCAGGGCCTCTAGGGTGAACGGCTGCGCCGCGCGCCGGAGTTCCGCGGCGCTTCCCGGCACGGTGAGCAGAACGGCGAGCAGCAGGCCGGCCGCGGAAGCCGTGACGTGCCTGGTCAGGGACCGGATCCGCATGCCTACCAGGACCGGAAAGCCGTGGCGAGACAGATCACGATGATGCCGAGAACCAGGTTGGTTCCCACGAGCTTGCGGATGGTCCCGAGTGCGAAGGCCGCAACCTTGTGGTTTTCCTCCTCCACGCCCCGGCAGAGATGGCGGAACGGCGCCAGGAGAAGGAACTTGTAGATCCCGGTCATGATCACGGCAATTCCCAGCATACCCCAGACATGATAACCGATCTGGCCGAACCCGCCCAAGACGTGGATCAGGTAAAAGCCAGAAAGGAAAAGGAGGATGATGGCAAGGGTTACCCAGGGGAAGAACTTTCTGAACACGCCCACCCAGATCTGCAGGCGCTCGGCCGGCTCGCGGCCGCCAAGGACCGGCCTCAGACACATGTAGGCGAAGAACATTCCGCCGACCCACACCACCGCGGATAGGACGTGCAGGGCCAGCGCAACGGGATACAGCATGAATCTACTCCCTCGATATCAGGTCACCGTGGACCCTGGAACCAGGTCAGCTCCGGGTCTTCGTGACGGTGAAATCCCAGCCAATGGTACCCGAGATCGCGGGCTCCCCCAAGTAGACCGTGACGCTGAAGTCACGGGCCTGCCCCGCCGGAATCCGCAGGTTGACCTGTTCGTCTGTCTGGCCCACGGACTGGCAGCCCGTGTCATCGCAGTCCTGCATCACGATGCTGAGCACCACCTCCTTGAGTTCCACGCTGGCATGGTTGTTCTTGATGCGCCCGGTAAGGCGGTAGGCGCCGCCGTAGGCGGGCATGCCGGCGGTGTTTTCCACCGTGACGTTCTCCGGGCCGATTTGCGCCTTCCGGATTGCGGCGTCGTCCTGGCCAAGGAAAACCACTCCCGCGACGACCACCACCAGCGCCGCGAAGATGCCGAAGGCGAGCTTCGGGTAGCGGCCCGACAGGAGAAAGAGCGCGATCACGACGATGGCGAGCAGGGCCCATTGCATGGCGAGTTTTCCCGAAGATGTATGCATGTGAACATAATGGTTGCGGGCGGGGGAATCAATATTCCCTGCACCGCCCCGGACGGGGAGCACGGGCGCCCGGACACGTTTTGCCGGCAGCGGACGGACGCAATGTGGTTTAATGGTTCCCTCCACCACCGGTTGCAAAGAGTGAGATGACCATTCAACAAAGCCACGAGGCCCGGTTCGGTGCCGGCCTTGATGATGAACATGCGGCCGCATTCAATCCGGCCATCGGGCGCATGCTGGACCACCGGAGCTGCAGGCTGTTTGAGGTAGAACCGGTGCCGGACAACCTGCTGCATGCCGTGCTGTCCGCGGCCTTTTCCGCGCCGTCCAAGTCAGACCTGCAGCAGCGCAGCGTGATCCGTGTCCGTAACCGGGAAAAGCTCCGGCGCATTTCCCGGTATTCACCGGCCATCGGGTGGATCTCGCAGGCGCCGGTCTTCCTGGTATGGTGCGGCGACAGCCGGCGTATCCGGAGGCTGGCGGAACACCGCGGCCATCCGTTCGCCAACGACCACCTCGATGCCTTCATGAATGCCGCGGTGGACACCGGTCTCGCCATGCAGGCGTTCATCACCGCCGCGGAGGCGGCCGGGCTCGGCTGCTGCCCGGTGAGCGAGGTGCGGAACCGGGTCTTCGATCTTTCCCGGGAACTCGAGCTGCCGGCGCATGTATTTCCGGTTGCGGGGATGGCGGTGGGATGGCCCGCCGAGACGTCGCCCGTCAGCATGCGCCTGCCCCTGGCAGTGACCGTGCACGAGGAAACCTACGATGACGAGGACCTGCCGGCGCAGGTGGCGGCATATGACCGGCGGCGGGAGTCGGTGGACCGGACACCGGACCACGCGCAGTTCATGGCGGACCGCTTCGGGGTGTCGGAGGACTATGGCTGGTCGGAACGAAGGACCCGGCAATACGCGGTGCCCGCACGGACCGATTTCGGCAGGTATGTCAGGGAGCAGGGCTTTTGCCTGGACTGACGGGCCGCCCGCCCTGCGTGTTACGGGCAAATAGAGCTGCCCGGCGTCCCGCGGAGGGGCTCGAGGCAGTAGAATATCCCGACACCACCACCAACTGACCCTGGATGACCACCGCCCTGGAAGCCATCGAACGACTGAAGGAAGGCAACCGGCGTTTCGTGGCCGGCCGCCGGCGGAGCGGTGCCGTCAGCCCGAACCGGCGCATGCGGCTCACCGACGGCCAGAACCCTTTCGCCGCCATCCTCGGCTGTTCCGATTCGCGGGTGCCGGCGGAGTTGGTGTTCGACCAGGGGCTTGGCGACCTCTTCGTCGTTCGCGTGGCTGGCAACGTGGCGGCGCCGTCCCAGGTGGGCAGCGTGGAGTTCGCCGCCGACAAGTTCGGCATCGAGCTGGTGGTGGTGCTGGGACACACCCGGTGCGGCGCCATCGAGGCCACGCTGAAGGATCTCGACCATTCCGCCGGTAACCCCTCGGCGAACCTGGGAGCCATCCTGAACCGGATTCGCCCGGCGGTGCGGTCGCTGCCGGACACGGACCCGGATGCCGATCACGACACGCTCGTCCGGCAAGCGGTGCGGGCCAATGTCCGGGCCCAGGTGGCCGTTCTCACCCAGGGCTCGGAAATACTCGGACGGCTCGTCGAGACGGGCCGGCTCACGGTGGTGGGCGCCGAGTACGATCTCGCCACCGGCGAGGTGGAATTCCTTGACGGGGCCGGGGATTGACGGTGGAAGCCCGCTGGCGCGGACTTGGGCAAATGTACCCCGCCGCGTCCATCAGCACGATCTTCCGGCCCGCCGCAGCTATCGGGATCATCCTGCCGGAGGTCGTGTAACCGGGCGGTTTCCGCGTCCGGAAACCTGCGATTGTGATTGTCGATCCGGACGCTGGACCCGTCAGGCGAAGGGCAGGGCCGAAATCTCGCCCGCACGGGTGGCGCCGTCCTTGCTGTGCACGGTCACCGGCTGACCCGCATCCCAGAATTCCCTGTCGATCAGCGACAGGCCGACATTCCGTCTCAGCCGCGGTGACCAGATGGCGCTCGTGATCTGGCCAACCTGCCGGTCGCCCACATTGACCGGCCAGGGTTCGGCGCAGGTGGGGCAGGGGCCGCCATCGAAAAGGACGCCGCGGATCTGGCGCTCCGCTCCATTCTCGGAGAACTTTTGCAAGGCGTTGCGGCCGAGATAGTCGACCGCTCCGTTCAGGCTGCAGAATTTCCCCATGCCGATTTCGAAAGGATTCTGTTCACGTGTCATTTCGTTGCCGTATGACAGGATCCCACCCTCGATGCGATCGATCAGATTGGGGTAGCCGGGGGCAATGCCGTAGGGCTGTCCGGCCTGACAGACGGCGTCCCAGAGGGCGGCGCCCAGGCGTCCGCCATTCAGGTAGATTTCGAAGCCGCCCTGCCGGGAGTACCCGGATCGTGCGATCAGTTGCCGCGTACCGGTAAAGTCGACCCAGTCGAACTTGAAAAACCCGATCTCGCGGACATGGCCGCCGAACAGGTCGCAAAGCAGGGTCTCGGCTTTCGGCCCCTGCACGGCCAGAGGGGACACGTCCGGCTCGTCGACGGTCACGTCAAGCCCGCACCCGAGCGCAAGCCCCTTGGCGAAAAGCAGCAGATCGGAATCCGCGGCCGACAGCCAGAACCGGTCGTCTGCCAGTTTCAGCAGAACCGGGTCATTGATCATGCCACCCGTTTCATCCGTGATCGGGACATAGAGACAATCCCCGGTCCTTGCTCGCGAGATGTCGCGCGGGGTCATCCACTGGACCAGCCTCGCGGCATCGCGGCCCGCAATCTGCACCTGGCGCTGGCAGGCGACATCCCAGATCTGCACGTGCTCGCGAAGGTGCCAATAGTCCTCTTCGACCGGGCGGCCGTAGGCCTTGGGCAGAAGCATGTGGTTGACCACGGAAAAGCCGGTGACGCCGGCGGCCTCGGCAGAGGCCGTGTAGGGGGTGCGGCGCAATCGGCGGGAAAAGTTCAGCCCGTCAGCCATGCTCGGTGGAACTCCACAGGGAGTAGCCGTGCGGTGACAGGATCAGGGGAATGTGATAGCGCCCCTCCGGGTCGGGCATGGAGAAACGGATGACAATCTCGTCCATGATGCGGGCGCCGTGGGTGCCATGGACCCGGCCCTGCCAATAGGTGCCGGTCTGAAAGACCAGCTCGTAGCGCCCCTCCGGGTCGGGCGCGGCAACCTCCTGGGTCAGGCGTCCGCCGTCGTCCATCCTGGTGTCGAAGACCGTCCGCCCTGTGGCCAGATCGACCAGCCGCACCGCGATGCCGCCCGCGTGGCTGCCGTCGACGCCATTGAGCGTATGGGAAGACACCGTCGCCATTATTCGATCGACGCCTTGTCGCGCTTGTCCGATGTTGCCGCGACGATGGGAGAAATCACGCCGCGGCACTTGACGTTCACACAGGCCGTTTTGCCGGACGCCATCGCGCGCCGCAGAGCGGGGCGCAGCGCTGCGCGCGTCTCCACCAGTTCGCCATGTCCGCCAAGTCCCTCGAACATCGTGTGAAACGGGATATCGCGGAAGTCGGTGGCAAAGTGACTGCCATTGGCGAAGAGGCGCTCCTGTTGCTGGCTGATGCAGTCGAGGCCGCCGTTGTTGTCGACGACCACGGTGATCGGCAGCCCCTCCTGGAACGCCGCCTCGATCGACAGCCCGCCCGACAGGAAAGCCCCGTCGCCGGAGACCACCACGACGTTGCTGTCCGGATGCGTGGCCTTGGCTGCGATGCCGAAACTGACCCCGACCCCCAGCAGCGAATAGTTGCCGGGGTGCATGATGCCGGCCAGTTTCTGTCCGCGCCAGCCGGCCATGTTCACGGCGATCTCATTCCAGAAATGCGTGTTGCCGCCGTCGAAGACCAGCCAGTCGTCATCGTTCATCTCGGCCTGCACATCAAGCCCCAGCTGCAGGGGATGCATGTTGCCGCCCGCCGCCTCGTCCCGGGCGGTTTCCGCCGCAATGTGCGCCTCCCACTCGGCAACCCATGCGGCGCGGCGTTCCCTTTGCAGATCGAACCAGGACTCCCAGGTCCGGCCGATGCCGGAGAGCGCGTCCAGAAACGCGCCGGGGTCCGACAGCAGCACCTCGTCCGCGGCATAGTTGTTATCCAGTTCCTCGGACGAGCCGTTCACGCAGACCAGCGTGGTTTCCCTGGGGAAAAAAGGCGGATTGCCGAAGTTCATCTGGTTGTCGAGCCGCCCGCCCACCATCACCACGACGTCGGCCTCGTGAATGGCGGTTTTCGACGGGTGGTACTGGTGGAAGTCGGCAAGCCCCATGTAGGCCTCGCATTCCTCGCCGAGCAGCTTGGCGTGGTAGGGCACATTGAAGACGGGCATGCGCAGGGTGCGGCCCATGGCTTCCAGTTTTTCCTCGGTGCCCGACCACCAGATCCCGTGCCCGCCGATCACGATCGGGCGTTCGGCTTTGCGGATGATGCCGAGCAGGCGGGCGAGCCCGGACGGATCGGGCCAGACACGCGGGGCCGGGCGCGCGCTGCGTGTCCAGGGCCGTTCGTCGCGGCCCGCATCCGCGTCGAAGGACGAAAACATGATGTCGACCGGCAGGCTGATATGCACCGGCCCCGGATAGCCGGTGGTCGCCGCCTGCCATGCCCGGTCGACGAATTCACCGATGCGCTCGCCATCGGTGACCTGAACGGAATACTTCACCAGTGGCGCGGCGATCGCCACATCGTCGATTTCCTTGAATCCGCCCGCGCCCTGCCGCTTGAGCGTCGAGGAGCCGGTGACGAAGATCACCGGGGAGCGCTCGCCGCCGGCTTCGAGCATTGCGGGCACGGCATTTGCGAACCCCTCGGGCCCGACCAGGCAGACCGTGGGCTTGCGGGTGATCCGCGTGTACCCGTCGGCCAGGTGTCCCGCGACCTGTTCGTGGGGGCAGTTGATCACCGGTATCCGGCATTCCATGAACCCCTCGAGTGCCGGATTGCAGAATCCGCCCGCCAGGGTAAAGGCGTGGTCCACCCCCTTTTCCTTCAGCGCGCAGGCCAGCAGGGCGCCGCCGCGGATTCGGTTGTCCTGCCCCATGTTGCGAATGGTCTCCTTTCAGTTCTTGGCCGCGACCCTGAGCGGCCGTTGCGGGTCTGATGTCCCGCCGTCCGTCCCGCTGCCCGGTTCGAACAGGACGCCCGTCCGGAGCCCCGACACCGAGCTGACCCCGAGCTGGGCGATTGCGACATCGGCATCCTGCACAAAACAGTCCAGAAGTGTCGACAGGCTGTTTTCCCCGCCCGCGCCCAGGGCAAACAGAACCGGGCGCCCGAGCATCACGAAGTCCGCGCCGAGCGCCAACGCCTTTACCACGTCCTCGCCGCTGCGGATGCCACTGTCGAACAACAGCGGCATGTCGGGGCCCAGGGCCGCACGGACCCGCGGCAGGAGGTCGATGGCCGCCGGGGCGCTGTCCAGCTGCCGGCCGCCGTGATTCGACACGTAGACGGCATCGGCGCCCGCGTCCCGGACGCGCACCGCGTCCCGTGCGCAGGTGACCCCCTTGACGATGAGCTTTCCCTTCCACGCTCCTCGCAACATGGACAGGAAGTTCCAGTCCGCCCCGGCCCGGCTGGCGCCCCGGACGAATCGGTCACCTTTGCCGAAGTTTTTCGGGGAGGGAATGCCCGCCGCGAGGGTCGACAGGGACCAGCGCGGATGGATCGCAAAATCGAGGAAGGATGTCGGGGTCAGCCGGAAGGGCACGTTGAACCTGTTGCGCTGGTCGCGCACCCGGCGCGATACCTGCGGAACGTCGGCGGTCAGCACCAGGATGTCGTAACCGGCCCCGGCCGCCCGCTCCACCGCGGCTAGCGTCGATTCTTCGGATTGCCCGTAGTACAGCTGAAACCAGGCGCGGTCCCCGGCCCACTCGCGCATGTCTTCAAGCGTGCTCGACGCGGCGGAAGAGACGCAGACCGGCATGCCAAGGCGCGCGGCCGTCCCGGCGAGGATCCGGTCCGCGCCCGGACAGACCAGATTGCACATTCCCATGGGCGCGATGCCGAAGGGAACGCTGAACGTCTGCCCCAGGATCTCCGTCGCGAGGCTTCGGGATGCGACATTCTCCAGGACACGCGGCTGCAGGCAGATGTCGTCAAACCGCGCTTCGTTGCGCCGCATTCCGGCCTCCCGTCCTGCCGCGCCGTCGACGTAGTCGAACACCAGGCGCGGCAACCGCCGCCTCGCCAGTCGGCGCGCGTCCCCGGTCGAAAACAATCTGGTCCTCCTCGACAGCATCCGCTCGCCGGTTCCTTACGGATTACGACTCCGGTAAACCATGCAGGCGGCGCTCCTGCCGCGGCCGATCGAACATTGTCCTGCACGCATGCGCCGGCGCCATGCCGGTCGACCGGAAAACGAAATACCAGGGATTCATAGCGGGACTTGTGCTGGAGGGTTTCTTGGATTGCGATGCCGGAAATCGTCGCAACGGACCATGATGATCAACACTCAAGGAACCCGGATCATAGCATTCCGGGGACGCGGAGGGCTTGATTTTCATCGACTGGAAGCATGAAGCAGGCCTGGCACGGGGAGACCTCGGCAAGCTGACAGCTGGCAAGGGTTCCGTCTGGAACAGGTTGCGAATGTTGGCTATAGTCGTTGCAAGGAGCGCGGGTCGGTCGGGCGCCGCCGGAGTATTGTGGAAGAATATTGGTCTTGTCGTTTCAGTGTTGCGAATTCGCAGATTTGAAAAGATGGTGAACCGGAACCGCTTCCGGGCGGTCTCCGCGACCGTCGTGCACTACGACGGGGGATGGGAGATCGGCCGCGGCAACGGTCTGATCGTGCGTGGCGGGATTCCGTCCGGGGAACTGCCCGGCCATCTCGGGGCAGCCGCTTCATGAGCATGGAGATCGCCATCGTCCAGGGCGACATCACGGCGGCCGCCACGGATGTCATCGTCAACGCGGCCAATCCGGCCATGCTGGGCGGCGGCGGCGTGGACGGCGCCATCCACCGCGCCGCGGGTCCGGAACTGCTGGAACACTGCCGCCGGGTCCCCGAGGCGGACGGCGTCCGCTGTCCCATCGGCGGGGCGCGGATCACGCCCGCCGGCCGGCTCCGGGCCCGCTGGGTGATCCATGCCGTCGGGCCGCGCTACGGCATCGATCCCGAACCGGCAAGGCTGCTGGATTCGGCCTACCGCAGCGCGCTGGCCCTGGCACGGGACCATCACTGCGGATCCGTGGCGTTTCCCGCCATTTCCTGCGGTGTCTACGGCTACCCCCACGACGAGGCGGCGGGGATCGCGCTTGCGGTCTGCGGGGAGGAGCAATGGGCCGGGATCGACATTGCCTTCTACCTCTTTTCCCCCGACATGGTGGACACCTGGCTGAGGGCGCAGTCCGCCGGCGGATGAGCCGCTCTCGCGACTGACCGGGGCCAGCGGTTACACTCGCGCCTATGACCGGAGGAAGCCATGACTGACCGTGAGCCGTTCGCCACCGGACGCTGCACCTGCGGCGGGGTGGTCTACCGCCTGGAGGACAGACCGATGTTCGTGCACTGCTGCTACTGCACCTGGTGCCAGAGGGAGACAGGCTCCGCCTGCGCGCTCAATGCCATCATCGAGTCCGGCCGCGTCACACTGACCAGGGGCGATGTGGAATCCCACCAGATCCCCACGGCCAGCGGCAAGGGCCAGATCGTCAGCCGCTGTCCGGACTGCCGGGTCGTGCTCTGGAGCAATTACCTGGGAATGGGGGAAGCGGTGCGTTTCGTGCGCGTGGGCACGCTGGACAACCCGGCCCTGGCACCGCCCGACATCCATATCTACACCGACACCAGGCCGCCCTGGATGGCGCTGCCGGAAGACCGGCCCGCGATGACCGGGTTTTACCCTCACAACACCCCACATACGACTCAGTCAGTCTTGATCATTCCCATGGATTTC
>VYFG01000110.1 GCA_009842505.1 Gammaproteobacteria bacterium
CATTGTGCATTGCACAATTCCCTTGTCCCTATTGGAATTTTGCAAGCGGCTCAGTTGACGCAAGGGAACCGACATGAACCACGATGTGGAATATACGATGGGCCGCAGCGAGGCGGAAACGAAGCGCCTGATTCGAAACGCACGGCTGTACGACGGAATGACGCGGCGTTTTCTCCTGAGAAGCGGCATCAAGAAAGGGATGAGAGTGCTTGATGTCGGGAGCGGTGCCGGAGACGTGGCTTTCACCCTTACTGAATTCGTCGGCCCCGACGGTTATGTCATCGGGGTCGACGTCAACGCCGAAATTCTCGAGACAGCGCGGGAACGGGCCAGTGCGGCAGGCTTCACGAATGTTCAGTTCGTTGAAGGCGACGCCCGTTCTCTTGAACTCCCGGACGCCTTCGATGCCGTTGTCGGCAGGTTGGTGCTGATGTATATCGCGAAGCCCGCGGATGCTCTCAAACAATTGGCGGGGCGTCTGCGCCCCGGCGGCATCGTTGCGTTCCAGGAGGTCGACCTCGCGCTCCACAAGGCGCTTGCCGGTCCGGAGACACCACTTCTCGGAAAGCTGATTGACTGGGAATGCGCCGTTTTCGAGCGCACCGGGGCGCACGCTGACATGGGCACAGGCCTGTATCGCGCCTTCCTCGAAGCGGGGCTGCCCGAACCTGCCCTGCATCTGGAGACGCCGATGGGCGGGGCCACCGAATGGCCGGGCTACGAGCAGCGGGCCGCCACGTTCAGGAACCTCCTTCCGCTGATCGAAACCCATGGAATCGCAACGGCGGAAGAGCTGGACGTCGAAACGCTCGCCGAACGATTGAGAGCGGAAGCCGTCGACGCGAAACGGCCTGTCTCCCTGCCGCCGCATGTCATGGCGCATACGGTGATAGGGCCATAGGTGCACAGGATGCATGGGCAGCATGGTTTTCAGATGACCCGTCGGAACCGGTTTATGGAGGAACGGCGTCGTCCGCGATCGGACCGCGTCCCGGCTCTATCGTCATGACCTTCGATGTCCGGACAGGCCTCTGTCGCCAGGCGCCCTGAAGACTGATGAAAGACAGAAGATATTGCCGTTGACAGCGACATCCGCATCCCGGGGCCCGCGCTACGAACCGCACGAAAGCCTATCCCTGCCACGCTCACTGGGCCTGGGCGTGCAACCCTGCTTCATTTATGCGGCCGGAGTCCTGATCACACCGGTTATCGTGATCAAGGCATCGGGAGGGGACGATTCCTATCTGGCCTGGATGATCTTCGCCACGCTGGCGACCATCGGGATGACCACGCTGCTGCAGGTGGGAAGAATCGGACGCATGGGTACGGGACTGGTTCTTCCCATGCGTACATCCTTCATCTCCATCCCGTTTTGCATCATGGCGCTGGTGGACGGGGGTCCGGCGACGCTGACCACCCTGGTGCTCGTCACGGCGGCATTCCAGATCCTCATCGCAAGGTGGCTGTTCATCCTGAGGCGAATCGTCACGCCGCTCGTGGGCGGCACGGTGCTGATGATCGTTACCCTCTCCCTGGCCTCCGTGGTTTTCAACCTGCTGAACACGGAGACGGAGTCCGGACGCGGGGACGCGTTCATGGTCGCCCTCGTGACCGGCATCGTGATCGTGATCCTCACCCTCCGGGGATCGGCCGCGTTGAGGCTATGGGCGCCTATCATCTGCATCATCATCGGATGCGCAGTCGCCGTGTATCTGGACATCTACGACTTCGAGAGGGTGACGCAGGCTGACTGGGTGGGGTTCCCGGCCAGTGGCTGGCCGGGGCCGGGACTTGCCTTCGGCACCCCCTTCTGGACGCTTCTTCCGGCGTTCCTGTTCATCGGCGCGATCATCGCCATCCAGGTGAATGGAGATGTGATCGCCGTGCAACAGGTCTCATGGCGCCAGACCCGGGCGATCGACTTCCGGAAGGTGCAGGGAGCGATCCGCAGCACCGGTGTGGGTAACCTGGTCTGTGGTATTGCCGGCACGGTACCCAATGTCACCACCGGGGGGATCGTCTCGTTTATCCAGATCACCGGCGCCGCTTCCCGCAACGTCGGATACTGCATCGGCGGCATATTTCTCGCGCTCGCGTTTCTGCCCAAGGTATCGGGCCTTTTCAGCAACATCCCCGGTCCCGTCATAGCGGGATACTTTGTCGTGGTGATCGGATTCATGTTTGTCGAGGGTGCGCGTACCGTTATCCGGTACGGAACCGACCGGGCGAAGATCCTGATCGCGGGCGTCTCTTTCTGGGTAGGCGCCGCGTTCGAGTACAGACTGTTTGTCCCCCCGGACTTCGGCCCGTTGTGGGGGACGATGTTCCAGAGCGGCGTAACGACCGGAGGACTCACCGCGATCATCCTGACCCTGTTCATGGAGATCACGAGCCCGCGGCGCATGCGCTTTCGGTCCCCGCTGGGCACCGAAGCCCTGCCGGAACTCACTGCGTTTATCACGAAGTTCTCCGACCGGAAAGACTGGGGCCCGGACATGGCTCACCGATTGGTCATGGTTGCGGAAGAAGTTCTCCTGTCGCTGCTCCCAGCGGAGGAAGGTAAAAGCCGCGGGGACCGGCAACGACTGGTCGTCATGGCGTCCAGTGACGGTCCGCAGGCGGAACTGGAGTTCATCGTCGCGACGAGCGAGGAGAACCTGGAGGATCGGATCCAGCAGCACCGGCAATACGACCATGCAAGCTCCGGGGAGCATGAGATCTCGCTCCGGTTGCTGCAGCACTACGCTTCGTCCGTACGGCACCAGCAGTATCACGAAATGGAAATCGTGACGATCCGGGTCGATCCCATATAAGCGGCGGCAACCCCGGACAGGCGACGAAGAAACCGGCATGGCCCCAGGACGGCGCCGAATGGATGCAAGTGAGGGTGTGACGATGCCCCGCGGTTCGGGTCAGCCGATGGCTGCGCTTTCGCCGGGCGATGCGGAGGGATAGTTCACGCACGATCCCGCGTTAAGGGAGCGGACAGGAGGTTCCACTCCTGGACCCCTTGGGCAGGGAGACGAGGATTCACCGGGCGAGCGTCCGGGCCACACGGAAACCGAGGTCGAGGGAGCGGAAACCGGGGGGGAGCCGGAACCAGAGGCGGTCCACGGGGCGGTGCCCCTCCGGATCGAACTGCCAGGAAACGACATCGTGCCAGCCGCCGCGAAACACGCGGTAATCACAATCGCCAGTGGTCCACGCGCTCCCGTCCGATGGTGCCCCATGGTAATCGTGATTCCAGCAGTCCTCCACCCACTCCCGGACGTTGCCGTGCATGTCATGCAGCCCGAATCCGTTCGGGGGAGAACCGCCCACCGGAACCGTACTTCCCTGGTTACGTCCATCATTCACCTCGTCCGGAGAAAGATCCGTATCGAATTGACCGGCCGTGGCCGTGCCGCCGCGCGCGGCATACGCCCATTCCGACTCGGACAGCAGCCGGTAATCCTCCCCCGTCCTGTGACTCAGCCAGTCCACGTACTCCCGGGCATCGATCCAGTTGACATGGATCACCGGGCGGCGCCCGCGGCTCCATCCCTCATCGTCCGGGCGATGCAGACATCCGCCGTCCGACACGCACGCATCCCACTCCGCAAACGTCACTTCGTATTTTCCGACCGCGAACCGGTACGGAATCTCCACCCGGTGCACCGGGTCTTCATCATTGCTCTCGCCTTCCTCCGAACCGGGAAACCTCATCACGAATTCGCCCGGGGGCACCACCACCATCTCGGGACAGGCTTCGCAGTCCCGGAACGGCTCGTCCCCGGAATCCAGGACGATATACAGAACCGCAAGAGCCGCGATCATGGCGGCTGAAAGAACGATTGCCCGGGAAAGCGTGAATCTTGCGACCATTCTTTCAGGCATCGGCACGAACCCCGGCCTCGGGGTTGAGGTGGAGAGTGAATCATTTTACTGGATCAGGCGACATCGGACAATTCCGGGAAATCCGGGAAGTCCGGATCTGCTTGGCTCTGCTCAGGCAGGTGCGTTGGGGCCCTGCCGCCGAACGGCCGGCTCAGGCCCCGGTCCGCAAATCCGGACTACGTCGGCGGCGAATTCCCGCCGGGGGTCATGGCTTCTCCCCGTAGAACACCGACCGGAAGTCCGGTCCCGTGGCGTAACCGGCCACGCCGGCCTGTCCGGTGCCGCCGAACTGGCCCGTGGCATCGTACCTTTGGGCGTTGGCCGTGGCGGTGCCCGAGAACCGCCCGCCGGTGACCGGCATGGCATCCCACTGGAGGGTGCCGAGGGTCGGGACGTCATCCAGGGTGAGGGCCGCTTCCGGCGCACCCGTCCCCAGGGTCACGGTGACCCGCGCCGCCCCGGTGTCGATCATGGGATCGGTCCCCTGGTAGCCGACCCATTCCCCCGTCCAGGTCGCCGCCCCGGTGGGCTGGTGTTCCGGCGCGGGATTCGGGGAAAGGTGCGGCGTCCAGGCATTGCCCTGCCGCGTGTACCACACCTCGAGACCGTGGCCCTGGTTCTCCAGGCCGAGCTCGACGCCGCCCATGACCGCCCAGGGCCCGAGGGGAGGCGCGAAGGACGACGAAACGGGGTCCGCGAGGGTGTTAGGGTCGTCCTGGGGCCCGGATTCCACGTGGACCCCGTAGCGGCTGAAGTTCCGGCCGGCAGCACCGAGGCTCACCAGCATGATCTCCCCGGGGGCCAGATCCCGCCAGGGCGTCGGGCCGATCTCGTTGGTCTCGGACCGGTTCGGCCCCAGGTGGATTTCCACCCGGACATCCGTCAGTGTGGCGCCGGTCGTGTTGGTGACTGTGCCCGTGAAGCGCTCGTTGGCGGCGTCGTAGCGCAGCACGAGGCGGGCGCCGTTGCTTTCCACCATGTCGTAGGTGTGGGTCAGGTCGTATTGGGCGCCTTCGCCCCCATCGCCCGACCCGGCGCCTTCGCTGCCTTCCCTTCCCTCGCCCGATCCCCCCTCGGGACCCTCGGGGCCTTCGCCGGAGCCCTCTGCCCCCTCGGGGCCCGATTCGGAGGTGCCGGCACAGGCGGCGAGACCCAGCGCCAGCAGCAGGGCGAAAGCCAGCCTGACGGCAGGTTGGTGTCCCGGGCCGGAGTATCCGGCCGAAGGCAACGAAGGGTTCAAGGGTGAGTTCATGCTTGGATTCATGGTCGAGTTCATGGACGGATTCACGGTAAGGTTCATGGATATCAGGTCAGCGAGTGAAAGGATGGGTCAATAGTTGAGTACTTCCAGGTTGGCACGGTTCATAACGCTGTCCGCGTTGGAGGCAATCGTTGGCAGCGGATACTGGATTCCTTGCGCTGAATTTCCCCTGAAAATGTGCTGAACATGCACTGAATACGGTCCTGAACGACCCGGCGCCCCCGCCCCCGAGTGCGCACTCCCGCGTGCGTCCGGAGGCGACGCGGGACGTACGCGCGCAGCCGCACCCCGGAAGCCATGAGCTGAAACAATCTCAGATGGCACCCCCCATGGGTATGAGCCCGGCTACCGCAAATGGGCGCAGGGGACAAGGAGGGTCAGTGGCACCGTCGTGGTGTTTGACTATGCCTGAGCTGTAATAGTCAGCACTTCATCCGACAGGCATTGCCCGACGATGTCGCTCCTTGGGCGTCCGCCTTCGCACACTGCGGCCGCTCACAACCATCGGAATTCAAAATTCTGCCCAGCCGCTTTCGGGCACTGACCAGCCTTCGCGATTTCGTGCTCCGTGTATATTGGCAATATATTACCGTTATGGTAATATATCCCTTATGATTCGATCACGTGAAGGCGAAGCACTGACTGCCTTGATACTGGAGACCTTTCGGCTGAACGGGGCGCTGCTCGCTGCCGGGAACAAACTCACGAAGCCAATGGGCATGACCAGCGCCCGATGGCAGGTGATAGGGGCTATTGACCGATCCAGGCACTCCCTGTCCGTTGCTCAAATCGCTAGAAGAATGGGACTTGCCAGACAGGGTGTCCAGCGCATCGTCAATGACCTGGTGGAACTTGGTTTTGTCGTTCTGGAAGAAAACATCGACCACAAACGGTCGCCGCTTGTCTCCATCAGTGACAAGGGGGCGGGAGTAATGAGCGAGATCGACAAGGCTCAGGCCGCTTGGGTAAATGAATTGAGCGATGGATTCAGTCAAGGGCAAATCGTTGCGGCGCTCGAACTGCTGGAAACCGTTCGCGAACGCTGCGAGAAAACCATACAGATAGATGAACCGAATGAGAACAAAAGTCCAAGCGCTGCTATTCGCAGCTAGTGTCCTGGCAGCCGGTTTCGCTTACAGCGAAGCCCGGGCTGATCCAGTGGTCCTGATCAATCCGTTCACCGTTCCGGCCGACAAGTTGAACGAAACCATTGGGAATTATAACCAAACATTAAATAGTGTCCGGCGGCAAACTCATAGAATTTTGATTTGAAAGGAGAAATCGTGGAA
>VYFG01000079.1 GCA_009842505.1 Gammaproteobacteria bacterium
ACGGAGTAGCAGACCGTTTTTCTCCTCATGCCCACCACCCTTGTTGTAGGGACGTATGTGGGCTGCCTCGAGAGCCGGAAAGGTTCGTTCCTGGGTGACGGCACAACGTCTCTGGTAGTTGTCTCCAACGATTACACGAAAGGCTCTCTGACCGAGACGGGGACGGATGAGTCTCGGCTTGCCGTATCGAGTTTGATTTTCCCCCCTGTCAGTGAAACGTGTTTGGTCAAGCCACTGTTGCACGGTTTCCCACAGCAACAGACCCTCGGTTTCGTCCGTGTTGTAGGTCTTGAACTGGACAATCTGTGGTGACCAGCTTGCCGGTACGGGGAGCCAGTCGGACTCATCAAGGAAGAAAGGACAGGTCAGGATTCGGCAGCCGATCTTGAAATCCTCCCGGTCATCCGGGTCAGTTCGGCGATAGTGGATGATTCGTGCCCGCATCTCATCCATCGAGTGTGCACCGTTCGCTTCCCGAAATGCCTCCCAGGCCAGTGAGCAGGGCAGTGCGGTTGCATGGGTGAAGATGCCGCCGCCGACGATGAAGTTATGCGGGGCATGCAGCTTGAACAGGAACAGACCACCCGGCTGGAGAGCGCGGAAGTTCTTCGCCGAAGGTGCCCAGAAGTTCACCTCGTCCAGGTCTGGCTTCCGCCGGAGCATATCGAACCAGTCTCCGTCGGTAACGGCTATAACGAGACTAATACCCATGGTCAAAAATCTCCATATTCCATAATACTCCGTAAAGCGATTCGGTCAAATCGGTCAAGTTCATCCGCGATGCTTGGCTTGCCCGGCACAACATGGTTTCATTCGCCGCTTTAACCCCGGTCGTCACTGACATTCCATTGCATCCAAACACCCATCTTTGGTTATGATGGATAGGCATTTCCCCGGTACTGTTGTGTCCCGTCGTCAATACCGATTGCGTTGAACAATCGACCTGCAAGTATGGGCATCAAAGTAGACCCCGACTGATAGAATTCATCCATGCCAGCGAACCGTCCAGCCGATACCGGGTTGTCCCCTGCCTATGACCTGCAGAGTGATTTCGCCCCCGCGGGTGACCAGCCCGAGGCCATCGGCTGCCTGGTGGAGGGGCTGGACTACGGCGAGGCCTACCAGACGCTGCTGGGCGTCACCGGTTCAGGCAAAACCTTCACCATGGCCAACATCATCGCGCAAACCGGACGCCCCGCGCTGGTCATGGCCCACAACAAGACCCTCGCAGCCCAGCTCTACTCGGAGATGCGGGATTTCTTTCCCCGCAATGCAGTGGAGTATTTCGTTTCCTACTACGACTACTACCAGCCTGAAGCCTACGTTCCCAGTTCCGATACCTACATCGAGAAGGACGCCTCGGTGAACGACCATATCGACCAGATGCGGCTGTCCGCCACCAAGGCGCTGCTGGAGCGGCGCGATGTCATCATCGTTGCCACGGTTTCCGCGATTTACGGTCTCGGCGACCCCAAGTCCTACCACGGCATGATCCTGCACCTGAAACGGGGTGATTCGATCAATCAGCGTTCCATACTCAAGAGACTGGCCGAGATGCAGTACATCCGAAATGACCTTGAGTTGCGTCGGGGCACGTTTCGCGTGCGTGGCGACGTGATCGATGTCTATCCCTCCGAGTCCGAGCGACTTGCCATTCGCATCGAGCTGTTTGGTGACGAGGTCGATGCCCTGTCGCGCTTCGATCCGTTGACCGGCAGCTCGGAAGGGAGCCTGACCCGTGTCACGGTCTACCCGAAAAGCCATTACGTGACCGGCAGGCAAACCATCCTTGATGTCGTGGACGACATTGTCGAGGAACTCCGCCAGCGCCTTGAGGTGCTTCGCGGCGAGGGCAAGCTGGTGGAGGCGCAGAGGCTGGAGCAACGGGTCCGTTACGACGTGGAGATGATGCGGGAACTCGGGTATTGCACCGGGATCGAGAACTATTCGCGCTACCTGTCCGGACGCAAGCCCGGGGAACCGCCGCCCACGCTGATCGACTACCTGCCGGCGGATGCCATCGTCTTCATTGACGAGAGTCACGCCACCATTCCCCAACTCGGGGCAATGTACAACGGCGACCGCTCACGCAAGGAAACCCTGGTGGAGTACGGTTTCAGGCTGCCGTCGGCACTGGACAACCGCCCGCTGCGTTTCGATGAGTTCGAGCGCATGATCGGTCAGGTGATCTTCGTCTCCGCCACACCGGGCCCCTACGAGGGGCGGCACGCGCCGGAGGTGGTGGAGCAGGTGGTGCGCCCCACCGGCCTCCTGGACCCGGAAGTGGAGGTGCGGCCGGTCATCAGCCAGGTGGACGACTTGCTGTCCGAGATCAGGCAGTGCACAAGCCAGGGCAGCCGGGTACTGGTGACCACGCTGACCAAGCGGATGGCGGAGGACCTGACGGAGTATTTTCACGAGCACCAGGTGCGGGTCCGCTACCTGCACTCCGATATCGACACCGTGGAACGGGTGGAAATCATCCGTGACCTCCGCAAGGGAACGTTCGACGTGCTGGTGGGCATCAATCTCCTCAGGGAGGGGCTGGATATCCCGGAAGTTTCCCTGGTGGCTATTCTCGATGCGGACAAGGAGGGATTCCTCCGATCGGAGCGATCGCTTATCCAGACCATCGGCCGGGCTGCCCGCAACGCGCAGGGCAGGGTGATCCTGTATGCCGATGCCGTCACGCCGTCCATGCGGGTGGCCATGGACGAGACTGCGCGCCGACGCGGCAAGCAGGAGGGGTTCAACAGCGAACACGGCATTATCCCGCGCTCCATCGTCAAGCCGGTGAAGGACATCATCGACGGCGTCACCGCCAACGATGCCGCATGGAACGATCTCCCGGACCGGGATAGCGCGGCCGAGGGCGATGAGGAGTACTTCCGCATGACGCCGAAAGAACTGGGCCGGCTGCTGTCCAGGCTGGAGAAGGAAATGTATGCCCATGCGAAGAACCTCGAGTTCGAGCAGGCGGCCCAGGTGCGCGACCGCATTGCACGTATCAGGGACGGACGCTTCGTGGCCGTGGAAGCCGGTTGAGGCCCGAATGCACCCCGGGACTTTCAGGGCAAGCTGAATCCCTCCTCGCGCAGCATCCCAAGGAGGCGGATCACAGGCAGGCCGGTGATCGCATTGGGATCGTCGCTCCGAACCCGGCGGAGCAGGGAGATTCCCATCCCCTCGACCTTCAGGCTGCCGCAGCAGTCATAGGGCGCATCCGTCGCCAGGTAGTGTTCGATATCGTCATCGGCCAGTTCCCGGCATTCCACTTCCACGTGCTCCACCGCGGACTGCATGCGGCCGGTGGCAGCGTTCAGCACCGCGATGCCGCAGTGGAGCACGGTCACGGCGCCCGAGGCCGCCCGGAGCTGACCGAGCGCATCGTCATGGTCCGCCGGTTTGCCGATGATGCGGCCGCCGAGGACGGCCACCTGGTCCGAGCCGATCACCAGGCCTTCGGAATACTTCCCGGCAACCGCGGCAGCCTTGGCCTCTGACAGGCGGCGGACCAGATCATCCGGCGCCTCGCCGGGCAAGGACGATTCGTCGATATCGGGAGAACGCCAATGAAACCCGAGACCCAACCGTTTCAGAACGGCGCGCCGGTAGGGAGAGGACGAGGCGAGAATGAGTGGTTGCCCGCGGGTCATTTTCTATGTGGAATCGAACCAGGGTATCCGGCACTGTCCCGTCGGGGCGGATCGAGGTGTGTGGCTCTTTCCACCCGAACCTAGCCGTACCCGATCATCCGGCTGATCGTACGCCCCGGCATCAGCGCAAATCCCCCCGCGATCACGAGCCCGACCATCGTGCCGACCATGGCATGGGCATGCAGGCGCACGCGTCCGGTCCGGATGCCCCAGAGGGCCAACGCCAGGCTCGCGAGCGTGAAAACCGTCAACCCGTGGATCCAGCTGAAATTGCCCGGGTCCAGTTCACGGATCCAGAATGATGGCAGGGTCACTGCCAGCATGGCGGCGATCCAGCAGCGGCCCACCATCTTGTGGCGGGGCGTTCCCTTGACGGCAACGAGGTTCCAGAGTCCCAGGGTCGCCGCCGTCAGGGCGGCAACGAGATGTGCATACACAACCACGGACGCAGTCATCGGCAAGCCCCGCTCAGATGCGCTCCAGCCCGTTCTCCGCCATCCGCAGGTACAGGAGATCTCCCCGGCGCTCGAGTTCGCCGGTGATCCTCACCGCCTCTCCGGCCAGTTTCGCCGTCAGCGTCGAGGCAGAGGTTCCGTCCGGCCGCACCAGGATGTAGCCGTATTTCCGGTCGTCCGAGGCCTTCGCCACCAGCATGGAGGGTATGCCCCCGAGGAGGCAGACTTCCGCACAGGACTTGTGGATTGCGCCGGCTCCGGGTTTCATCACGCCAAGAAAGCACTTGGAATCCACGATTTCACCCGCCAGGACAATCTTCCCCAGGGATTCCGTGCCCAGACGGTCCGTGATGGCCTTTATCTCGATTCCGTCGGCGGGGGCGAAACTGCCCCCGGAGGATACCTCCAGCATGGTCCAGCCGCCCCGGCTGATGCGCGCGCCCGTGACATCGACGGCCTTGCCGTCCAGTTCGCGCGCAAGGCCGGTCGCGGCGAACTTGCCCTGCCTGACCAGGAGCACGGACTCGATCCTGGCCGGGTCCTCGGGATGGACCCGGTGCAGCACCGGATAGGGGTCGACCTGCAGCACGCCCGACATCGTGGTGGCGGCGCCGACCGCCCACACGGCCGGTGCCCCCGGCTTCTGTTGCGCACCCAGCCAGTATCCGAGCATGGCGCAGCCGACAACCAGTACCAGGACCAGGGGCTGGTAGAATCTTGCCAGGGCTTGCGGGGTCGGCAGGTAGCCGACGAAAAAGGGAGGTTCCGGTTTGCTCATCCTGCTACATCCCTACCCGTTGGACTGGCCGTCAGCGGTCCCGGGCGCCTCGAGGACCGGCCGCGGGGTGCCTTCCGGCAACGGTTCGGCATCGACGAACAACCGGTCACCTTCGAGCTTCAGGCGATAGGTCCTGATCTTTTCCGTGAAGGGCGGGGGAGAGCAGCCGTCCTCCGGCCGATACTGGTAACCGTGCCAGGGGCACGTGATGAATCCGTCGATCACCCGTCCCTCGCCCAGGGGGCCGTTCTGATGCTGGCAGACATTCGATACGGCGCACAAACGGTTGCCGCTGTAGCGGAACACGGCGATGCGTTCATCCGTGTCGACGTCAATGGTGACGGCGCGGTTGTCCGGGATGTCCCGGTAATTCCCCACAGGAACCCATTGGCTTTCATCGCTACTGACCTGTCTGTCCGCTCCTGAACGGGTGAGTGCCGCGGAAACATGCAGTCCACCGACCAGCCCCACGCTGACCATGACCATCCAGGGCATCAGCCCGGTGGCATCCTGTTGCAGCGCGCCGAAGACGATGTGCAGGACAATGAGGGCATAGGCCGGGTACACGCACAGGTGAATGGCCTTCCAGAGCGGCCCGCCAAGGGTCGCGTTCCAGTAGTCATGGCTGGTTGCGGCCAGCACGAACAGGATCATCAGGGCAACGGCACCGAGGACCTCGAAGGGAATGTCCGTGACGGACCGGTAGTCCCCGCCGGAGGTAAAGACCGACACAAGTGGGTTCACCGGGCCGAAGCTGTGGTACCAGTAGACCGCCAGCAATCCGTGCACCAGGGCGACGACGAACATGGACACGCCGAAATGTCGGCGGTTGTACAGGAGCGGCAGGAATCGGCGGTCCAGGCGCGCCAGTGGCCCGATGCACAGTATCAGGGTCAGCATGACAAAGGCGCAGGTTGACGTTGCGCGAAGCAGCACGGTCAGCAGGGGCAGGGCCTGGTCCCCCCTGTAGAGCGTGTTGGTGACGACAATGAATGCGGCAACATAGAGCAGGATGCCCGCCCAGAGGCACAGGTCGTAGACCTGCTTGCTGCGTTTCCAGTTGACGGGTACGTAACCTTGGCTCATGGATGGCTAGGCATGGCTGCCGGATCAGGGAATCGGGCCCTTGGCGGACTGGCGGGGTGGTTCATCATTGCCTGGATAGAGGTCCCGACCCGGGTTGCTCATCATGAGGATCAACACAAGCAGCACCGGGGTGAGAAACAGCCAGGCGAACTTGTGGATCTTGCGATGTGACCGGATCATGGGCGGGATCCGATCCACATTTTCAGCAGGTACGGCCAGAGTGCGATCGAGGCCGGCGTCCAGAGCAGCCGTGTCACGATGGAGGCCCCTCGGGCGCCCGGCTCAAGTACGGCATACCCCCGGAGAAAAAATGCCACGCCGAAAAGAAGGCCGGCGAGGCAGTAGATTCCCAACATGGTCAACAGGATCATTCCGGAACAATCATGGGAGGTACTTGCAAAATTCCCCGGCCAAGCAGGTTCCTGCCTGACCGGAGGCTA
>VYFG01000051.1 GCA_009842505.1 Gammaproteobacteria bacterium
GAAATCCATGGGAATGATCAAGACTGACTGAGTCGTATGTGGGGTGTTGTGAGGCTCCGGACCGGCCGGTCAGTTGTCGCGGTCGCCGCTGGCCAGTCGCCGGAGACGGTCGCGGTCCAGCAGGCGAAACCGGCGGTGTTTTTTCTTGAGCAACCCCATTTCGCAGAAATGGGCCAGTTCACGGCACACGGTTTCCATGGCCAGTCCGAGAAAGAGGGCGATGTCCCCCCTGGACATGGGCAGCGAGAATTCGAAGGGGGAAAGGCCCCGCCCGGCGAGACGGTCGGAATATTCCATCAGGAACCAGGCCAGCCGGCGGTCCGCCGTGCGCTGGGACAGCATCATGATCAGGTCATTGTCCCGGTTCAGGGTCATTCCCAGGCGGCGGATCAGTTCCTGTCCGTCGAAATCATGCTTGCCGTTCATCAGGCATTCAAAGGTAATCAGGGTCACGCTGGTGGTGTCCAGCGCCACCGCCATGGACGGGCTGATCCCGTCACCCAGCGCGTCCAGCCCGATGACATCACCGGGCACGTAGAATCCGATGATCTGTTGTTCGCCGGATTCGGTAATCCGGTGGAGCTTCATGGCGCCGACATTGATCAGAAAAATCCCCTTGAGCTCGTCACCCATCCTGTAGAGGGTGTCCCCTGCATGGAGAATGACCGCATTTTCCTGGGGCCTGGTGCCGAATCGCATGCTGGGGGAATACTGTCCCCGGGTGCGCGGCCCCCCGATTGCGGGTTGTTCTATTGCAGCAAGGCTCATTCTGGTTGCCCGGATTGTTCGTTGGTTATACACCCTCTACTCTATTCCCTGGCGCCCGGATCATCCATGCGTACATGCTGAGGGGTCATTGGGTACAAATACCCATGCACGCGGCAAGAGGTCCCCGTCCAGTCCGGCTTGGGGAGAGATCTGGAGGGAGGCCGGACAGGCGCTTCGACGGTGATAGAATGCGGCGATGCAGCCCGATGCGACCAGTGAATCCGGTGCCCACCTGGAACTGACCCCGTCCGGCTTCGCCGCGCTGATGGGCGCTGCTGCCGATGCGGTGGTGATCATCGACAGGCATGGCTCGATCCTGAATTTCAACCATGCAGCGGAACGCCTGTTCGGATACCGGACACAGGACGTGGTCGGTCGAAACGTAAGCCTTCTGATGACCGAACCGGACAGGAACAGCCATGACGGCTACCTGCGGCAGTACCTGAAAACCGGGCGCGCGAACATCATCGGTATCGGTCGCCGGGTCACGGCCCGGCACGCCGACGGCAGGTGCATGCCGGTTGAGATCTCCGTGGGTGAATACAGCGATGCGGGCAGACTGTATTTCGTTGGCATTCTGCGTGATCTCAGCGAGCGCGAACGCTACGAGCGGGCGCTCAAGGAGAGCGAGGAGCGCCTGCGGGGGCGTGAGGAGGAACTCCAGGTCACCCTCAGAAGGGCGCCCATCGGCATTCTGTCAATTGATCCCGATGACCGGATACTCGATGCCAACCAGGCGGCCTGTGAACTGGTGGGATACGAGGAGGCGGAACTTCTGCGGATTCCCTACACGGCATTGCTGCATCCCGATGAGGTTGAAAACACGAAACTGCATCGCATTCGGCTCCTTGGGGGCGACCGGAAGACTTTCGTGGTGAACAGCAGATATCTGCACCGGGACGGCTCCGTTGTCCACGTTGTTCTCCACTGCGCGATCATATACGGCGCCGACGGGGAGCCCGAACGGTTCATCGCCCAGCTGGTGGACCGGACGGACCAGGTCAGGGCGGAGCAGGAGGCGAGTGAAGCACGGGAGCGGCTTGCCCAGGTGGACAGGGTCAGCACCATGGGGGAGATGGCTTCCGGCATTGCCCATGAAATCAACCAGCCCCTGTCGGCGATCAGTTCCTATGTCCAGGCCTGCCGGCGCAGGCTGGACTCCGATCATCCCGACATCCCGAGACTTCGCGAACTGCTGGCCAAGGCGGACGAGCAATCGCTGCGGGCGGGCAAGATCGTGGAACGCATCCGGGCGCTGATCCGGTCCCAGGACCGGCTGCGGGACCGGGCCAGGCTGGATGACATCGTCTCGGATTCGCTGCGCCTGGCGAGGACGGACGCCAACAGCCGTGATCTGGACCTGAGTATTTCCCGAGGCGATCCCGGCCTCGAGGTGATCGTCGACAGTATCCAGGTGCAGCAGGTGATTCTCAACCTGATCAGGAATGCCATCGAGGCCACGGAAGCCAATCCGGGCCACGGACCAACGATCGGGGTGGGATACGCCGCGGAACCGGGCAGGGATGCCGCCCGGGTCTGGGTTCGGGACGATGGTCCGGGCGTACCTCCGGACATCCGGGAGACGCTGTTCGATCCCTTCGTGACCACGAAATCCGCCGGGACCGGCATGGGGCTGTCCATCAGCAGGTCAATCGTCATTGCCCACGGCGGCAAGCTGTGGTACGAGCCGGCGGAACCCGGCACACGATTTCTTTTCACCATTCCCCTGGCCGTTTCCAGCAACGGGGATGACTGAATTTACGCCAACGGTCCACATCGTGGACGACGACGATGCGGTGCGTGACTCGCTGCTGGAACTGCTGGAATCCATCGGCACGACTGCCGTAGGCCATGATTCCGCGGAGGCGTTCCTGGCGATGTACGACGCCGACATGTACGGCTGCCTGGTGCTGGATGTGCGCATGCCCGGAATGAGCGGCCTGGAGTTGCAGCAGAGGCTGCTCCAGATGGACGCACGCCTTCCCGTCATATTCATTACCGGACACGGAGACATCCCCATGGCGGTGGAAGCCATGAAACACGGCGCGGTGGAATTCATCCAGAAGCCGTTCCGCGACCAGGACCTGCTGGACTGCGTCCAGGGCGCGCTGAAGAAGGCCGCCAGGGAACAGCAACGCCGCACCCTCAGGGAGAAGGTGGACCGTGCCATGGAATCGCTGACCGCCCGGGAGCGGGAGATCCTGGGGCATATCGCAGACGGGCAGACGAACAAGCGCGTGGCCCTGGAACTGGGGATCAGTCAGCGGACGGTGGAAAAGCACCGCGCCAGCATCCTGCGCAAGATGTCCGTGCGCTCGACGCCGGAACTCATCCGGCTGGTGGTGTCCGCGTCCGAGGAAGACTGATCAGTTGCCGGCCGACTCGGCCCGGTTCATCTCCATCCAGTACTGGAAGAGGTCGTCCGGCCACAGAGAAGAAAACCAGACGATGATGGCGAATAGTTCGTCATCGCTCAGTACATCCTTCCCCCATGCAGGCATGCTGCCTCCGATGTTCATGGTGCCCTGTCGAATCATGCGCACGAGGACGTTCAGGGGGTGGTGCCAAGTGTGGGCGGTCCCGTTCAGCGGCGGCGGCGGCAGCTTTCCCGAGGCATCCCGCTCCTGCCAGTCCGGTGTCGTGCCTTCGGCGTTGGCGCCATGGCAGGCCGCACAATGGGACCGGAACAGGTCCCGGCCGGTGCCGAGCAGCGCCTGGTCGGTAATTCGCGCAGTGGCAAGGGCCGGGGCCTCGGCGGACAGCAGCAGGCAAATTCCGGCCAGCAGCGACCGCCCGGCGCCGAACCGCCGGATGGCGGTTTCCCGGTTGCCGTCCGTGCTCACGGAGCCAGCCGAAACCACCAGACGATGGCGGCGATGAGCAGGATACCCAGCAGGTTGATCCATAACATGATTCAGGCGGGTCTCGGGCGGTAAAGACGGAGCCTGCCGGCATTGCTGACTACCGTGAACGAGGACAATGCCATGGCCGCACCCGCGATCACCGGGCTGAGCAGAATCCCGAAGAGCGGATACAGTACCCCGGCCGCGATGGGAATCCCGGCGGTGTTGTAGACAAAGGCGCCGAACAGGTTCTGGCGAATATTGCGCAGCGTGGCCCTGCTGATGGCCGTTGCATCGGCAAGCCCGTGCAGGGAGCCGTGAATCAGGGTGATGTCAGCACTCTCGATGGCGATGTCGGTACCGGTGCCGATGGCGAATCCGACATCGGCGCGGGCAAGTGCGGGTGCATCGTTGATGCCGTCGCCGGTCATGCCCACCACTTCACCGCGGTCCTGCAGCTCCCTGACCTTGGCCTCCTTGTCCTCGGGGAGCACCCCCGCGAAACAGTCATCGATGCCCACGGCAGCGGCCACGGCGCGGGCGGTCTGCATGTTGTCGCCGGTCATCATGATCACCCGGATGCCCGCATCCCCGAGGCGGCGGACCGCATCCGCGGAATCCTCCCGCAAGCGGTCGGCCACCGCGATGACCCCAAGCACGGCATCGCCGGCGGCAAGAAACACGGGAGTCTTGGCCTCCCCGGCGAGGGCGCGGCCGACATGCGCCAGTTCGCCGGCGCTCACACCCCTGTCCTCGAGGAGCCTGTCATTACCGAACAGCAGCCGGGTCCCGTCGGCGGACACGCCTTCCAGGCCCTTGCCCGGGACCGCGTTGAAATCCCTGATTTCCGTCCCGCGGATGCCCCGGGAGGCGGCGTAATCGGCAATGGCCGCGGCCAGGGGATGTTCGGAGCCCTGCTCAAGGCCGGCCGCCAGCGCCAGCACCTGCTCCCCGGTCACTCCCTCGGCGGCCACGACATCCGTGACCTCCGGCTTTCCCCGGGTGATCGTGCCGGTCTTGTCCAGGATCATGGTGCTGATCCTGGAGGCGGTCTGCAGCGCCTCCCCGTTGCGGATCAGGATGCCGTGCTCCGCCGCCTTGCCGACGCCCACCATGACCGACATCGGTGTTGCCAGGCCGAGCGCACAGGGGCAGGCGATGATGAGGACCGTGGTGGCGCTGACCATGGCGAGCGCCAGGGCGGGAACGGGCCCGAAATTCAACCAGGCAAGGGCGGTCAGAACGGCGATGATCATGACACCGGGTACGAACCAGGCGGAAATACGGTCCGCCATGCGGCCGATGGGGGGCTTGGAGTTCTGCGCCCGCCTCACCGACTCGATGATTCGTGCCAGGGTGGTCTGCCGGCCGACGCGGGTGGCGCGGAGTATCAGTGTGCCAGTGCTGTTGATGGTTCCCGCGGCCAGCGGGTCCCCCGCAGCTTTTTCCGCCGGCATCGGTTCCCCGGTGAGCATGGATTCGTCCACCGCCCCGCGGCCCTCCCTGACCACGCCGTCCACGGGAATACGCTCTCCGGGCCGGATCCGGACCAGATCATCGGGGCGTACCTGGACGATGGGAATGTCGGTTTCAATGCCATCGCGGATGACCCTGGCGGTTCGAGGTTGCAGACCGACCAGGCGGCGGATGGCCTGGGATGTCCTGCCCCGGGCACGGGCCTCGAGCGCCAGTCCGAGGCAGACCAGCCCGATGATCATCGTGGTGGCCTCGAAGTAGACATGGCGTGCCGCGGCGGGAACCATGTCCGGCCCTAGGACCACCACCATGGAATACAGCCATGCGGTGCCGGTACCAAGCGCGATCAGCGTGTCCATGTTGGCGGAGCGGTGCCGGAACGCCTTCCATGCGCCCAGGTAGAAATGCCGGCCGGGGAACGCCATGACGCCCAGGGTCAGCAACCCGACCGCCAGCCAGCCCATCTGCTGGTTCCGGGAATGCACGCCCATGTCGCCGCCGAGAACCCCGTACAGCATCATCGGCACGCCCACGCCAAGACTCAGCCAGGCATGGCGCAGCAGGCGGCGGTAATGCGCCCGGTCCGACTGTTCCTTCTCGTCGAGCCCGGATGTGTCGTCGGTTGCGATGGACTCCGCATCGTAACCGGCATCACGGATGGCAAGGACCAGGGTGTCTGCCCGTACGTCACCGGTCACGCTGACGATTCTCTGGGCGAAATTCATCTCCGCCGCCTCCACCCCCGGAACCTGACGCAGGGCGGACTCGATCTTGGTGACGCAGCTCGCGCATCCCGCGCCCATGACGTTCAGATACCGAACCTGTTCCCGCGCCACCGAAGACACCGGATATTCGGCCTGCAGATTCACGGCACCACGGTCCATGGCCCTGTTTTCCAGACCGCCTTGCGGCGGCGCAGCATTCGGCCAGTGATGCCTGAGGCTTGTCGCATGATAAACCCCGCGGCCGGCACCGTGTCAGAGGGGGCTGAAATCTGCATGGGACAACGGGAATGGAAAAACTGAAATGTCGAAAGAGGTACTTGCAAAATTCCCCGGCCAAGCAGGTTCCTGCCTGACCGGAGGC
>VYFG01000041.1 GCA_009842505.1 Gammaproteobacteria bacterium
CTCGACGAACTGCCCACCCTGCACCAGGTGCCGAGCCTTCAGCCGGGACTGGCGGAGTCCCGCCAGTTCGGGGGGTGCTTCGTGCTTGGTGTGCAGGTCATCTCTGCATTGCGGGATCTGTATGGACGAAACGGGGCGGAGACCATATCAGGGCTATGTGGGACAAGAGTGGTGCTGGGGTCCCCGGACCGGGACACGGCGCAGTGGTCGGCGGACTGCCTTGGGAGGAGCGAGGTGGAGGAGATGTCCGAGGGCCTGTCCTACGGGGCCAACACCATCCGGGACGGAGTATCTCTAACTCCGAAGAGGGAATTGCGTGCACTGGCTCTGGCGTCGGAGATCATGCGGCTTCAGAACCTCAATGGGTATCTGCGGTTTCCCGGTCCGCTTCCGGTGGCCAGGATCAGGCTCGACTATGCGTATCGCCCCAGGGTCGCCGACCGCTTCGTTTCTCTCAAGTGTCAGAAGGAAGGGGAGAGGAAAGTGGTGGGGTCGGACCAGGAGCCAGGACCAGAACACGAAATCGGTTCCACCAGGGAGATACCGGTAGATGCCGGATCGGAAGGCCCTGTCAACGTTGAGATGCCGGTCGATACGAAACCTGAAGAATCCGTCACCGGGGAGTTGGCGGTGGACACTGAGCAGGAAGGGGGTGTCACCCTGGAAATCCTGGTGGGCGATGAGGCGGAAGAAAACCCCATGTCCAATGGATTGGCGCACGATGGTGAAGTTGAAAACCCTTCAGCCGGGGGGAGGATGCCCGATCCAGAAGTCAAGGGAGTTGTTATTTGAGATGGTGGCGTCGATCGGGGCGCTGGCCTCGTCCTCGCAGGGGGTATCGTACTACGAGCGGGACGGGTACTACGCCAGGGACGATCCGGAACACAAGGCCGCCAGCGCATGGACGGGCAAGGGAGCGGCCGATCTCGGCCTCCAGGGTCCGGTGGATCCCGAAGTGTTCCAGTCGGTTCTCGAGGGAACCGTGCCGGACGGCTCGGGCCAGCGCCTCGGGCGGCGGGAGCGGGACGGTTCCATTTCCCACCGTCCCGGCCGGGACCTCACCTTCTCCGCTCCCAAGTCGGTTTCCCTGGCTTCATTGGTGGGGGGAGACGAGCGGGTTACCGGGGCTCATGACCAGGCCGTAAGGAAAGCATTGGACTGGTTCGAGCGGAACGCGGCCGAGACGCGGATGAAGGACCCTGCCACCGGGGACATCGTCCGCAGGGGAAACCAGAAAACCGTGATCGCCACCTTTCGGCATGACACGTCGAGGAACCTGGACCCGGCCCTGCACACCCATTCGGTGATCGCCAACATGGTGAAGGGGCCGGACGACCGATGGAGAAGCCTGTCGAACGAGAAGCTGTACGCCTCCAAGATGCTGCTGGGAGCGCTGTACCGGAGCGAACTGGCCAGGGGCCTGATGAAGCTCGGATACGGGATCGAGAAGACGCATGCCGATGGAAGATTCGAGATCGCGGGGGTGTCCCGGAGGGTGATCGAGGCGTTCTCGACGAGGCGGGCGGAGATCGAGGCGGCGGTGGCGGAGCGGTCTCCGGACGGTGCGGGGAGCACTGAAGGAACCGCCGGCCAGCGCCTGGCGGAACGGGCGGCGCTGATGACCCGGGCGGCGAAGCGGGACATGGACCGCGAGGGATTGCGGAATGCTTGGCAGAGGCAGGCCGCGGACCTCGGCTTCGATGCGGGTGCATTGGTGGCCAAGGCCATGGCGAAAGCGGTGGCCCATGACCGGAAGACCCCGGAAATGGTTTCCATCGGTTCTGTAGAGACGGGAGAATTAACGCATCCCGCCGCCAGGGAAGTTGAAAAAGCCGTGGACTTTGCGGTGGCGCACCTGTCGGAACGGGAGGCGGTGTTCGGGCGTGCGGGCCTTGCCGCCGCGGCGCTGGCATGGAATCCGGGGATGGCGTCCATCGATGCAATCGAACGCGAGGTTGAATCTAGGCTGAAGGCCGGAACGCTGCACGCCGCCCGGTTGCCGGGCCTGGAGGACTGCCTGACCACGGACAAGGCTTTGGCCGACGAACGCGAGACCACTCTGCTGATGAAAACGGGGCAGGGCCGGGGAACGGTCGCCATGCACGGCCGCGCCGTGGACAAGGCACTCCGGAACGGGCCGCTGACCAATGGCCAGAAGGAAGCCGTCCGCCTGATCCTCTCGGCCGAAGACCGCACGGTGGGCGTGCAGGGATATGCAGGCAGCGGTAAGACCACCATGCTGAACCGCGCCCGAGCTCTTCTCGAGAAGAAGGGATACGAGGTCAGGGGGCTTGCGCCCTCGGCCTCGGCGGCCCGGACCCTAGAGGGCGAGGCCGGTATTCCGAGCGAAACCCTGCAGCGGTTTCTCATGCGTCACAATGGCGTGGCCGAAGGACGCATGACGAAGAAGGGAGAACGGGCGCTACGGATGATGCACAAAAAGACCGTGCTGGTGGTGGACGAGGGTTCCCTGGCTTCCACCGTCCAGGCCCGTGACCTACTGCGCATCGCCGACGCGCTCCGGATTCCCCGGTTGGTGCTGGTGGGGGACAGGAAACAACTCGACGCCGTGGACGCCGGCAAGCCTTTTTTCCAGCTTCAGGAGGGAGGGATGAGGACGGCGGTGATGGGCGAGATCCTGCGTCAGCGGGACCCGGACCTGAAGGCCGCCGTCGAGGCGAGTCTGTCCGGGGATATCAGAAAGGCGTTCGAGAAGCTTGGAAATAACATAGCCGAAGTGAATCCGGACAATTTGGCGGGGGCCGCCGCCGCACGATGGCTCGCGCTGTCTCCTGAAAACAGGGAAAACGCGGGACTGATGGCGCCGAGCCATGAACTCAGAAAAGACATCAACGGGATCGTCCGGGAGCGACTTGTTCGGGACGGGGTTGTTCATGGCCCCTCATTGCCGGGAGAGGTACTGGTATCCAGGGGGTACACCAATGCGGAGAAATCCCTGGTGGCCAACTACTCCCCCGGGGACGTGGTGGCGTTCTACCGTCCCTACAAAAGACTGGGGGTGGAGAAGGGGGATGAACTCAGGGTGAAGGGCGTGGACGGAATGAACCGGACGGTTCTGCTTGAGGGCAAGGACGGAAACTCCGTACCCTGGAAACCGGGGCAGGTCGGAGCGAGAAACGGCGGGGTGGAGGTCTATCGCACGGAAGAGATGGAACTGAGGGCGGGGGACCGGATCCGGTGGACGCGCAACGACGCGGGACTTGGCCTCGTGAACAGTCAGACCGCCGAGGTGGTTTCGATCCGGAACGGAAGAGTATGTTTCCGGCTGGAGGACAGCCGGATGCTGGAACTTGAAAAAACCGATGAGCAACTGCGGCATATCGACCGGGCGTGGGCCTCGACGGTACACACCTTCCAGGGGCGGACGGTGGACACGGTGATCGCGGCCATGGAGGCGAACCATCCGAATCTGACCACGCAGAAGACGCTGTATGTGGAGATCAGCCGGGCTAGGGACCGGGCGGAGCTGGTGACGGACGACCGGGAGGCGCTCCGGGAGAAGCTGGAGATGGTGACCGGGGAGCGGATTGCGGCGCTGGAGTCCATTCAACCGAAGAAACCGGGAAGGGAAATGGCACGCGAAAAGTCCCTGGATACCGGGAAGGACGAGGGTAATTCTGTGGGAATTGACAGCGGCGGCGCTCCATTGAAAGACCGGGATTTGGTAAGGGAGCCAAAGGGTCTAGACCGTGGAATGGAACTATAGGGACGGTCCCGTCAACCCCGGAAGCGTACTTGAAGATGATCGGATTCCTGCTTTCGCTACAGTTCTACACGATAACCGAAGATGTAAATCCGATTGACTGGCACCGGGGGACGATTGATGGTCATGACGGTTTGTCTATTCTGGATTATGTTCCAGCCTCATCCGGCTGGTCTTTTTCCAGATATTGGTCAGCAAGACCAATTATTTTCTGAAAGTCTTCGAATGGAATCCTGCGCTCTATCCAAGGTGCCAGGTCGTCGATCGATACTTTAAGATCACTGATTCTTTGCTGTAGATGCTGGGAGTTGCCATACAGTTTGACAAGACCGTCCCAATCCAGATCGGGATGTATTTCAATCGGAAAACCGGCCAGGAATACGGAACTTCTTTTTCCCAGAAGGGCGGACAACAGCACCGTAATGGTCAATTCACTGACGGATATGTCCGTGTGGTATGCATCGTCGGCAGCATATCTCTTCGCATAATAAAGAACCCGTAACAGGTCACATTCATCTGCAAGGTTTTCAGAGGACGCCGCGACAATGTCATTGCACAGCATGTTCTCAGATTCCTCGAGATCCCATTCCGGGACGACCCCGGAGCCGGGAGTGTCCAGGCGCTTCAGCAGTTCAACCAGGATCAGCCTGGATGAGAGGGAATTCAATACATCCAGAATTCGGCTCACCATGTAATTTCTTTCCTCCGAATTCTCCGTGTGATCGAGTATCTGCTGGATGACCCTCTGGATCCCTGTTCTGGTCCTGTCAAGCAAAATCCAGTCCGCCATTTGATTCGGCATTTTGGACCACCGCCCAAGAAGTACGATGACAAGATTTTCCAGGTCTTTATTGGAAAACCTGCGTCCGGACAGATCCAGGTTGTGGATCAGGCCATACCAGACTGGCGACTTGAGCGAGTAAATATATTCCTTAAGACCCTCTCGGTTTCCCATAAGTGAGATTACATGATCCGCGTGACGGTTACCCTGCAGGTTCGGCGGCATCACGCGTTCCAGGTACAGCCGGAAAATATGTTCGTGGGCTACACGGCGGCGGTCCAGTCGTTCTTTATCGTTTTCTGTCTCAGGGACATGATTCTCGTCAGTTCCGGCATGAAAGAGATGTTCTCCCGCGGGGAACAGTCGGTCGACTACGGCATCGGCTACGTCCCTGGTTACATCCCTAGTGACATTCCTGTCACTATCATCGGCAGCCTTAACGACAGCTTCCACTTGCGATTTGATCCATTTGTTGATTTGGACCATGGGTTTCGGATCATGGACCAACTCCAGTTCTTCATGTTGTTCGTGGATGAACCAACCTGGCATCGTGAGGGTTTCAATCGCCCTGGGCAGGCGCCTGAACATACCGGGGAGGAAAAGACGGACGGCCTCCAGGGCCAGGACATCGTTACGCGCCACCTGGCCGTCCAGATCGTCCAAGGTATGCCGGATGGTGATGGCATAACGCCTGACGTCTCGCATGTTGCGGACCAGAGGGCGGATGATTTCATCGAAGATGATCGGCCATTCGCCCTCGTCCATAGGGCCGGAATCTTCAACGCCCGCGAGGGAGTCACTTATGGCCCCATGGAGTTCCTTCGCAAGAAGATGTTCGGGCACTTCGGGCAATTCGAAGGGCAACTGGATGATTTTTTCCAGGTAGTCGCGTCCCGAAAGCCCTGCAGTTTCCTCACCCAGTGCCTGCTCGACACGCTGCCGGTCGCAGCACACGATGTAGACCAGGTTTGGGAAGCTGGCAGTCAGGCGCACCAACTTGAAGATTTCCCGAATCTCGGGAGCGGACAACCGGTCCACATCATCCAGAATGACGATGATTGGTTTTTCCCGTTCACGGAGAACGGCGGCCACTTTCTCGTGTTTTTGTTGGATTCCACCCTCCCGGCGCTGATAGTATTTCCCGGATATTTTCACTATCGTTCCCAGACTGCCGGAAAATAAATCGCTATATTCCAGAAGCGCCTCGCCGATGTTTTCAAGATCCATCAGTTTCAGTTCCGTTGACAGTTCAGTGATGAATCGTTCAACGAGCTGTTCTGCGCCGCTGAAGAGCCAGGGATTGAAATCCAGCACCGGAACCTCCTCATGTTCGAATACCTTTCTGGCAAGATGGATGAACGATGTCTTGCCGGAACCCCACGGGCCGAAGACTCCGACGACAGCCCCTTCACTGGTGTCCAGACGGCACACCTGACGGGCGAATTTCTCAGCGACTTCTGCGCGTTGAAGCACATCCTGTTCGGTGTGCCGGATTGGGTTGTCACCCGGAATTCGGATGTTTCCCTGCTGGTTGCCTGAAGGACTGATTCTGGTGAGCCGCTTGCAAAATTCCAATAGGGACAAGGGAATTGTGCAATGCACAATGA
>VYFG01000064.1 GCA_009842505.1 Gammaproteobacteria bacterium
TCAGTCAGTTACATCGGGCGGGGTGTTCACGGCCGCGAACATGAACGTTTGACATTATCGGTCAGGGGGTTCGCATCCCTCGGGAGATTATCTATCGAGCCCGTCGGGGTGCCCTGAACCGCCCAGGCCGTGCCGTCGTCGGACGATATCGGTCCCCCCACCGAGAAATGGTCCCAACTGAAGCTCGCCCACGTGCCCCAGGTTTCATATTCGCCCTGCGTGGTCGACTTCGTAGTCGTAGTCGTAGTCGTAGTCGTAGGAGGTGCTGGAGGCGGTGGAGGCGGTGGAGACGCTGGAGGCGGTGGAGACGCTGGAGGCGGTGGAGGTGCGGGAGGTGCGGGAGGCGCTGGAGGCGCAGGAGACGCTGGGAAATTAGCGGGAGGGATCGGGAGTTCGGAAACAATCTCCTGCTGTGTCGGTGGTGAAAACACATCGTTCCGGTCACCACCTCCGCCTCCGCAGGCGGCCAGCAGCACGGTGGATAATGAGACGACAAAACAGTGTTTATTCATGGGTACCCGTTTGTTACTTGTCTGTTGAACGTGTTCTTCATTTGCTCCCAATATCCGTCCTGCCCGGCTACTCCGGTTCAAACCGCATTCCTCCCGCGCATAGGGAGTCATCAGGTAGCTCCGTGACTCGACACCATAAGCCGGTTCCGCATCCAGCCTCGCCCGGGAATCTCCCTGTCCCGTTCGCAATCCCCCGTACTGCCACCCCCGCAACGTCCCGGTCTCCGCCGGTGCCGCCCACCCCTGTGGCCGGGAGATTTCTCGGCACTTCCGGCTGCGGATCCTTCGTCGATGGCGGGCACGATGGCGGGTGCGTGCCGTCTTCCCATTCCCGAAAACAACTTCCTGTCTTTCATTCGGCCTTCCCACCCGGGAGGATTGGGTTATTCGTCCAACTCCCCGCCAAGTGTTCATTCTTCCAGCTCCCCGCCAAACACGCCCTGGATTCTGTGCCCGTCGCGCCAGTACCAGAATGAGCCAGCCACGGCTTCCCCGTTGGGACCGTAGAAACTGCCTGTTGCTGTCCCTCTCTCTTTCCCCGGGGTCGTTTCGTACTGGTATGCAGGCAACGTGAAGGTCGCGGTATCCAGAAGCGGGTCGTAGTCGGGGTCGGTCCGGTTGGTTCCCACGTCACCACTGAAACTCATCCCGGGCAGGAAGTCGCGGCTGCCATCGGGCAACTCCCGCCACATGTGACTGAGAAAAACGTTCAGCACGTCATCCGCACCGGGTCCGTAGTGGTCTCGCGACCCGTAGGAGGCCCTCATTTGCCCGACCACCTGGTTGGTTTCGGACCTGCCTCCGTACTCCCGGCCCCAGACATGGCCCGTATATCGAAACACACTGGGCAGTTCCGCGTTCCGCGGCAGGTTGTCAACCAGACCGGTGGGCGTTCCATGCACCGACCAGGTCGAGCCGCCGTCGATCAGCATGGTCTCCTCCACCTGGAAGTGGTCCTGGCTGAAGCTCGCCCACGTGCCCCAGGTTTCATATTCGCCCTGCGTGGTCGACTTCGTAGTCGTTGGAGGCGCTGGAGGCGCAGGAGGTGCGGGAGGCGCTGGAGGCGCTGGAGGCGCAGGGGAATTAGCGGGAGGGGTCGGGAGCTCGGAAACAATCTCCTGCTGTGTCGGTGGTGAAAACACATCGTTCCGGTCACCACCTCCGCCTCCGCAGGCGGCCAGCAGCACGGTGGATAATGAGACGACAAAACAGTGTTTATCCATGGGTACCCGTTTGTTACTTGTCTGTTGAACGTGTTCTTCTTTTACCCCCGATATCCGTCCTGCCCGGCTACTCCGGTTCAAACCGCATTCCGCCTGCGCATGGGAAGCCGGGTGGAGCGGTTCAGCCAAACTGGGCATGGGCAGCGCGAAGGATACAGATAACATCGCCGCATGTATCCACCCCAAACGAGGGGATTCTTCAATTAATTCAGCAGATTATCGGGAGAATCAATGAAAAAACCGCGCCCATTCGAGACACGGTCATCGGAACCCTGCAGGCGGAGATCCGCCCCGGACGCTCTCAGTTCCGATTCGCCGGCAGGCCGGTGAGCGACAGCACAACCTGGACCACCTCTGCTTGCCGGGAAAGCCCCGTTTTCTGGAAGATCTGCTTCAGGTGCCAGCGGACAGTACCTTCACGGCGCCCGGTCACCGCGGCAATCTCACGCAGGCTCCTGCCTTCGGCCAGCATCGCCGCCAGCTGGCCCTCAGCCGGTGTGAAGCCGAACACCCACCGCAGCATGTCCGGGTCGATTCGGGCCGGACTCGCCGGATCAACCACCAGCATCAGTGCGGCAACGCGCCGGGGACGGCTTTCCCCCTGCGGGTGTTTCACCGGGGTCACATGCACCACCAGCCGGGACAATGCATTCACGCGACCCACCACCACCGAGCCGCTCTCGCCCAAGCCCTGGAAGCGTGGCAGCGCGCAGTCCAGCACCCGGTCGAGCGCTGCCTGGTCGTCCTTGGCGGTGGCCCTGACATATCCGCCCTCATCGAACAACCCGTCACCCCGGCCAAGGATCCCGAGCGCCCGGTCATTCATCGCCACGATCCGTCCCCGCGCATCGAGCTGGATGACACCGGCCAGTACGTTGTCGAGCAGCCCGGCAACCGTACTCCCGAGCGCCCTCGCATCGGCCAGCGCCTGGCGGGCGCCCACATAATGGCGTATGTGGGGCAACAGACGCTCAAGCATCCTCACCTGGGCCGTGGACCAGCTGTCCCCGCCAACGGAGTCGGCAACGGCCATCACGATGCGCGTGCCGCTGCCCGGGCCGTCGAGACGCACGTTGAGACAGTGCTGCATGCTGGCGCGCGAGAACGCATCGTTGTAGGTGGGTGAAACCTTCTTTTCCTCTTCGGTGAGCAGATCGTCGATGTGGGTGATGAAACTGTCCGGCAGTTGCCGCAGGCGAGGGAGACGCTCGTCGGTCGCGTAGTAGTTCTCGTAGTACTCCCGCTCCAGTTCCCGGCATTCCTGCCCCCGATAGCAGAGCATCGAGAAGTAGATCTCGATCCCGCTTTTCACGGTTCCTTCACCGAACACCAGCATGTTGCCCTTGCTTCTGCAGGCAGTGTCGATCAGTCCCGAAACGGCAGGCCACTTGGCATCATCAAGCACCGCCTCGTGAAGCAAGGCCAGTATCCGTTCGTACACGTCTTGATCGTTCATGATGCTCCGTGGCTAATGATATCCCGTGGTGCCAATTTCTGTTTGTGCCACAATATGAATCCTGACGGCTGACGACCGTCCCAATTCCGGCAGCCTGCCATCTGTACCGGAAAACCGGCGGACTGCTTTGTTGTATGGTCCATGGTGACCTTGCGATGCCAACCGCACCGGGACCCGGTTGCTCCCGACGGCAACCGGGGGTCAGGGGAATGTACGGATGTGAGCGTTACCTGTCGCCTACCATATAAGGGGGGATGCCGGATGAAGGCCGCCGATCGGCCCCTGGGCCGCCCACCAATCAGGGTGTTTGCGATACGGGGATGGGATAGCTTTTCCCGGCGGGCATGCACGACGGGAATCAGAGACAGCAACCGGTTCCGTGGTCACCACCGTGTCAAGTGACTATTCCATCTATGAATCGTATATGGACGACTCCTCGGATGCACCCACCATCTCACGTTTTGACAGTTCTGGCAATAAGTCGAGCGCGGTCGTATATCAGGCCTCTGATGATGCAGCATCACGATGTGCTGCGGGCCGGTATGGAAAATGCGGGAACAGGTCCGATTCGCCTCCAAGGCCTCAGAGGCCGCGATTCATACATGGTTTTCCTGTCCCCAGCTGATCGACTGTTTTGCCCTTACTGATTATGCGCTCTGTCTGGTGGTTGCAATAACCCGACCATCTGATTCGTCGTGGTCAATCCACGACTGCCAAAAGGCCGGGACGGTTCCGGAGAAATGCCCGGAATCGTACGGACGCCATACCGGAAGACCTCACAAACCGGAACAGCATTGTTCACTTCCGGGCCCGATATCCCGTCTCTGGGGTACTGACGATTTCGTCCCAAGGGCCATTCATGGCCGTCTTCTTGACTTCCCTCTGACGCAAGGAAGCGTCAGACAGCAACCGAGCGGGGAGCGAGGGCGGTAGTGCCGGATCCGGCATAATACCCCCGATCCTGTCCCGACGCTCCATTACAGGGGACACTCCGGCATGCCGGGTCAAGACATGCTTGTACATTTCTGGCGGCAAGCTCATGCCGCCGCTGCCTGGTTAGCTGGACTGCACCGGTAATCTTCCCCCTTCACCAGAAGCGCCCACATCGTCCGCGCCATCTTGTTGGCCAGGGCGATGGCTGCCTGAATCGTCGGTTTGCGCTCAAGCAGCCGCTTCAGCCAAGGATCCGGCTCCTTTCCCCATCGACTATGCTTCTGGATCACTGCCATCGCGCCGGTGATCAATAATCGGCGGAGGTCCCGCTGGCCCATCTTCGACAGCTTTCCGATCCTTGCCTTGCCCCCGGAAGAATACTGTCGGGGGGTAAGCCCCAACCAGGAGGCAAAGTCCCGACCACACCGGAAGTCCTCCATGTCCGGCGCAAAGGCGACAAAGGCCAGACCGATTATGGGACCCACGCCCGGAATGGTGCGAAGACGCTGTACTGTCTCATCTGTCCTGGCCGCAGCTTGGACTTTCTTGTCCAACTCTCCAATTCGGGCGTCAAACTCCCGGATCTGCTTCAACAGCAGGTCCGCTGTCTCCCGGGCCAAATCGGGAAGCCGGGGATCCTCTGGATCCTGCAGTACCGATTCCAGGATCCTGATACTCGCCCGACCCTGGGACGCCACCAGGCCGAACTCTGCCAGTAGCCCCCGCAGGGCATTGGTCGCCTGGGTGCGCTGACGAACCAGTATATCCCGCGTCCGGAACAGCATGCCTCGCGCTTGCTGCTCCTTCGTCTTTACTGTCACAAACCGCATCGTCGGGCGTGATACCGCTTCCACGATGGCCTCTGCATCGGCCACGTCATTCTTCTGTCGCTTGACATACGGCTTTACATAAGAGGGTGGTACCAGGCGTACCTGGTGACCAAGCTTCTGAATCTCCCTTCCCCAGTGATGGGATCCGCCACAAGCCTCCATCGCCACCAGGCAGGGGGGTTGCTTTTTCAGAAACGACAGCAGCTTTCCCCGTGGAAGCTGTGTGCGGAAAGCCACCGTGCCATCCTCATGGGCTCCGTGCAACTGGAACAAGTTTTTTGCCAAGTCAATACCGATGATACTAACCAGATTCATGGACGTCTCCTCTCTATGGGTTAAGTTAAATGCCAACTTGTTGGCACCTGCCTCACTATGAGGCAGTAGAGAGGAGTCGTCCATTCCATCGCCTCCGGTTTGCAAGAGTAATGTTCGTTCCGGAAGGGTAGGCTGCAGCCATCTATCCGACCTGTTAACGAGGGACTGTTTGCCCCCTGGCCCTGATGGAATTCGCGCCGGCGTGTCCTCATCAACTCTTCGGCCTGTATCGCAACATCATCACCAGGTGATGCATTGTTCCGGCCTTTGTCCAAATCAGGTTCCCACACCGGCAGAGTTGCCTTTTCTGCCATCACTGATGAATCACTCTCAAGCAACCTTGGCGGGTAACTGTCCTCCTCTGTAGGGGTTTGGTGTTGCCATCTGGAACCAGGCTCCCGGTTCCCCGTTGATCTGTCCGCCGATCATGCCGGCACGTGGCTCTCCTCGTACGGTTTCCCGGAAGCCAGGATCGACCACACGGTCCGCGCCATCCGGTTCGCCAGCGCCACCGTCGCCACGTTCCGGTGACGTCGTTGCAGCAATTCCTGCAGCCATCGGCTGCGCTGGTCCGCCTTCTCCTTCCAGGCAGTCCGGCTCATCACTACCCTGGCGCCATGGATCAGCAGGCAGCGCAGATACCGGTCTCCCCGTTTCGATATCCCCAGCAGCCGGTCCTTCCCGCCGGTCGAGTGCTGCCTCGGCACCAGGCCGAGCGATGCGGCGTACTCCCGGCCGTTTCGGAACACACCCGGATCGCCCATGGCGGCCAGCAGCGCGGTGGCCGTCATCGGCCCCACCCC
>VYFG01000099.1 GCA_009842505.1 Gammaproteobacteria bacterium
GAATGGATTCACGCCGGAATGCCGCCGAAAATCGGGGTTTTCTGCCTGACACAAACTAAATTGATCGCAAATTTCAGGCTTTTCTTGTTCAGCAGCCCCGGCTGTTCTGCTAATCAGTCTGCGCGCAAATCGTTAGCCTGGGCTGTGCATGCGGTTCTGGAGCCAGGCATTATTCTGCATCAACTATAGTATATGGCTTTGAAGTCGCCCTGATCAAATGCGTCCTTGAGCGGAGTTCATCCCGAACCGAATACACCTGTGGACGCGATCCATCGGATTTCCCGGAATCTGTAACCGGGGACCGGGCGCGGAAATGATTGGTTTAAGGTATTCCCCCCACCTTGCAGACATGCATGGACAGTGCATTATTTTTCTTTTAAATCATACAATTGAGGACAGGCCTATTTTCCATTGGAGAAATCCTAGTGTCTGGTTGAGAGTTTCATTAGAATATCCCTTGTTTGGCTGTTTTTTGGTGGATTCAGGTTGATAAAGCTGCTGTCACCGGACTGACGTGAATGGCTATCGTGGAGCAGGCTGGCACCCTTTGGTGCAACCCTGCCGGATGGGAACGTATCCTCGCACGGACGACGGAAGGTCATTTCGGCGAGGTGCCATCTGTTCGATGCAGAAACCGGAACAGGTCATTCACCAGTCCGTCGAGACCTTCATTTCCAGGCATCAGCCCTATTGGCGAACACCACAGGCGCGATACACCGGCCACGATCAGGCGTTTCTTCCCACGAATTCCCGATACCAGAACAATAAAAACCAACCATTCAAATTTTGCCATCAGGATCCCGGATGAACTCTAGAGTGAGTACACCTTCCGATCCTTCGGCTCCGCCCGTTCTTGTTACCGGTTCGGCCGGGCATGTGGGCGCCAATCTGGTTCGCCGACTGCTCGCCGACGGTACCAGGGTCCGGGTGCTGCTGAGGCACGAGGATAACAACGAGGGCCTGGAAGGTCTCGGGGTGGAGCGGTCATTCGGTGACATACGGGACCTGAACGCCACCCGGCAGGCTGTTGAAGGTTGTCAGGGCGTCTATCACGTCGCTGCCAAGATCTCAACGATTGACGGCAATCACGCCTATCGTCGGGAAGTGTACGAATGCAATGTCATCGGTACACGAAACGTGCTGCAGGCTGCACGGGAATCCGAAGCTGGCCGGGTGGTGGTCACGGGGTCTTTCAGTGCGGTCGGCTACGACCTGGATGACCCGTCCACCCCCAGTGACGAGACGATGCAGTTCTATCCCATGGAACGCACGATGCCCTACGAGCGCAGCAAGGCTCTCGTTGAGCACGAGTGCTGGCGCGCCGCGGCGATGGGGCAGGATGTCATCGTCGCGACGTGCTGTGCGGTGATCGGAGGCAGCGACTATTTCCCCTCGCGACTGGGGAGGACCCTGTGCGACTACACCAACGGGAAGCTCCGTGCCTACGTGGACGGCGGCTTCGAGTTTGTCGCGGCACGGGATATCGTGGAAGGACATCTGCTGTGCATGCACCGGGGACGATCCGGCGAGAAGTACATCTTCAGCAGCGAATACAAGACCATCTCCGAGATCCTCGACCTGTTTGAGGAGGTCTCGGGTGTCTCGCGACCGGCCAGACGAATCCCGACCCACATGATGCTCGCCTTTTCGGAAGTCGCGAGCTATTATCTCAGCCGGTTTCACCCCAGCTTTCCCCAGCGGTTCACGCCCGGGGCCATCCGCCTTTTGAAAATGTGCCGTCATGCGGATACCGGCAAGGCGCAGCGGGAACTCGGATATCAGCCAACCAGCATCCGTGCTGCGGTCCATGAGGCCTACGCATTTCACTATCACCGCAGCGCGATCGCGAATCCACTCGCGAAGCGTCCCTGCGAGGACGCCATGCGGCATGTGGATTTCCCCATGACAGATCAAGACACAATGGTCATTTCCGAGGGAGGTTCAATGTGAACGCGGTTCCGGCACCGCCCTCGTTCGAGGAGGCCAGTAACCTGCGCCAGCAGGTTCGCGCTACCGGCTTGGATCCTGATTACTGGTACGCGGTTGAAGAGGTGCGCCGGATCAAGCCAGGCACCGTGATCGAGGTCATTTTCTGGAAACGTTCCATCGCGCTGTATCGTGCGACGGATGGCTCGTTTCACGCACTCGAGAATCGCTGCGCACATCGCCAGATCAAGCTGTCCCTGGGCGAAGTGCAGGGCTGCCGGCTCGTGTGCGCCTACCACGGCTGGCAGTATGATGAGCACGGACGTCGTGCAGACATACCCCAGGTACGCACCGGAGGCAGTCTCCCGAAGCCCTCCATCAGGAGCTATCCCGTGAAGGTTCGATACGGCCTGGTCTGGCTGTTTCCCGGGAACCCGGAACGCGCGCAGGATCGCCAGATCCCTGATATCCCCGAACTCGAGGGGTCGGCGCGGTGGGCCTGCGTACCGCTCACCTTCACCTGGTCGGCCCACCATTCGATGGTGATCGACAACGTGAGCGACTTCACTCACGCCCATCTGCACCGACGATATCGGCCCTTTGACGGCGCGACGCTTACCAGTTGCGAGACAATCGGCGACGACGTGCATCTTTCCTATGATACGGAGGTCGGACGCGGACCCATCTCCAGGCGGTTCGTCGATCACAAGAAGTTGAACACCAACCACATGGATCTTTGCTATCAATATCCGTATCAATGGTCGAACACCGATGATGCAATCAAGCACTGGCTGTTTGTGCTGCCCATCGACGAACGCACCACCCGGGTATTCTTCCTGTTCTATTTCAAATCGTTGAAGATCCCTTTTCTGCCGGTACGAATACCCCGATTCATGATGACCACTGTCATGAAGATCTCGAATCGCATGCTCATAGGCCCCTTGCTTGACCAGGACCGGTGTGCCGTCGAGGCGGAACAGCTGGGTTACGAGAGATACTGGGATGCCCGCCCGATCGAGTTTAATCCGGTGGTAAAGGCATTCCAGAACGTAATAGTGCGCAAGTGGCGGGAGTACCTGGCGCGGGAGGAAGATATGAGGTGATGTCGTCCTCCGGGTCACAATTCACGCTGTCGGGCGCCGGTCTGCTCGAGGCTGCAGCCATGCTGCTGGTGTTCGTTGGCGTATTGTTTGCGGGTTCGATTCTCCTGACGGGACGCCGGGTGGAAGGATCGATACTGGAAGGGAAGTCAATCACCTACAAGCTCAATGGACTGGCCCTGTTCCTGCTGACCGCGGCCATTGGATTGATCGCCCAGATCTTCGGCTGGTTTTCCCTTTCGGCGCTGTACACGCACTTTGTCGAACTGTTCGTGGTGGCGAACGTGTTCGCGTTCGTGTTTTCCGGGTGGCTTTGCTGGCGAGGCGTCCTGACCCGGGGCGGTCCCGGGGGAATATTGCGGGGCTACTTCTTCGGCGTGGAGCTCAATCCGTCCTTGCTCGGGGTGGATCTGAAGTTTTTCAGCTACCGCCCCTCCCTGATCGGTCTGGCGCTGTTCAATGCGTCATTCGCCGTAGTCCAGTACGAAGCCTACGGCGAGCTGACACTGGCCATGACGCTCTACCAGATTTTCACGTTCCTGTACGTGCTCAACTATTTCCAGTTCGAAGACGGGATGATCCACACCTGGGACATCGTCAGCGAGCGCTTCGGTTGGATGCTGGTTTGGGGAGACTATGTGCTGGTGCCATTTTTCTATTGCCTGCCCGGATGGTGGCTTGTCCATGCAACGGAGCCGCTGTCCGCAGTTGCCGCCGCACTGATTGTCCTGCTGTTTGTTTTCGGATTCTGGCTCTTTCGCGGCGCCAACCAGCAAAAACACCGTTTCAAGAGTGACCCCGGCGCCACGATCTGGGGACGGCCCCCCCAAACCCTGGACGGGCGCCTGCTGGTCTCCGGCTTTTGGGGCGTGGGACGGCACCTCAACTACACCGGGGAGATCTGCGTATACCTTTCGTTTGCCCTGACGACCGGGTTTGCATCCTGGGTACCCTATGTGCTGCCCGCGTGGCTGGCGAGCCTGCTGTGGCATCGCTCCAGGCGGGATGATCGACGTTGCCGCGCAAAATACGGCGAACTGTGGGAACGCTACACACAGAGGGTTCGTTATTCCATGTTGCCGTTCATCTATTAGGGTCAAGGGGGTGGCACAGCAATCTCACACCGTGACAGCACCGGGTTCGACAGGACTCCCGCCGCAGCCGGGAAATACTGTTCCTGAGCTTGCGGGCGGCTGGCCGCTGATCGGCCATCTGCCGGATTTTCTGAAAGATCCGGTCTCTCTCCTGGGTCGTGGCTGGCAGGAACAGGGAGAGCTGTTCCGGTTTCGGATCGGCCCCCGGGATTTTGTCCTGTTCACCGGTCCCGAAGCCCACGACTGCTATTTCAGGGCACCCGAGGATCAGCTGAACGCCAAGGACGTCTACCAGTTTACGGTCCCCATCTTTGGGCGCGGCGTGGCTTACGACGTCACTCCCGAACTCATGGCAGAGCAACTGGGATTCCTGTATCCGGCGCTGCGCGAATCCGCAATGCGCAGGTTTGCCCGGATCATGTTCGAGGAGAGTGCCCGGTTCGCCGACAACCTGGGTGAACACGGCGTTGTCGATCTGCCGAACGCGATGAATGAACTCACCGTCAAGATCGCCAGCCGGTGCCTCATCGGAGAGGAAGTCCGGGAACGGGTGGACTCGGATTTTGCCGATGCCTATCACGAACTGCAAAACGGCATCAACACACTGGGTTTCTTTCTCCCCAGGCTGCCAACCCCCGCGCACCGTTCCCGTGACCGGGCCCGGCAGAAAGTGGCCGAACTCTTCAGCGGGGTAATGGCCGAACGCCGGCGCTCCGGAGCCGGGGCCGATGACTTCATGCAGACCCTCATGCACGCCCGCTACAAGGATGGCAGGGCGTTGAGCGACGATGAGATTACCGGCATCCTGCTGACGGTGCTGTTCGCAGGCCAGCACACGAGTGCTGTGCTCGCGACCTGGACCGCACTGGAACTGTTCAGGGAACCCGCATACCTGGAACGGATAAGGGACGAGATCGGGGAAGTCTATTCCGAAGCAGACTCCATGAGCCTGGCGAGCCTCAAGCGGCAAGTGGTTCTGGAACACGCCGTGCGTGAGTGCGAGCGGCTGCACCCGCCGCTGATCATGCTGATCCGCAAGGTGCTCAAACCCCTGGAATACGGAGGCTATACGGTGCCGGCCGGGGCCCTGGCCATGGTATCGCCTGCGGTCTCCCACCGGTTGCCGCACATATTCGACGACCCGGAACGGTTCAACCCGGAACGGTTCGCTCCACCCGCCAGCGAGGACAAGCAGCACCACTATGCCCTGATCGGATTCGGCGGCGGCAAACACCGGTGCATGGGGAAAAATTTTGCCTATCTGCAGCTGAAGGCGATCTGGACCGTGCTTCTCGACCGGTTCGATTTTCAGGCCGACACCGCATTTCCCGCCCCGAACTACGGTAGCTGGGTGACCGGCCCAAAGGAACCGTGCAGACTCCGTTACCGCCAGCGCTCGCCAACGGGCGTTTTTCGAAGAACGGCCTCATGACCCGAAGCTACGACGTTGCCATCGTTGGAGCGGGGCCGGTTGGCAGTTTGTGTGCGCTTGCCCATGCGCGAAAGGGCGCCAGGGTGGCCTTGCTGGAAGCGAACCCCAAGGCCGCCCAGAGACTGGCGGGTGAATGGCTGCATCCGCCCGCCGTGAGAATACTGCGCGACCTCGGGATTGAAATAGATGTGCAGACCCGGGATCCCGTGGGCAGGGGATTTGCGGTATTTCCGGAAGATCGCACGGAACCGATCGTCTTTCCCTATCCGGGCGGATCCCGCGGCCTGACCTGCGAGCACGCCGCTCTCGTCTCCAGCCTGCGCGAGGCCGTCAGGAACGAACCCGATGTTGAACTGCTTCTTCAGGCCCGGGCGCATACGGTCGAAGACGGGCAGGTCGTTTATTCATGCAGCGGCAGTGATGAAACCCTGACGGCTCCCCGGATCATCGGCGCCGACGGCCAGGCTTCCGTCGTCCGAAAATCACTGGGGCTGTCGATCAGCCCGGTAATCTGCTCGCAGACGGTTGGGGTCGTGTTGAACGGGGTGAGGCTGCCGCTCGAAGGCTATGGCCATGTGCTGCTCGGCGGTCCGGGACCGATTCTGATCTACCGTCTGGGAGAACACCATGTCCGGCTGATCGTCGATGTGCCGCTGGACCACACGACGCCCAGGGACCGGATCGGCTTTTTGCTGGACTCGTACACCGATTTGTTGCCGGATACGCTTCAGCCCGCATTCGTGGAGGCACTGCGGGTGAGGCAATTTCAGGTTGCGGCAAACAAATTGAGGCCGCATGTGACGTACGGGAGTCCGCATCGAGTGCTGATTGGCGATGCTGCCGGGCACTATCATCCGATGACGGCGATGGGCATGACCTTCGGCTTCGGCGATGCGCTTTCGCTGGCCGAGAGCGGGGATTTTCACGAATTTACCACCAGTCGATTCCGGGCAACCCGGACATCGGCGTTTCTCGCCATGGGCCTCTACGAAGTCTTTGCCGATCATCGGCTCGAGGCGGTGGCGATCAGGCACGCGATTTACCGCAGCGCCCGGGCAAATTCCGCATACCGCGACCGGACCGTACGGTTGCTCGCCTGTGAAGACACCTCCGCGGTCCGTATGGGCATCGCATTCTTCGGGACAGTGGCCCGCGCGGTTTCCGCGCAAATTCCGCGATCCGCTGACCGGCTTGCCTGGCGCAGGGCCCGGGACATCAATCATGCGCTTGCTGTCCGTATCGGATGGCTCTTGCGAAGTATTTGGCAACTGTACAGGGCGAGAAACAGGACAGGGGAAATAGACGGTCGAACCTGGGGTTCATTGGCTGGCGTGTTCCAGATCTCCATGCCACCGAAAGTCCGCGGAACCCAACCAGGCCGCCCGAAGGAGAGTGCCTCAATTGATGCCTTTCCGGCATTACGGAGTGCAACCGCGCGCCTGCTGGATCTGCAGCGTGAAGACGGGGACTGGGAAGGGGAGATGGTCTGGTGTCCCATGCTCACGGCGCAATACGTGCTGCTGCACCACATCATCGAAAGGCCGCTTGAGCCAGATCGTCGACGGCGCGTGCTGCGCTCATTCGAACAAACCCGCCTTGAGGGTGGCGCGTGGGGCATGCATGAACACTCGCCACCCCATCTGTTCGTCACCACGCTGGTTTACGTGGCGGCCAGACTGCTCGGTATCCGGCGAAACGATCCGATGCTTGAGCCGGCTCTTCGATTCCTGCAGGCAGAGGGGGTTCTCGGAATTCCGAGTTGGGGAAAGTTCTGGCTGGCGCTGCTCAACCTTTATGACTGGCGCGGTGTCAACGCTATACTTCCGGAGTTGTGGGCATTGCCGCGATGGGTCGCGATTCATCCCTCGAACTGGTACTGCCATACCCGGCTCATCTACATGGCGATGTCGGCGATCTATCCGCAACGGTTCCAGGCACCCGTGACCCCTGTGATCGCGTCGTTGAGGGAGGAGCTCTTCCCCCAGGGATTTGCGAAAGTCGATTTCTCCGCGGCTGGCGGCCGCTTGCGGGGCGGTGACCTCTACGCTCGTCCCGGCATGTGGCTGCGGGCCGGATACGTCTTTGCAAGGGTGTATGAACGGTACCACGGCAAACGCCTGCGTAACCGGTGTCTGGATTCGATCAACCGGCAAATCAAATGGGAGTTGCAGACCACCGACCACACGAGCATCTCCCCGGTCAGCGGAATCCTCAATATCCTTGCCCTGTGGTTACGTGATCCGGTCGATGCCGACTGCCGCCGGGCGCTGGAGCGGCTGGATGGCTGGATCTGGGAAGACGAGGAAGAAGGAGCGCGGGTCACCGGTGCGAGAAGCGCTTCGTGGGATACGGGCTTCGCCCTTCAAGCGCTGGCTGCCGTACCCGAAATCGATGGTGTGGAAAGCGCCATGTCAGCCGGAGCCGACTTCCTTCGCCGGCAGCAGATCCGTACAAGCTTCGAAGGGTTTCGCGAAGCGTATCGGAACGACCCCAAGGGCGGCTGGTGTTTTGCCGGGGGTTGGCATGGCTGGCCCGTGACGGACTGTACCGCGGAAGCGGTGCTCGGGTTGACCGCGGTCCAGGGCGAGGACGCAGATGCCGTGATGCTCGGCGATGCGGTTCGATTCATGTTGCGTGGTCAAAACCGTGATGGCGGTTTTGGCAGCTACGAGGCGCGGCGCTCCGTGCTCGGCCTCGAATGGCTGAACCCGGCCGAAATGTTTGGCGACTCGATGACAGAGAATTCCTATGTCGAGTGCACCGCCTCCTGCCTGGCGGCTTTCGCCGCGTGCCGGCGGCATTTTCCGGATATCGCCGATCAGTCGGTTATCAAGGCGATCACGCGTGCGGACGACTGGCTTCGCCGGTCCCAGGCATGCGACGGGTCCTGGCGCGGCGTGTGGGGCGTCCAGTTCATCTATGGCACGTTTTTCGGGATCCGGGGCCTGCTTGCCGCCGGAGCCCGTCCCGGTGACCCGGCATTGCGCATGGCCTGCCGGTGGCTGCTGGACCACCAGCTCGGCGATGGCGGATGGGGTGAGCATCACAGCGGCTGCCTGTCCGGCCGGTACGTCGCACACGGGGAAAGCCAGATCATCCAGACGGCGTGGGCCATGATCGCGCTCCTGGAGGCGGGGGACTCGAACTGGAACGCGATTTCGAAGGGCGCGCGGTTTTTGCTCGGCGCACAGCATGCAGACGGGTCCTGGCCCAGGCAGGACATGGCCGGAGTCTTCTTTCGCACGGCCCTGCTGGATTATGTGCTCTACCGGCAGTACTTCCCCCTGCATGCGCTCGGTCTCTATGAGCGGCGTCGCCGGGCCAGGCTGGAACTGACGACTCCCGCCATTGCGGACGCCGGCACGAGATACCCAAGGGAGGAAGATTCCACGGAGCACCACAGGGGCAGGGCTGTACTTTCGGGGGCAGCCGCGGCTATGCCTCTTTCCAAATAGCGCCGGACGATTTTCCGGGCCGGGCGCAGTTCCCCTATTCGTCGATCTCCCGGGCGCCGGGTTTGCGGGCCAGGAAGAAAAACATGGGCGTGAAAATACCGGACACGCCGCCTTCGACCAGGGAGTCCGCTCCCCTGTTCAAAATCCTGCTGACCTCGGCGGTGCCTTTCGGAACCAGCCGCACCCTCTCCGCGGCCCGCAACGTGAGATTCGTCAGGAAACGGCCCGCCGGTGTGCGCGGAATGCTTGAAATACTGAAATCACGGCCCTGCAATGCCCGGTACCACGGCGTTTCCGGGTCCGATTCGGTGGCAAGATCGCGACTTTCCAGGAGATCGAACCCGGCCGCGCGGAGCGCGTCGCAGACTTCCGACGTGTCGGCGATGTCCGGCAGCGCGTTTCCCGTTTCAATTTCCTTCTTGATCCGCAGATGCTCCTCGTTCCGCGGGTCATGGATTTCCGTAAGGCACCACTCGTAGCCCGCGAAGCAGGCGCCCGGGCGCAGCACGCGGAAGATTTCCCGGAATGCGGCTGTCTTGTCCGGCGCGTGGGGCATGGACTCGATGGCAATGGCGCAATCATAGCGGTTGTCATCTTCGGGAATCCGCATGTAGTCGCCGTGGATGAAACTGCACAATGACTGGATATCCCGGGTATGCAATCGGGCGCGCTCGATCTGGTAGGCGTTATTGTTGATACCGACAAATCCGGCCCCGGAATGTCGGGCCAGGTTGTACATCGGCCCCCCGACCCCGCAACCCACGTCAAGCACCTGCATCCCCGGCCCAAGGGACAACCGCTCAGCCAGAAACATTTGGTGCCTGAGAAGCGACGCCTGGAAGCTCTCGCCCCGCCGCCGGGGGGCGAAGTGAAACGACCGGCCCCAGCCGAACTCGTAGAAATCGGTAACCAGGTCGTAGTAGTGATTGACGAGCGTCACGTACCGTTCCTTTCTTCGCTGAAGGCCGGTAACGTGAAGCCCCTTGTATTGGGTAACCACGGTATTCACTTCATCCGGGGCGATGTCTCCAAGGGAACGGGACTCCGGCTCCTTGGCGGACCCGCGGGGCGATCGATTGTTTGGTGTGACTTGCACGATTTTTCAAACTTGTTGTCAGTTCCCGGAAAACCTCGCCGGAGATTCGGCATGGCGGCAGGCCGCCTGCAGCCCCCGGGGTGATTGCCCGGCCGCCGCATCCGGCCTGGACCTGCGAAGTGTATCGACGGTATCTGGCTGATATGACAAAATCAACCCCGGAGTCTTCCAAAGGAGGTGAGTCTGGAGGCTGCGGTTCCGTATCTTTGGGTACTGATGGGGGAGTCGCATGCCGCTTAAGGACGGGATTCGGACATCACCGGCCGGGCCTCACGCTTCGCCATTGAACCCGGGCGCCGGGAACCGCAGAACCGCCACACAGGACTTTCCGAGAGCATCAAGAACCATGCCCGAGCACCGCACCGACCAGGCATCTCCCGAACAGGATGCAGTCCAGGCCCGCTTGACGATATCTGCGGGACTGTTCGTGGCACTGTTCATCTCGACCGTGTCTCTTGCCGGAATCGGCGCCCGCTATCTTGCGTACGGGGACGTTGACCTCATCCATTCCTATCTGATCCTGTTCTTCACGAGCAATCTGCTGGTCTGCTATTGGGAGATCTGTCTCTTCTTCCGGCGGGATTATGTGGAGTTGCGCACCGGATATTGGCGTGAACGCCGGCGAATGACCGGCCGGTCACCGGCCCGGGATCTCTTCGCCACAAGGGTTCCGTTGCCCCGGATCCTGTCGCCCACCCTCTGGGCCGATGTCTGGGCGGCCTACTGCCAGTATGATGATTCCTATTCCGATCGCCGGACCTACGGTTTCAACGTGGATATCGCAAACGGCTTTTTTACCCCTGTTCCAACGCTGGTTCTTTATGCGGCCTATACGGTGGATTGCCTGCCGGCGCTCTATGTGGGCATTCTCGGGGCCATGCTGTTTTGGCAATGGGCTTACGTCACGTCTGTCTACTGGGTCAGCTTTTTCGTGGCAAAGCGGCAAAGCCATATCAGCCTGGGCGAGGTGTACTTTTTCATCCTTACGCTCAATGCATACTGGGTGCTGTCCGCGCTGCTTGGGCTGTACGTCTCCATCCGCCTGATCGTGGACGGGAATTACAGCGTTCTGGGGTTCTGATGCCGCCACGCTGCCGCATCGGCAGCACTGCCGGAATCAGCCATACAGGCCAGGGAGTGCCTGTTCTTCAGGTGCGAAACACCCGGGGCCTGCCGCCCGGGCAGGCTGGCCGCATCGAGTGCTGTTGATACCGGGGAAAGCGGAATTCATATGGCGACTTGCTCCCGGTCCAGCGCCTCCAGGAATTTTTCCTGTTCGTTGGGGCGCATGGTGATGCACTGCTCCGGGTAGGGAAACCGCTTGCCGGTCACCTCGGTGTGAAACGCCTTCAGCGCGGCGACGCGTTCCTCGTGCATCTGCCGGTGCAGCCGGCCGAGGTCACCGAACGCATGGGCATGCCTGGGCGGCGTGTCCTCCTCGCTGTCTTCCCCGCAGATATCCGCCACGAACAGGAATACCGCGTCCCCGGCATTGCCGGAACCAAGCGAGAAGGTGACGATCGAAGTCCTGTCGTTGACTGCCTGCAGCACCTCCTCGGCAATACACTCTACCTCCACGGCGAACACCCCGGCGTCTTCCATGCGCTTGAGCGTGCGGTAGACCTCCATGGCCTCGTCGGCGGTTCGCCCCCAGGCACGCAACCCGCCGCACCAGTGGCTGAACGTCGGGATCAGGCCGATGTGGCTGTGTACCGGGATGCCTTCCTTCGCCAGCATTTCGAGGATGTCGTAGGAGCGTAGGGTGTAGTACATGTCCGCCCCTTTTTCCATCCGGTCCAGGGCGTTCGCCAGGATCTCGTCCGCCGTTGCATACTGTGCCCAGGTCATACCGGTACCCATGAAATGCGTCGGTGCAATCCTGCGGGCTTCCTCCACCTGGTTGTCCCAGATGACGAACAGGTCAATACCGGCCTCGACGCAGGCCCTGATCTCAGTCGCATCCTTGGGGTTGGACATGCTGAGCCGCTCTCCCGAGCCCTTCAGTGCCTGCAGGTCGGCAACCGTGTAGTTGCGGTTCGCCGGCCTGCGACCGAAATCGTAGATTCTCTTCATGGCGGTATCCCGTATACAGGTGGACAGGCCGGCCAATATTCGACAGATCCGGCCCGGCGTCAATCAGGATCGCGACATCAATCTGTGGCTACGGGACGGTCGGGTCCCCGTCGTCCGGGGCGAGGTCGACGAGGCAGCTGTGTGCACTGCAGCCCTGCCCCAGCCGTGAAGTGCCCGCATCCCGGGTCAGCACGTTCGGATTGCCCTGGGTATCGGTTCCATTGTCGTCGGGTTCGAACCAGCTCCCGGTGGACAATGCCACCACGCCGGGCATGATGTCCCCGCTGACCACCGCCCGCGCAAGGCAGATTCCGCGGGCGTTGTAGAGTTTCACCGGGTCGCCATGGCGGATCCCGCGGGCATCGGCATCGGCCGGGTTTACCGTCACCGGCGCCGGACGCTCCCCCGGCAGGTCTGCGATGGCGCATTCGAGTTGGCTGTGAAGCTTGTCCCCGGGCTGGGGCGAGACCAGATGCAACGGATACCGCCCGCTGTTGCCGCGCCATTCTCCCGGGGGCATCCAGGTCGGATGGCCGGGGCAGTCATCGTAACCGAATTCGTCTATGGTCGCGGAGAAGATCTCGATCTTCCCCGAGGGCGTGTCAAGTGGCGCCCCCTCGGGATCCTCCCTGAAGGCGGCGAACGGCGCCAGGGCATGTTCCGGTCCCCGTACCGGCAGATCGATCCAGTTGCGTTCCCTGAGTTCCTCCAGATCAGGTATTTCGATCCCCCTTGCGGCATTGTTCTCCTGGAACTGCCGGTAGAGGTGGCCGATCCAGCCGCTGCTGTCACGGCCTTCGGTAAATTGTTCGCCAATACCCATGCGGACGGCGAGGTCGCTGAAGATATCGTAGTCGTTCCGCGCATCCCCCATGGGTTCGATCAGTTTCGGCATGTGAATCAGGTAGGAGTCCCCCCGGGCCCAGCCGATGTCCTCCCGTTCCCAGGGGGTCGTCGCGGGGAACACGATGTCCGCCCGTTTGGCGGTGGCGGTCCACCACGGCTCGTGCACGATGATGGTTTCGGGACACTGCCAGGCCCGGTGAAGCCGGTGAAGATCCTGATGATGGTGAAAGGGGTTGCCGCCGCACCAGTACACCAGGCGGATGTCGGGATAGGTCAGACGCCTGCCGTTGAAATCGAACGGCGTTCCGGGATTCAGCAGCATGTCCGCGATGCGGGCCACCGGTATCGCGATATCGACCGGATTGCAGCCCTGGGGGAAGGTAAGGCCGTCGGTGCGCCGGACGGAGACGCCGACGCCGCCGATGGCGCCGTAGCCGTAACCGATGCCGCCTCCCGGAAGACCGATCTGCCCCAGCATGGCGGCCAGTACCGCGGCCATCCAGTAGGGCTGTTCGCCGTGTTCCGCGCGCTGCAGCGACCAGGACACGGTGATCAGGGTTCGTTCCCGGGCCATGTCCCGCGCCAGCTGCCGGATCAGTTCCGCAGGGATGCCGGTGAGGCCCTCGGCCCATTCCGGGGTCTTGGGCCGGCCATCGGACTCCCCCGTGAGGTAGGCACTGAACCGCGGATAGCCCGTGGCGCAGCGCGCCAGGAAATCCCGGTCAAGCAGTTCCTCGGTCTCCAGCACATGGGCCAGGGCGAGCATCAGCGCGGTGTCGCTTCCGGGGATCACGGGTACCCATTCCGCCCCGTCCGGCGCGTCCGTTCTCTGAGGCGCGATATTGATCCGTCTGATCCCCCTGCGGGCAAACTCGTCGAACCAGGTCCGGGTTTCATGATGCGTCACGCCACCCATGCTGACCTGTGAGTTTTTCGGGTTGATCCCACCGAACATCACCAGCAGGCGGGTGTTCTTCGCGATGGTCGTCCAGGCGTTCTGATTGCCCCAGAGGAGCTTCAGGAAGTTCATGCCGAACACATGGGGTATGATGGCCTGGGCGGCGGCGGTGCTGTAACTCGCAACCGAAGCCACATACCCGCCGGCACAGTTGAGAAAGCGGTGAACCTGTCCCAGCGCATGGTGAAAGCGCCCGGCACTTGCCCAGCCGTAGGAGCCTCCGAAGATGGACTCGTTGCCGTGACTCGCGCGGACCCGGTCGATCTCCCGGGCGGCAATGTCCAGCGCCTCGTCCCAGGGCAGTTCCACGAACGCGTCCTGCCCCCTCGGGGCATCGCGAAGTCCGGTCTCGCCCGGTCCGTTTTCAAGCCATCTCCGGCGAACGGATGGTTTCCGTACACGATTGCGGTGATGCACCGCAGCCGGCAGTACCCCGGAGATCGGCGATGGGCACGGGTCGTTTTCAAACGGAGTCACGGCGGCTATGCGGCCATTCTCCGTGGTGACCCGGAAGGCGCCCCAGTGACTGGATGTGACGCGAGTGACGGAATCGTTCATGGCCATGTCAATAAGACCGCGGCATGCCGAGTACGTGCTCGGAAATATAGCTCAGAACCAGGTTGGTGGATATTGGCGCCACCTGGTACAGGCGCGCCTCCCGGAACTTGCGCTCGATGTCGTATTCCTCGGCAAATCCGAACCCGCCGTGGGTCTGCACGCAGACTTCGGCGGCCGACCAGGAGGCATCGGCGCAGAGCATCTTGGCCATGTTGGCTTCCTCCCCGGGACTCTCGCCCAGGTCGTACAGCCGGACCGCCTCCCGCAGCACCAGCTCCGCCGCCCGCATTCCGGCATAGGCCTGGGCGATGGGGAACTGGATGCCCTGGTTCTGGCCGATGGGACGTCCGAAGACCCTGCGTTCGCAGGCATAGGCCGTGGCCCTGTCGATGAACCACTTCGCGTCGCCGACACATTCCGCCGCGATCAGTATGCGCTCGGCGTTCATGCCTGAAAGGATGTAGCGGAATCCCCGGCCCTCCTCGCCCACCAGGGCGGAACGCGGTACCGGCATGTCGTCGAAGAACACCTCCGTGGTGGCATGATTCATCATGGTGCGTATGGGGCGTATGGTGAGCGTCCCGTCCGGGACTTCCCGCATATCCACCAGGAGCACCGAGAGCCCGTCGGTGCGTTTTTCGACCTGCTCCAGCGGCGTTGTCCGGCACAGCAGCAGCATCAGGTCGGAATGCGCCGCCCGCGAAGTCCAGATTTTCTGCCCGTTGACGATGTAGTGGCCGTTTTCCAGGCGGGCGAAGGTGCGAAGGGCCGTGGTGTCGGTGCCGCTGGTGGGTTCTGTGACACCGAAGGCCTGCAGCCTGAGCGAGCCTTCGGCAATGCCCGGCAGGTAGCGGGATTTCTGGTCCTGGGAGCCGTGCCGGAGAACCGTGCCCATGGTGTACATCTGGGCATGGCAGGCGGCGGCATTGCAGCCGCTGTGGTGAATCTCTTCCAGGATGGCCGCCGCGGCGGAAATGGGAAGCTCCGCCCCGCCATACTCCTGCGGAATCAGCACGGACAGGTAGCCGGCCTCCGTCAGGGCCCGGACGAACTCTTTCGGATACGCGAGTTCCCGGTCGCACCGCCGCCAGTATTCACCGGGGAACCGGGTGCAGAGCTTGCGCACCTCGGCGCGGATTTCCAGGTAATCGAGTGCGTAGTCCATGGACAGTTGCCTGGGGTTGACCGGGTTGTGGTGGTCGCGGGTTCCGGCGACTTTACCAGCCCGCCGGTCCCTGATCCATGCCGCATGCCCCCGGCGGTGCGGGATGTTCGGGGCGGCTGCCCGGAAGTCAGTCTCCGACCGCCCGGTCCCGGGGGCCCTGGTCCAGGGACAGCAGGTGATCCATGCGCCGCTTCTTTGTCTGCAGGTAGCGTTCGTTTTCCGGATGCACGGTGCTTTCAACATGGACCCGTTCCAGCACGGCGATGCCCTCCGCCTCCAGGGCCCGGATCTTGAGTGGATTGTTGGTCATGAGCCGGATCGATCGGACGCCGAGGTCTTCCAGTATCCTCGCGGCAAGAGAGTATTCCCTCTCGTCCGGCTGGTGGCCCAGCAGGATATTGGCGTCCACCGTATCGTGCCCTTCATCCTGCAGGTTGTAGGCTTCGATCTTCTTGGGCAGGCCGATGCCGCGCCCCTCCTGGCGCATGTAGACAACCACGCCCCGGCCGGCTTCCGCGATCCGGCCGAGCGCCAGATCGAGCTGTTCGCCGCAGTCGCAGCGCAGGGATCCGAGCACGTCCCCGGTGAAGCATTCCGAATGCACCCGGGTGAGAACCTCCTTCCCGTCCATGAGGTCCCCCATGACAAAGGCCAGATGGGACTTGTCGTCGCGGGAGTTGACGTAGTGGCAGAGCTGGAATTCGCCGTACCGGGTGGGAATTCTGGCTTTGGCGGTACAGGTAATGGTGTGTTTTGACATGGGGCAATGGTACGGTCATCCGCTCATCCGGTAAAGCCGATTCGGGCATTTTCGCCGACCGAGCGCTGCCCGGATCCGGGGCAGGGGGCACGCTGCGTCCGCCGGGAATCGACCGGTGATGGAAAACCCGTGTTGACCGGGACAGGTTTGCCGCTATGATGCCCGCAGCCGCCGGTGGTACTGAGGCACCATCATCGGCATGTCACCGCCGATGGCGGGTCTGTCAACTACCCGCAATCCGGACACCGGGCCATTGCTCTTGAAACCGTCTCTTCCCGACCTGCAGACCGGACCCACAGTAGCGAGTGCCCCGGGCATGGCAATTGTCGCACGAGCCGTCATTGTGCCGGGCTGCCCCGGCACCACTCCCGCTACCTCCCGGTGGGGCAGGCGGGCGCTCCCGGATCGCTGATGGTCGCCGTATTCGAAAGCCTCCTGCCGGTTTTCCTGGTCGTTGCCCTCGGCTGGGCTCTTCGGCGCTGCGGCGTGATTTCCCGGGAGCAGTGGGAAGGGGTGGAACAGCTGGGATTCTGGGTGCTGTTCCCGGTACTCCTGTTCCATGCGCTCATCAACGCGGACCTCGCGGCCCTGTCACTGGATGCCCTGATCGTGTCCTATCTCGCCGCGCTGGTGATCATTTTCGTTCTGCTTTTCCTGCTGAATGTCGCGCGCGGCAGGATCATTTCCATGGACGGGCCAACCTACAGCAGCGTGTTCCAGACCACCTCGCGCTGGAACGCGTTTATCGCCCTGGCCGTGATGGACAAGTACGCCGGCGCCGAGGGGCTCGCCCTGGTTGCGCTGGTGATCGCGTTGACGGTGCTGCCCCTGAACGTCATCAATGTCCTTGTCGTCACAAGAACCGTGGCGCGGGAAGGATCGGGCTGGCGTCACACCCTCGCGGCAACGGCACGCAACCCGATGGTACTCGGTGCGTTTACGGGCCTTGCGTTCAATCTGCTCGCCGTACCGGTCTACGAGCCGGTCCTGGTTGCGGTGGACCTGGTTGCCCAGGCGGGTCTGGCCATCGGCCTCCTGACGGTGGGAGCCGCGCTTCGGATCCGTTCAGTTTTCCGGCCGCGGGTGGAGATGCTGTACGGCCTGCTGGGCAAGTCGGTACTCTTTCCGTTACTGGTGCTGGGGTTCGGCCTGGCGGCCGGGATGTCGGGCGTGCCTCTGGTGGCGGCGATGGCCTGCGCCACTACGCCCGCAGCCGCACATGGCTTTATCGTGGCACGCATGATGGGTGGAGACGCCGATCTGTACGCCACAACCGCCGCGGCGCAGACCTTGCTCGGGATGGTGTCAATGCCGTTTTTCCTATGGCTGGCGCTGGTCTCCGCCTGATGCCGCTTCAGCCCGTGGTCTTGAGCGGGCGCCGCTGGCGGCCCTGGTCGTCGAAATTGTCCGGGTCCAGCCAGCGCTTGAATGATTCACGAATGCGCGGCCAGTCCCTGTCGATCATCGCGAACCATGCGGTATCCCGGTTGCGCCCCTTGTACACCGTGGCCTGACGGAAAATCCCTTCGAAGGTGAAGCCCAGGCGTTCCGCGGACCGTCTCGATGGTGCGTTGAGGGCATCGCATTTCCATTCGTAGCGCCGGTAGCCGAGTTCATCGAACACCCGGCACATCATCAGGAACATGGCTTCCGTGGAAGCGATGGTGCGCTGGAGCAGGGGGGAGAAGTGGATATGCCCCACCTCGATACAGCCAGCCTCCGGATGGATTCGCAGGTAGCTGGCAATGCCGGTGGGACGGCCGTTCCCATCCAGCACGGTATGGAACAGGGGATCCTTGCCGGTGCAGTACGCCCGCAGCCAGTCCGCATAGTCCTCTGGGTTGGAAAACGGGTCATAGGGAAGATAGGTCCAGTTTATCTCTGACTCGTCCTGCCGCATGGCTTCGAACAGCGCCTCGGCCTGGGTGTCCGCGTCAAGGGGCACCACGCTGCAGTGCTGTCCCCGCATCGGGGTCGACGGGGGAAACGGCCTTGGCAGCTTGTCCGGAACCGGGAAGCCGATGGGCTGGCCAAGGGCATTGATGTGTTCCGTCATGGGTTTTCCGGTCGATACATGGATGATTTCATGTGCAGGCATGCTGTAGCGGTGCCGGCGGCGATCAGGGTTTCCTGAGGATGACCCGTCTTCGCGCCCGGGTGCCAACCATAGCAGGATGTCAGCTTTCGGCAACCCTGTATTTTCCGGTGCCCGGGATCAGGTGGACATGCATTGTCGGGTGCCGCGGAAGGGCAACCGTCCAGAGGATGCGGATCACAGGAACCTGGCTGGACCGAACTGTGCCCATGTCACGGAACCACCGGATTTCGTCGCATCGGGAGTATTTTGACACGGGTGTTACATATCGCCCTGACTTATTCTACGCGGAGTCATGAAGCGGGAATAGATCTCTGGCGTTCCCTGTGCCTTCCGCGCCCATTAGCGCAGACTTGCCGGACAGGTTCCGGCGATGCCGCTTTCACTCCGGACTTCCGTGAACGCCGCCTGCCCCGCCCTGAACCTGCTTGGCGACTTCGTGGCGTCGGCCCCTCCTGACCTGCCGGACGGGGTTCGCAGGGCAGTCCGGAACAGCATCGTCGACGTTTTCGGGTGCATCCTGGGCGGAGCCCGGATGCCGGTGGCCGTGGCGTCCGCGAAGACCATGCGGTCCCTTGGCGCCGATCATGGAAGTGCGCGGGTGTTCGGCACCGCGCACGGGGCGCCGGCGCATACCGCGGCCATGCTGAACGCCGTATCCGGCCATGCCCTCGAATTCGACGACTGGGAGATTCCGGGCAATACCCATCCGAGCGTGGTGCTGTTTCCCTCACTGCTTGCGGTCATGGAAGAAGGCACCCCGGGCATGGACCTGCTGATGGCCTATGTTGCCGGTTTTGAGGTCATTGCCCGCCTTGGCGAAGCGCTGAATTTCGAGCATTACGATGCCGGCTGGCATTCCACCGCCACCCTGGGCTCCATCGGCGCTGCGGCGGCCGTGGCGAGGCTGCACGGGCTGTCCCCGGTCCAGACCGCCCATGCGCTGTCCATCGCGATCAGCCGGGCCTCCGGGCTGACCTGCCAGTTCGGTGCGGACACCAAGGCGCTGCAGGCCGGATTCGCGGCCGAAAACGGCGTGGTCAGCGCCGCATTGGCCGCACAGGGCGCAACCGGAAGACTGGAAGCACTGGAACATCCGCGCGGTTTCGCGGCCCTGATGGCCGGGGTGCCGCCGGAACGGATCGGCGCCGCCCTGGAGAAGCTGGGAAATCTGCTGGCCGTGGCAGAGTACGGCATCCTGATCAAGCCCTGGCCAAGCTGTGGCTATACCCATCGCGTCATGTGTTGTGCGTTGGACCTGGCCAGGATGCACCCCGGTGCCGGGGCAATTCACTCCATCGACCTGCACCTGCCGGACTTCCATGCGGCAATACTCCCATTCCACCACCCCAGGGACCGGCACGAGGCACTGTTCAGCCTGCCTTTCGTGGCGGCCATGGGGCTGGCCCGCGAAGGCCTCACCCTGGATGACTTGGAGCAGGAGCGTTGGCAGGATCCGGATATTGCCCGCCTAATCGAATGCACGAATATCCATCCGTTCAGGCCTTCACGGCCATTACTGAACTACGACCCTCTTGAGCCGGATCGCATGCGGGTCACGCTGCGGGGCGGGGGGCAACTGGAGGCCGTTTGTGCACTGCCGCCCGGTACACCGGAATTTCCGGTGTCCGATAAGGCGGTGGTGGAGAAGTTCCGGCAAAACGCCGGGCACGGCTCCGATGCCGACCTGGAGGAATTGATGGCCTGGCCGGAGACACACTGCGCGCGGTCGCTTTTTGAACGCATCGGAGACTTGACATGCATGGCACCCGCAGTACGAGTGGCGTGAACGGCCAGAAGAGGGCTAGGGGCGGGCGGGCCGCCCGCCGAAGTGCGCGCAGCGAGGGCGCGGGCGGCGGTGTCAGCCCGGCCGTCTGGCCGGGGCTGGAAGGCGGGCGGTACAAGCCCCTGGACGAGAATGCGGTGCAGGCGGTGCACGAGACCGCCCTGCGCATCCTGGCGGAAATCGGCATCCAGGGTGCCACGGCCCGCTGCGTGGATACCGTGGTGGCGGCCGGTGGCAGGGTGACTGCCGGAGGGGGCCGGCTGCTGATGCCGGTGGCACTGGTGGAGCGCATGCTGTCGGTGGCGGGACGAGGATTCAGGCTGCATGGCCAGGATGCCCGGCATGACCTGGATCCCGTCGGCACCCGGATCCATCTCGGCACTTCCGGCGCCGCGGTGCATGTCATTGACAGCGAGACCTGCGCCGTCAGGGACTCCACCCTGCAGGATCTCTACGATATGGCCTGCCTTGCGGACGCCCTGCCGAACATTCACATGTTCCAGCGTACCGTGGTGGCCAGGGACATCCCGGAAACCTACGACATGGAGATCAATACCGCGTATGCCTGCACACTGGGGACGGCCAAACCGGTCGGGACGAGCTTCTCATCCCCTGACACCATGCGCGACGCCGTGGAGATGTTCCACCTGGTCGCAGGCGGTGAAACGGCATGGCGTGCGCGGCCGTTCTGCTGCGTGTCGACCTGCTTCATCGTGCCGCCCCTGACGTTCGCCGAGGAGGCGCTCGGCATCATCGAAACCGCGGCGGAAACCGGTACACCGATCAAGCTGGTTGCCGCCGGCCAGGCCGGCGCCACCAGCCCAGCCACCCTGGCCGGGGCGGTGGCGCAGCAGACGGCGGAGGTACTGGCGGGGCTGGTGTACATCAACCTGCTGAATCCGGGACATCCGGCACTGTTCGGTGCATTACCCTTCATTTCCGACCTGCGCACCGGGGCCATGTCCGGCGGCAGCGCGGAGCAGGGGGTGTTGATGGCGGCCTGTGCCCAGATGGCCCAGCATTACGGTATCCCCTGCGCGGTCTCGGCCGGAATGACGGATTCGAAGATGCCGGACTACCAGGCGGGCTACGAAAAGGGCATCACCGAACTGCTGAGTGCCCTGGCCGGGGCCAACCTGATCTACGAGGCCGCCGGTATGTACGGATCGCTCCTCGCCGCCTCCTGCGAAAGCTTCGTACTGGACAACGATCTCATCGGATCCGTGCTGCGGGCAACGCGGGGGATCGATGTCAGCGAAGAAGCCCTGGCATTCGATGTGATCCAGGAGGTGTGCATCAATGGACCGGGCCATTTCCTCGGTCACGACCAGACCCTGGGCCGGATGCAGACGGACTATTTCTATCCGGCACTGGCGGATCGCAGCACTCCGGAACAATGGCGCGAGAGCGGCGCGGAGGATCTCCTTGAACGGGCACGGCAAAAGACCCGGAAGATCCTCGATGGACCGAGGCCGATGCATGTTGCACGGGAAGTGGACCGGGTGATCAGGGACCGGTTTGACATCCGTCTTTGACTGGGGCATTCCATGATCCCGGCCCCCACGCGGCCCGAGAATTGCCTGTTGCACAGGCCGCGGGAAGCCTGTCGGCGCAAACGCAGGATGGGTTGAAACGAACCGCGTATCGGTAGTCTCCGCCGGTACCGCGGATCCCGCTGCTTCTGCTGGAAGTTCTCCCGATTCCCCGTATAATGCATCCGCGGGGTCCAGGGCCCCAAGGACGGGAGTCAAGGCGTCGCATTCTGTTTCGGGATTTCACCCAACCTGCTCGGGGGCCGAGTCGTGCCGTCAGTCAACCTCCTTACCGTCTCCGGCCTGACCGCAATGCCGGGCCGTTCCGCCGCCTGTCCGTCACCCTGCTCGGGGGGAATGCCGCGTCTGCGGCACGCAGGCTGCCTGCGACGGTTCCCGGTACCCGTGGCCGTGACCCGGAATCCATCCTGTCCTGTCCTGCGCCAGTGACGAACCATGACGGATGTCACGGACCCTGCAGGTGACCATGTGAACCGGGAGCCGGACGTCCCGCTGCGCCGGCTGTTCTCCGTGTTCTGGCGCATCGGCATCCTGTCATTCGGCGGTCCGGCGGCGCAGATCGCGCTCATGCACCGCGTTCTGGTGGAGGAGGAGCGGTGGCTCGATGAGCCAAGGTTCCTCAGTGCGCTCAGCTTCTGCATGCTGTTGCCCGGCCCGGAGGCCATGCAACTGGCGACCTATGCGGGATGGCAGCTCCGTGGTGTGCCCGGCGGCCTGCTGGCAGGCCTTCTGTTCGTGGTCCCGGGCGCCCTGGTGGTGCTCGGACTGGCAGTGCTTTACATGTCCGTGGGCCATCTGCCGGTCATGGCGGCGCTGTTTCTGGGAGTCAAGGCCGCGGTGCTGGTCATCGTGGTGGAGGCTTTGCTGAAGGTGGCCAGGAAAGCGCTGCACTCCCCCGTGCACTGGTTCATCGCTGGCCTGGCCTTCATGGCGATCTTCTTTCTGACGGTTCCGTTCCCCGGCATTATCCTGGTATCCGGCCTGGTGGGATATTTCCTGTTGGGCAGTCAGGATGCTGCTCAGTCCGGGACCGGTCGGGGTGGAGGATCGGTATCCGGTACAGCAAGGACGGTGGCGCTGTGGATGGTTGTCTGGTGGACACCGGTTTTGCTGCTGGCGGCCATTGGCGGCTACGATGTCCTGGTGCAGCTCGGCAACTTTTTCTCCCGTCTCGCGGTGGTCACTTTCGGTGGTGCCTACGCGGTACTCGCCTACCTGGCCCAGGACGTGGTGACCCATCACGGCTGGTTGACCGCCGGTGAAATGATGGATGGCCTGGGGCTGGCCGAAACCACCCCGGGGCCGCTGATCCTGGTGACGGAGTTTGTCGGTTATATCGCGGGATACCGGGCAGGCGGGGTGGGCCTAGGCATTGCCGGCGCGCTGGTCACGCTCTGGGTCACTTTCGTCCCCTGTTTCCTGTGGATCTTTGCCGGCGCGCCCTTCATCGACCGGCTCACTGCACAGCCGCGGCTGAAAGGCGCCCTCGAATCGATCACGGCAGCGGTGGTGGGCGTCATTCTCAACCTGTCCATCTGGTTTGGTCTGCATGTCCTGTTCACGGATCTGCCGTCCAGGCAGATCGGCCCGGTCAGGCTGTTGATACCGGACTGGTATTCCCTTGACTGGCGGGTTCTGGCCGTTGGCATCGTGAGCGCGGTCATGCTCCTGTGGCGACGGCAGTCACTCATGAGAACCCTGGGCGTCGCGGCGCTACTGGGCATCGGATTCGGTGCGATGGAACATCTTGCCGGATAGCGGCACCGGCCGGGAGGGGGAAACCCCGGAGACAGGGCACGGCCGCCGGCATCATGGCGGTTGCCCCGGGCGGGATGGCGGATCCGTTTCCTGTGTCCGCGGGGATTGTACCGGTCAGATGTCCGCGATGGACTCCAGCAGGTCGTGCTGCGTGATGATTCGCGGCAGGCCCTTGTCGTCGCGCACCATGACCGCAGGGTTGTTGCGGTTGATCATGGATGACAGTACATCCAGCGTGGTGTCCGCCGGCACAAACTGAAACGGCTGCTGCATGACTTCCCTGATGGTTTTCGCTTTCAGGTCCGGCTCCTCAATGAGCTGCTTGAGCAGTTTCGTATCCGAGAGGCTGCCGACGAATTCCCCTTCACCGTCCACCACCGGCAACTGGGATACGTTGACGGAGGTGAGCAGACCGATGGCATCCGAGACCGTGGCATCCTGGCTGATGGTGGTGAGTGCGTCCTCCCCGCTTTGCTTGTCGATGATATGGTGGGCGGAGGAATAGATGCGCTCCTCGTGGAAGCCGTGGTCCTTCATCCAGGTGTCGCTGTATACCTTGCCGAGGTATCGGGTGCCGTGGTCCGGCAGGATGATGACCATGACGTCGTCCTCCCCGAGGTGGTCCTTCGCCCATTCCATGGCGCCCCACACGGCGGAGCCGCAGGACCAGCCGACGAACAGTCCCTCCTCCCGGGACAGCCGGCGGGTCATCACGGCGGCATCCTTGTCGGTGACCTTGACGAAATGGTCGATGAGCGAAAAGTCCACGTTGGCGGGGAGGATATCCTCGCCGATACCCTCGGTGAGGTAGGGATAGATCTCGTTCTCGTCGAATTCTCCGGTCTCCTTGTACTTCTTGAAAACGGAGCCGTAGGTGTCGATGCCCACGGTCACGATCTCCGGGTTCTGTTCCTTGAGATACTTGGCAACCCCGCACATGGAGCCGCCCGTGCCAACTCCAGCGGCATAGTGGGTGATCTTGCCCCCGGTGTCGCGCCAGATTTCCGGGCCCGTGGTTTCGTAGTGGGCCACGGTGTTGGACAGGTTGTCGTACTGGTTCGGGTAGTAGGAGTTCTCGATTTCCCTGGTGAGCCGGTCGGCGACCGAGTAGTAGGAACGCGGATCTTCCGGGGACACGGCGGTGGGGCAGACGATCACCTCCGCGCCCATGGAGCGCAGGATATCGATCTTCTCCTGGGACTGCTTGTCCGCGAGGGTGAAGATGCACCGGTACCCCTTGGCGATGGCGACCAGGGCGAGGCCCATGCCGGTATTGCCCGACGTGCCCTCGATGATGGTGCCGCCGGGCCGGAGGTCGCCGCGTTTCTCGGCATCCTCGATCATCTTCACTGCCATGCGGTCCTTCATGGAATTGCCCGGGTTGAAGTATTCCACCTTGGCCAGCACGGTCCCCTTGATTCCCTTGGTGACTGAGTTCAGTTTCACCATCGGCGTGTTGCCGATGGTCTCGACGATGGATTCGCAGTATTTCATGGCATAACCTCCGGGAATCAAAGCCTGTCCAGGGCCTGCTTGAGATCGGCAATCAGGTCGTCGGCGGCCTCGAGTCCCGTGGACAGGCGTACCAGACCATCGGTGATGCCTGCAGCAATTCGCTCCTCCCGCGGCATGTCCGCATGGGTCATGGTGACGGAATGGGTGACCAGGGATTCCACCGAGCCGAGATTTTCTGCCAGACTCCAGAGTTCGAGAGTATCCATCAGTTTCTTGCCGGATTCCACGCCGCCCCTGACCTCGAACCAGAGCATGGAGCCGTAACCGCTGGCCTGCTGGTCGACCAGGGCCTTTTGCGGGAAGGACTCCAGCCCGGGGTAGGCGACCCGTTCCACCATGGGATGGGTTTCCAGGAACTGGGCCACCCGCATGGCGTTGGCCGACTGGGCCTCCAGCCGGGTACTCATGGTCTTGCAGCCCTGCAGCGTGAAGAAGGCCACCATGGGCGACATGTTGGAGCCGAGACAGTTGCGCACGAACCGGATGTCCTCCAGCGCCTGTTCGTCCCGGCAGGTGACCGAGCCGCCCACGGTGACGTTATGCCCGTCCATGAACTTGGTGGTGCTGTGCCAGGTGATGTCCGCACCCAGCTCCAGCGGCTTCTGGTAGAAGGGCGTCAGGAAAGTGTTGTCCACCGCATGGGGAATGTCGCGCCCCCGGGCGATTTCCGAGATTGCCGCGATATCGGAGATCTTGAGCGTGGGATTGGCCGGGGTTTCCGTGATGATCAGACGGGTGTTGTCACGGATGGCGTTGCGGACATTGTCCGGGTCCGACGTGTCGACCATGCTGTAGGTCAGTCCGAAACGGCTCAGGACCCGGGTGGTGAGCCTGTGGGTGCCGCCATAGACCACGTCGGAGATCACTGCGTGATCGCCGGCGTTGCACAGCGCCATCATCAAGGCGCTGGTGGCCGCCATGCCGGTGGAGAAACAGGCCGTTCCGATCCCGTTCTCCAGCGAGGTGATGCGGTTTTCCAGGGCCACGACCGTGGGGTTGCCGGAGCGGGTATAGGAATATCCCTTGGCAAGGTACTCGTCCACGGAATCCTGGACATAGGTGGTGGACTGGTAGATTGGCGTAAGGATGGCTCCAGTCACGGGATCCGGCGCTACGCCGGCATGAACTTCCCTGGTCTTGAAATCTGCGGTTCTCTCGGTCATGTATCTTTTCCCCGATGGGAATGGTTGGGTGGTGTCGATGCCCACTGAATGCCTATGAACTGCGCCGCGGACCCGTATTGCGGTGTCCGGTGAATACAGGCAGCTCGAAATTCAGCGTTTCAGGGAACGTGTCTGCTTATCTCCTCCGGGAGACCCGGACTGAGTCAGGGGTGATTCTGTTCGGGATTGGCCGGCATTTCAACCGTCCCATCGTGGCGGGCGCCGCGGCCGGCTGGGGATTGCGGATCCTGGCGGGCCCATGCCGGTTCAGGACAGATTGCGGGGGCGTCCCGTGTTCTGGCTCCCGTACTGCGCTACCGGCTCTCCCAGTTTCGCCAAGTCAGGCGTGATGCCGAGGCCCGGAGCCCCGGTTACAACGAGGCATCCATCGTCGTGACGAATGCCCGATCCTTCCGTCACGTCCGCCGCCAGCATGTCCTGGCAGCACCAGGTGGCAAGACGGTGTTCCGCCGGAATGGACTGCGCCAGGTGTACGGCTTCCGCATCCGCCAGTGCGGTGCCGCCGGTTGCCATGACATAGCACTGGATGCCATGGGCAAGTGCCAGGTCCCTTATCCTTCGTGACTTGGTGAGGCCCCCGCAGCGGTTGAGCTTGATGTTGACCACTTCCGCCAGGCCATCGCCGGCGATACGGATCATGTCCTGGAGAGTCTCCAGACGTTCATCCACACTGATGGCGCAGCGTGTGAGAGGCCGGATCGCGGCGATGTCGTCCAGGGTTTCGCAGGGCTGCTCCACGGTGATTCCCAGATCCGCAACCGCGTTCATCACCAGCAGCGCCTCCCGGCGTGTCCAGGCGCGGTTGGCGTCGTACAGAATGCGTTCCCCGGGCCGGCGGTGCATCTCAAGGAATCGGATACGTTCGATATCCAGGTCCGCATCGGCCCCCACCTTGGCGGAATGCACACGGTATCCGAGCTTACGGTACTCCTCAATCAGGCCGAGCATATCCTCGGGGGTTCCCGTGGAAATCGAGGAGGCGATCGGTGTGGGGTCCGGGTGACATCCCCCCAGGAGATCGGCCACGGGCCGGCCGAAAGCCTGTCCAACGATATCCCAGCAGGCCATGTCGATGGGGGCCTTTGCATAGAGATGCCCCGGAAGACAGAGGTCCATGGCCCGCTCCACCAGCTCTATCCGGCAGGGATCCAGGCCAAGCACCGCGGGCGCCAGGGTTTCGATGCCCGCGCGGACGCCGGGACCGTGGGCCGGCAGGTACGTGTGCCCCCAGGGAGTGGCCTCGCCCCAGCCGGTGATCCCATTGTCCGCCTCCAGGCGCACGAACGTGGCGTCCAGGGCATCGAAGCGCAGCCTCCCGCCGGATAGGCGGTAGGGCTTCTTCAGCGGAAGTTCCTTCCGCCAGACGGTGATCGCGGAGATTTTCATGGGTCGACATGGTAACGGATAACGATCACGCCCAGCGCAACCAGGGTGGCCGCGATGATGCGTTGGCGACCGAAGGGTTCCCTGAGCAGCAGCGTCCCGATCAGGGCAGCAAAGATCACGCTGGTTTCCCGCAGCGATGACACCAGCGCCATGGGTCCGAGACTCATGGCGTAGATGACGAGACCATAGGCGGCGGAAGAGGCAATTCCGCCGGCCAGTGCATGAGCGCGGTTCCGGGCAAGGAATCCAAGCCACGCCTGCCGCTGTGTCGCCACGAGCCACAGGCAGATGGGCAGCGCTTCGAAGGCGAACAGCCAGAGGATGTAGGACAGGCTGTTTTCCACTGCCCGCACGCCCATGCCGTCCGCAACGGTATAGACCGCGATCAGGGCCGCGGTGGCCATCGCCCAGCCAAGGGTCGGAAGCGAGGATTTCACTCTAAGGCCGCCGAAAAGGGCAAGGGAGAACAGGCCGGCGCTGATCAGGAAGACACCGGCCAGCGCCTTCTCCGAGAGGTGTTCCCCCGCGAACCAAGCCGCACCTCCCGCCACCAGCAGGGGTGCCGACCCCCGGAACAGCGGATAGACCAGTGACAGGTCACCCTTGCGGTATGCCTGGCCCAGGGTGAAGTAGTAGGCGTTATGTACCAGTACGGATATCACGATATAGGGCCAGGCCTCCGCGGGGGGCGGCGGGACCCACCAGACGAGACACAGGCTGATGGCGGCGGCAACCAGGTGGTATGCCGCGATGCTGTAGAGCGGCGACCCGCCGGATTTTGCCATGGCATTCCAACCCGCGTGCAGCACCGCAGCAAACAGGACCAGTCCGATCAGGGTGGGTGACATGACGCGTCAGTCCAGTGGGTGCGGTTGTCCGGGGTTCGTGACGGCTTTTTATTCGACATGCTCGGGCTCATCGAACCCGTGGGCGGCTTCAACGGGACACCGATTCCAGGATACATCCAATCGCGGCCACCGAATGCCCTGGACCCGGAAGGCGGCCATTCCGTCCGGGGGTATGTCGCTGCGCTTGAAATTCCATCAGTGTGTCGGCATATGCGGCGGAATCCGGGACCGAATCCGCCGCCAGGGCGGTGTCTGTTCAAGCCCGATCACCAGCGGAAGATGATACATTATGTACCATGAATGAGAATAATGCGGCGGGCCCGAGAAGGGTCGCCATTATCGGTGGAGGGATCTCGGGCCTTGGCGTGGCCTGGGCGCTGCGCCGGCACCCGGAACTGTATGATTTCCGGCTCTTCGAGGCGCAGTCCGAGGTCGGAGGCAATGCCATCACGGTCGACATGCCGCAGAACGACGGGACCTCGATTCCGTTCGATATTTCCGTCACCGCGTGCATACCCTCGGTATACCACCACATCCTTCTGTTCATGCGGCAACACGGCATCGACCTTGTCGATACCAGGTTCAGCTACAGCGTCAAGTATCGTGGCGGAATCTATGCGCACGACTTTGACTCCGATATCAGGAGGCAGCTGCAGCCGGAAATCGAGAGGTTCCAGAAGGTTCTGGGGCGCATGAAGTGGTTTGGCCGGCTCAACCGGTCCAGGTCCCGGTTGCTCAATGCGCTCAACCCGTTCAACTACGTCAGCATGGGTACGGTACTTAACCTTGGCAGGTTTTCCGGCGATTTCAGGTACAAGATTCTGAAGCCCATGTTCGTGAACTTCCTGATGGCGACGAATGTGTTCGACATGCCCGCGTCGCTGTTTTCCCGGTACCTGGAATTCTTCGATATCGAATCCGCCACCCCGATGCAGACATGGGACCATGGCACGCGGCGCATTTACGAAGAAATGTCGGCCGACTTCCGGGACAGAATCTATCTTGACCGGCCTGTCCGGAAGGTGTACCGGCGCCCCTCCGGGGTGGTCGTGGAGGATGAAAACGGCGACACGGAGATGTTCGACGACGTCGTCTTCGCCTGCAACGCGAACCAGACGCTGATGATCCTGGACAAGCCGACCATCCTGGAGAGCTTCTTGCTTTCCTCGATCCGTTACGAAAGCGAGCTGCACAACCATACGATCGTGCATTCGGACGCTTCGGTTCTTCCGGACAATGAGGTCAAGCCGCTCGACACCCGGAGCAACCACATCGAGCAGTACGGGGTAAGGCCGGACAATTATGAAATCACCTACATCATGCACAACCAGCAGCCATGGGCGAAACGATCGGACCGCCCATGCCTGGTGACCTACAATCCGATCAGTCCCATTGACGAGGGGAAGGTCGTCAGGAAATGGTGGTTTCAGCACATCGTGCATGATGTGCTCCATATCGCCTTTCTCGTTCACCTGTTCCGCTTCGTCCAGGGCAGAAGGCAGACCTGGCACTGCGGAGCCCACACGCTGGTCAACAGCCAGGAGACATGTTTCGTGACCGGCCTAGTCACGGCGAGGCAGATCGGGGCGGACTATCCGTTTCAGGACCCTGAAGCAAGGAAGTGGTTCAACTTCTACGGGCGCACGATGTACGGCTGGCGCTTCAGGAAAGCGTAGAACCGCGCGTTCATCACCCAGTGCGGACGTGCGCCGGGCGCGTCAACCGCCGGTCGCATCGAGGGTTTCGAGGCGTTCGATCGCTCTGGCGTGGAGAAATTCTTCGTAGGCATCCCTCGCCGGTATGCCGATGGCGCGATTCAGCATTTCGCGCGCCTTCTCCCGGTGTTTGGTCTTGTCCAGAGCCAGCATTCCCAGGGCGTATTCCAGGGGTCCCGCTTTCGAATCCGGGGCGAGCTCCAGGGCCCGTTCGAAAGAGGCGAGGGCATCCTTCTTCCGGGCACGGTAGAGGACACGCGCCATGAACGAGCCCAGTGTGCCGACCAGTTCGGCATGCCACCGGCCGAGGCTGAGATGGGCCGCAGCCAATTCGGGATCGATTCGAAGGGCATTTTCCGCCGACTCGCGTATCTTCTCCGCGTACCCCCGGCCTGCCGCCCCGAACGCGCCGACCGTCTGCGCGCGTCTGCCGATGGCACGTGCCAGTTGCAGGTGGCCCTCCGCGTTGTCGGGGTCGGAGTCAATAGCCTTTCTCGCCAGCCCGATGGCACGCTCGAGCAACACGCCTTTCTCGTCGTCCCCCGCGATGTAGTGGGCGTGTATCGACAGCGACTCAGCGGCCAGCGCGAATCCCCGGGATGTTCCGAGGGCTTCACCGATTCGTGCCGCGTCGGTGAACCGTCCTTCCGCATAGGCTTTCTGGGCTTCGTCAATGGACTGAATCCCGGAAGCGCCGGCCGATGACGGGACGCCCACCAGGACCAGAATGCAAGAAAGCAACAGGCCGGCCGCATTACCTGGACGAAGCATATCCTGATTGTAATTCGGTAATTCCATGGTATGTAACCTGCCGGCCCGGCGAATGCAACCGGTGAAACGGTCGCCATCCGGCAACCCGCTTGGATGACGGTTGAGCGCTGCGAGGGCTTGGCCCGGTGCAGGGCCACCGTCCCGGAAATTCCGCGGTTCATTCGCATACGTTCGGATTCCGTTCATGGCAATGCTACCGGATGGCCCGGTTCCCCATCGCGACCAGTACCACATGGGGGAGACGGGCATTGGCGGACAGGACCCGGGATACGGTACCATCCGGACCTGTCGAAAAGGACCCCGTCATGCTTCTCGATCCGGATCAGTTCTATCTCAGCTTGGACCAGCGTAATTTCGCATCTGTCCCTTCGGTGATGCCGCGGGCTGAACTCGAATCTGCCGCGGGCAAGTTTCTCGAGTTCCTGGCACTGCCGGAAACACTCAAGCAGCAACTGCACTTTCCTGCACGCAGCCATCGTGCCAGCGCGGATGGATACACCGACAAGACGGACCTGGAGCGTAAGGACTCCAAGCTGTTTTTTCACTGGAATCCGGTGCTCATGGAACGTGAACCGTGTCCTTCCCTGAGGGCTGCGGAACCTGTTGTCGACCGCTTCTTTGACGCCGCAGAGCAGATCTACCACCAGGCGGAAGCCACCCTGAACGCCATCTACACGCAGTGCCTGCCGGACTACCGGGAGCGGATTTTTCAGAGCAACCGCCTGATCGACGGCATCCTGCGATTCCTGTGCTACTCACCATGTGCGGGGCAGGAGTTCTGCGCCCGGGCACATTTCGACAAGGGATTCAGCACACTGGCCTTGGGGGACAGTGCCCCTGGCCTGCGCATCGGCTGCTGCGACGCGCACCCGCTTTCCCACGTGCACCACCGGGACGGCAACGCGATCTTCATGCCCGCATGGATGCTGTTCCAGGCTTCGGGCGGCCGCATCAAGCCCGCCTGGCACGATGTCGTGCACCGGCCCGGGGAACAGGATGTCAGCGAGCTGTGCGCGCGCTGGTCCATCGTGTTGTTCGTCAACGATCCGGCCACTCCGTTTTCTTCCTGGGACACCGTCCACACGCCCCTGCATTGAATTCATCCCGCCGGGGCTGGCCGGTCCGAAGACCCCGCGATGCCGTTTCCCGTCATGCGGGTACCGAACGCGGGAGTAGGCATCCCGCGGATTCGCGAACATGCTTGCCGCCGGTGCGGGCCTGGCCGGGTCTGATCGGGATAACGATGGCGTCGGCCCCATGGGCCCGGCGCGCCGGACAATGCGGGCGCCTGATTCAGCGTCGGGCCGGACCGGCTTCCCTTGCCGCCGCGCCTGGAGCCACCGCAGCCACCGCCACGATTCCGGCAGGCAGCAACAGTACCGCCGCGAAGATCATCACCGCCGCCACGGAGAGCATGGGGAAAAGCACATCGAAGCCCCATCGGCCATGGACCCAGCCAATCAGCGGGACCGTGGATGCCATCACCGAAAACGTCACGATATAGCGCAGCGCATAGGCCCTGGCGCGCCACTCGCTTTTCGAGATTCGCCCCACCAGCACGTCGTTGATGGGGATCTGCCCGAATACCGCCAGCATGAACGCCAGTGAAATCAGGAGCGCGGCCATGCCAGACAGCTGGGTCATGGCCAGCAGAAACACTGCCTGGATCAGGGCCAGGAGGGCGAAGATCCGCCGTATCGGGAAGCGGTCCACCAGCCAGCCCACGATCAACTGGGCGAATGCCGCCACAGTAAACACCAGAAAGGCGTATCCGCCAATTGCAGTGGCGCTCTGGGCCAAATCGCCCAGCCGTTCTTCGAATACCTTGGGCAATGCGAACGTGGTGCTCTGGAACACCACCCCGCCGATTCCCGTGGTCACCAGTACGATAGCGAAAGCCCTGACCAGAACGTTCCGGGAATGGCCCGCCGCCGCCGTTTGACCGGGCCCAGTGCCGGCTGGCTCCGCGACCTGTCGGTGCTGTCGAAGGAAGCCGAGAAAACCAATCCCCACCAGTATCGACAATATCCCCGGATAAATGAAAGCCTGGCGCCAGCCCGCTGTGTCAATCAGGAATCCCGTGATCAATGCCGCGGACGCAACTCCCATGTTGCCGAAGATGCCGTTGATGGCCAGGGGAACCCCGGTGCGTTCCCTGCCCTGAACCACGAGGGCGAGTCCGACGGGGTGATAGATGGCCGCCATCGCTCCGACAAGGGTGAGATATGCCGCCAACTCGAGCGGTGAATCGGCAAATCCCGCCAGGATGGAAGTGGCGCCGATGCCGACAAAGAACACCACGATCATTCCCTCTCGGCTCCATTTGTCCGCGAGCCAGCCGGCCGGGATAGCGCATACACCGAAAGCAACAAACCCGGGTGTGGCATAGGGAATCAGTTCCCCATAGGACATGTCCCATTCCGTTACCAGCGTCAGGGCCGCGGCAGTGGCGAAGATCAGCACGAACAGGTGATCTAGGAAGTGCCCGATGTTGAGAAAGAGAAAACGGATGCGTTGTGTGGACACGGGCTCTTCCAGGGTTATCTTCGCTTGAGCTTGGTTTTGTTGGCCCTCGTCCCGGTGCGTCGAGCACCCCCCATGGACCATGAACAACTGCAATCATGACCGGACGTGGAACCGTGAAGCTTACCAAACGCGCGGCAGGCGCGCTTTCTATTTCTTCCGGAGATACCGTGTTGTCGGGCCGGGGCCTGAAGATGAAGGCGGAAGGGCTGTCCTTCTCTGCCTGTGAGGGCTTGTGCAAGACGGGTAGATTGCCCGCGGTAGCCTGGAAGCAGGAAGCCCGGTCCTTCGGGGCGGGGAGCAGTCACGAAAGGCAGTGGTTGTTTTCCTTAGTGCCGATATGGCGGAACGCATCGAAAGCTTGGTTCATGGACCATCCGGACGGCAGTAATGCTATGATGTCCTTTCCGGGTCGTCCGCTCGATGAGAGTGGAACGGGGAATTACATTCGTCAGCATAATGAGAGAGCAATGATGAAAGCCTTAGCCAAACTTATTCTTGGTTCCGCAGTATTGCTTGTGGCACCGTTTGCGGCTTCTGCCGATGCAGTCAGGATTGGATTCAACGCACCATTGACCGGATTCGCGGCGGCGGACGGCAATTCCGCCCTGATCGGCGCCCAACTCGGGGTGGAGCAGATCAATGCCGCAGGCGGCATCAACGGCGTGCCGATGGAACTCGTAGTCTACGACGACCAGGCAAGTCCCAAGGAGGCGGCGCCGCTTGCGGTGAAACTGA
>VYFG01000150.1 GCA_009842505.1 Gammaproteobacteria bacterium
TCCATGGGAATGATCAAGACTGACTGAGTCGTATGTGGGGTGTTGTGAGGCCCGGAACCGGTCCCCGGAAAGCCGTTCAGGTGACAAAATCTTCCGGTCCGCTCACTTGCGCCGAACGACCAGGAACGACTCGTCGACGAACCAGAGCCCACCATGGCGTCCGATGACATCGGCAGTGGCATCCAGGTAGGCGCCATCGGACATGGCGTCCGTAATGCGTTCATCGTCGATCTGGGCGACGTACACGGCGGCGTTCCACGCCGCCAGCCGCGTGGAGGTGCCGATGTTCTCGGTGACCTCGTTCGGCATCACATGCAGGGAGAAACGGAAGAAGCTGCTCAGTTCGCTGTCGATACTGTATTCGCGCTCCGGGAAATCCGCCTCGAGCCGCAAGCGCAGCTCCTGCATGAGCATGGGTCCCGGTGTCTGGAACGGTTCCTCGCCGGGCCAGATCTTCCGGATGATCTCCATGCCCGGGTCCTGCCCCGTCGACTGGATCGTGATCATGCGCCCCCCTTTCGCCAGGGACTTGGCGAGCGGCTGAAGCACATGCCGGACCTTGAGTTCCGCGGGATGGCGTGCGCGATAGGGCTGCGCCGCGATCACCAGGTCATACCCACCCGGCGGTTCGCCGAACCTGGGAATGACCGAATCGAGCGCAAACCTGTGATCCGAACGGTAGAGCACGAGCACGGTCGGCTCGACGTAGACCGGGTTGCCCGTTTTCGGGCTGGTGCGCACCTTCCAGCCGTCGGCCAGGGTCTGGTGGAGACCGGCAATCTGCAGGTCGAACTCATGGGCGGTATGACCCTCGAGGGCGACCTCGCTCCAGTTGACCCGCTGGCGCGCCTCATCGTCCGCCGGACACAGCCACGGAGCTTCGCGGTAATGCATGTTGGTGAGCACCACGACAGTCTGGGGATGTTCGGAGAACCGGTCGGGAAGCTTGTCCAAGGTGAGCCTCACGTCCTCGAGGCTGATTTCCTTCCCGACGACGAGAAACGGCACCGTGGGGAAGCGGCCATGAAGCTGGCGCAGCACACTGGCCATCACGGTGCCGTCGCCGGTTCCCGCGTCGAACATCCTGAGTGCGGGCGGTTCAGGGACGATCTTGCAAAGGTCCGCACCAATGCGCTCGCCGATGGCCCACTTCTCACCGCAGGTGGTGACGAAAAGAAGGTACTTCTCCCGGTTGTCGAAGAAGCGGAACGGGCGGGGGTCTGTGGTATCGTTCATCGGTCTGTCAAATCACGGCACGCCGAAAGGTAGTGCGGTTTCACTGCAACCGTCAACCCCCGCGGAACGCAAGGGGCGCCGGCGTCGAGTACAATGTAGCCTCGCCCGGCCTGGCAACCCGCGCCAGTCCCCCGTTTCAGCTTGACTTGAACCCGGGCTTACGCGAAATCACTGGAGAGAGTTCCACCGTTGTTGTCCAAGCTGCGCTCACTCCCCCTGATGCTCGCCTGCATGGCGTTGCCTTTCAGCGCCCCGGCCAGGATGATCGAGGATTCCGCCGGGCGCCAGGTGGAGATTCCCGGGCACATCGAGCGGGTGTACGCGGCCGGTCCCCCGGCATCGATCCTTGTCTATGTACTAGCACCCGAAAAACTAGCCGGGTGGTCCCGGGCGCTTCGCGACCATGAACGGTCCTACATCGCGGCGCCCTTCCGCGATCTCCCGGAAACCGGCCGGCTCACCGGGCGCGGAGATTCCGCAAACCTCGAGGTTGTCCTGAACACGAAACCGGACCTGATCGTCGACTTCGGCTCGGTGCGGGACACCTACGTGTCCCTTGCCGACCGGGTACAGGAACAGATCGGAATCCCCTACCTGCTGATCGACGGACGGTTCAAGAATACCCCGCAGGCGCTGCGGCTTCTCGGCGGCGTTCTCGGCGTGCCGGAGCGTGCCGAGGAACTCGCCAGCTACGTCGAGCGGCTGCTTTCCGGGATCGACAGGGCGCTCGCCGACATACCGCCAGAACAGCGCCCGCGCGTCTACATGGCACGCGGACCCGCCGGGCTCGAGACCGGCCTGAAGGGTTCCATCAATACCGAGATCATCGAACGCGCCGGTGGGCGCAACGTTGCCGACCCGGGTGACGCCTCAATCCGGCGCGGCATCGTCCAGGCATCCATCGAGCAGGTGATCGTCGCCGATCCCGACACCATCATTACCTGGGATCCGCACTTCTTCGCTGGCGTATGGCACCAGCCGCTATGGTCCGGGATCGAGGCGGTGCGCAGGGGGCGCGTCTACCTGAGTCCCACCGCGCCGTTCGGCTGGATCGACCGGCCGCCGTCGGTCAACCGGATCATCGGCCTTCGCTGGCTCTCCGGCCTGTTCTTCCCCGAGCGGCTCGGTTTCGACCTCCGGGAGGAGACCCGGCGCTTCTACCGCCTGTTCTACCACGTGGAACTGACGGAACCGGAACTTGACCGGCTGATCGAATGGACAAGCGGGCGCACACTGCCCTGAACCCGGGTTTCACTTTCGGGCTGCTGGTGCTGGCTGTGGCGGCGCTCGCATTCGGCGCTGTCCTCGTCGGCCCCTACCCCGTCGATAGCGCGGATCTCGTCTCCGCCGCCAACCGGATCATCTCCGGCGACACGACGCCGTTGAGCCAGGCCGAGACCGTGCTGTTCTCGATCCGGATACCCAGGGTCGCCACCGCCCTGCTGGTCGGTGCCGCACTCTCCGCCGCGGGCGCGGTCTACCAGGGCCTGTTCCGTAACCCCCTGGTGTCTCCGGACATCCTCGGCGTTTCCACCGGTGCCGGCCTCGGCGCCGTGCTCGGCATCTTCCTTTCCTTGCCGGTCGTGGCGATACAGGGCTTCGCCTTCATCGGGGGAGCGGTCACCGTCACCCTGGTGTACCTGGTCGCCTCGGCCGTGCGCAACCACGAACCCACACTGGTACTGGTGCTCTCCGGGGTGGTGCTCGGCGCGCTTGCCAGTGCCTGCATCTCGCTTCTGAAGATCCTGGCGGATCCCTACGACCAGCTTCCGGCCATCACGTTCTGGCTGCTCGGCAGCCTGGCCGGGATCCAGGCCGGCGACCTGGCGGGCGCCCTGCCCGCGGTGATCATCGGGCTGGTGCCGCTGGTGCTCCTGCGATGGCGCATGAACCTGATGGCGCTGGGCGACGAGGAGGCGGCCACCCTCGGTGTCGACCCGCGCCGCCTGCGCCTGCTTTTCGTCGCCGCCGCCACGCTCATGACCGCGAGCGTGGTGGCGATCTCTGGCGTCATCGGCTGGGTTGGCCTGGTGATGCCGCACATCGCCCGGCTCGTGGTAGGCCCGAATTTTCATCGCCTCCTGCCCGCCGCGATGCTGATGGGAGCCGGATACCTCCTGATCGTGGACACCATCGCCCGCACCCTGGCGGAAACCGAAACGCCCCTTGGGGTGCTCACGGCCTTCGTCGGCGCGCCGGTGTTCATCTGGCTGCTCGCCACCGGCAGGAGAAGCTGGTGACCACCCTCGCGGCAAGGCAGCTCGGTTTCGGCTATCCCCGCCAGCCCGTCGGACGCGACGTGGACCTGGAGGTGGCACCCGGCGAGGTGCTCTGCCTGCTCGGCCCGAACGGATCGGGCAAGACCACCCTGTTCAAGACGCTGCTCGGACTGCTGGTGCGCCAGGGCGGCAACATCGTGCTGGACGGCAAGGACATCGGCACGCTGTCGCGCACCCAGATCGCCCGGCGGGTCGCCTATGTGCCCCAGGCCCACGAATCGGTCTTTCCGTACACGGTGCACGACATGGTACTCATGGGCAGGACCGTTCACCGGGGACTGTTCTCCTCGCCCCGCGAGCATGACGCCTTGCGGGCGCAACAGGCCCTCGATCAGCTTGGCATCGGCGACCTAGCGTCGAGGGAGTTCACCCGGATCAGCGGGGGACAGCGCCAACTCGCCCTGATTGCCCGCGCGCTTGCCCAGGATACCCCGATCGTCGTCATGGACGAACCCACCGCAAGCCTTGATTTCGGTAACCAGGTGCGGGTGCTGCAGCAGGTGCGCAAGCTCTCCGAGGCCGGCCTCGGCATCGTGCTGTCCACCCACAACCCCGACCATGCCCTTGCCTGCGCGAGCCGGGTACTGGTGCTCGCGGACGGCACCCTGCAGGCATCAGGCTCCCCCGATACGGTACTTACCGGGGAACTGCTTTCCAGCGTCTACCAGGTGGAGGTGCGTCTTGAGCGGCTGTCCCACGGGCAGCATGTTTGTGTCCCGCATCTTGACGGGAACACAGGGAAGCGGTTCCGGCCCGGAGATTGAGGAGAATCCTGCTCCGGGATCGGAAGGCCGGTCCGGGTTGACTTCCATAGGCACAATTGATGTATTCAGCCCTGTCGGTAAAGGGGATAATCACATGAGTCTGACCGGGGATTATACAACCTGAAATTCGGAAGTGATATGAAATCGCACGACTGACTGCCGGATTCTTTGAATAATCATTGTATTTCCGCTAGTTATGTTTGATCTGGTTATCCCGTCATCTGTTCATTGATCGTCAATCGCACTAATTGAAGCGGCTCGATTTGACCTCAGTCGGTTGCGATTCGATTACGGATTGGGTACCATTTCTCCTGTGATTTTGACCGATTTCCGGAGAATGCCCGTGGCCGCCCCGCAACCCCTCAAGCTTACCAAACGCGCCGTCGATTCGCTGCATGTCTCTTCCGGCGACACCGTGGTCTGGGACCGTGACCTCCCGGGGTTCGGGGTCCGGGTCTATGCCTCCGGCCGCAAGGTCTGGTGCGTCCAGGTCCGGGGACCTTCGGGAAAACCCAAACGCAAGGCCCTTGGCCGTTTCGGCGAAGTCACTCCCGAAAAGGCCCGCCGGGACGCGGTCACCGCCATCGACCGGATCAAGCGGGGCCTTTCGCCGGATCCCCCTCCGGAAGCGCCGGAACCCACGGTGTGTGATCTGGCCGAACGGTACATGGAGTCCCATGTCAGGGTCAACTGCAAGCCCTCGACCATCATTTCCTTCGAATCCCTGATCCGGGTTCATATAGTGCCGGAACTGGGTTCCTTCCGTCTTTCGGAGCTGGAACGCTCCCACATCTCGGGATTGCATCACAAGTTGCGGATGACACCCTTCCAGGCGAACCGGGTGGTGAAGGTGCTTTCGGGGATGTTCCGCCTTGCGGAGGCCTGGGAGATGATGCCGCCAGGCAGGGACCTGTGCCGTTCCGTACGGCCCTACAGGGAAAAGCCCCGGGAACGCTTTTTATCTTCTGAAGAATACAGAAGGTTGGGGGATGCGCTGGACAAGGCGGAAGATGATGGCTCCGTGTACCTGCCGGTCATCCATGCCATACGTCTTCTGTTGCTGACGGGGTGCAGGAAGGACGAGGTCCTGACCCTGAAGTGGGACGACATCGACCGGTCGTCGGGGATGGTGCACCTGAGGGACGGGAAGACGGGACTTCGGCATGTGCCATTGGCACCGGCGATCATTGCGGTATTGAATGAAATTTCCCGAATCGACAGCAACCCCTGGGTGATTGCCGGGAACCGCCCGGGAGATCATCTGGGCCCGGGTTCCATGGATCATCACTGGCGGAGGATCTGTTCATTCGCGAACCTGAAAAAGGTCCGGATTCATGACCTGCGCCATTCCTACGCCTCCCGGGCCCTGGCATTGGGCGAGGGACTGCCGATGATCGGGGAATTGCTGGGCCACCGGAAGGTGGAGACCACGGCCCGGTACGCCCACCTGATGAAGGATGCCGAGAAGGCATCGGCAAACAAGGTCGGCGCCAGTATTTCTTCCATGCTGAATCGGCAGGCGACGGGGGAGGGGTGAGAAAGTATTTCTTGAGAGCTGGGAAACATTGGAAACAAAAGTCCGGGTGTCCAATTCTGACGCCTGAAAGCGAACTTTAGAGAAATGAAGCTGGAGAAGACGAAAATATCAGGCAGGACGGTGTCCGCACTGAAAGTCGAAAAGGACACGGTGTTCTGGGATTCGGAGTTGTCGGGGTTCGGGGTGCGGGTGTATCCGACCGGGAGCAAATACTACGTGGTCCAGACCCGCG
>VYFG01000096.1 GCA_009842505.1 Gammaproteobacteria bacterium
CCGCCCGGGCCCCGCCCCCGCCCGCCCCGCCGGGGCGCCCCCCCCCCCCGGGCCCCCCCCCGGCCCGCGGGGCGGTCAGGGAGGAGTGAAGGAGGAACGACTCCTCCGCTTGAAACCGGCTGGAAGGATTCGACATGGTCCTTGCAGGGAGGGGTGGGCGGCCATTTTCGCGTACAATGGTCACACGCCCTGAACCGGCGGTCCGCGAGTCATTGCGTATGCCGGAAAACCCATATGAACCCCATAGGCGCCCTGTCGAGCACAACGGCGGCTGCGGCAAGGTGAGGGGATCCTGCCGGATTCGCGCGGCCGGGCCGCGAATTGCGTTTCCCGTCACCGCAGGTTGCCCCGAATCCCTGCAACGGACACGAAGCCATGCGCTGCAGGGTTTCCGTTGAACGCCTGCTTTGGACCTCGGCATCGATTCTGGTCGCGTTCCTTGTCGTGCCGGCGGCGACCGGCGAATTCCTCTCCCGTGCCGGCGAAGGCATCGAGCTGTCGCTCGAGGAGGCGTTGGAACTCGGTCTCGAACGCAACCGGGACCTGGCAGGCAGACGACTCGACCGGGAAGCCCGGAAGCTCTCCACCGGGGTGGCGGGGGACCGGTTCCGTCCCGTGTACTCCCTGGATTCCTCGGTGGAGGCCAATGGGGAAACGGGCTTTGCCGACGCGGGGGTCCGGGTGAGCCTGGGGGTGCCCACCGGCGGCCGGCTCGATCTTCGCTGGAACCGGAACGTATCGGGCGACCCGGGAAGGTCCTCCCCGGCGACCCTCGGCTTTTCCCAGCCGTTGCTGAAGGGGGCGGGCACCGCCGTGGGGACCGCTTCGCTGCGAAAGGCCCGGATCGAGGAAAGGATCGGCCTGCTGGAATACCGCCAGGCCGCCGCGGACCTGGTTTCCTCGATCGTCGTTTCCTGGCGCGGGCTGATCCAGGCGCACAGTCAGGTCGAGATCAGCGAGGCGTCGTTGCGGCGCGCCCGGGACCAGCTGGAGGTCACGCGCGCGCTGATCCGCGCGGGACGGGTGGCGCAGCGGGAAATCACCCGGTCCGAGGCAAGCATCGCCAATCGGGAGCTGGCGCTCCTGCGGGCGCGCAACGGGCTGGAATCGGCGAATCTGGCGTTGATGAACCTGCTGGACCTGGAGGACACGGCCCGGATTCGGCCACGGAACGGCCTTGGCGGGGAACCGGTTCCCACGCCCGCCGGAGCGGCGGTCGGTCTGGAGGACCGGATCGGCGCCGCGCTCCGGCACCGCACCGAAATCCGGATCGCGGCGATGGCGGTCGAGATCGCGGGGATCGATCTCGAGGTTGCCGAGAACAACCGGCTGCCGGACCTGTCTTTCGCGGTACGGCTCTCCAGGGACGAGGGCACCGGCCGGTCCGAAAGGGCCGCGCGGCTGGACATGACCATCCCGCTGAACGACCGTTCTCCTGAACTGCAGCTGCTGCAGGCACGCAACGGCCTGGACAATGCGCGCCGGGACCTGGAGGAACTGCGGGAGTCGATCCGCCTGTCCGTGCGCCAGGCGGTGAATGACGTGGAGGTGGGCCTGCGGCTCATCGACCTGGCCCGGAAGGCGCGGGCGCTTGCGGCCGAGAATCTCGCGATCGAGCAGATCAAGTTCGGCCAGGGCCTGTCTTCCACGTTCGAGGTCGCCGCGTCCGAAGACGGGCTGGTCGCCGCGCAGAACGATGAACTGGACGCGACCATAGGCTGGCTCAACGCCCTGACCCGGCTGGACGGCGTGACGGGCCTGATCCTGGAGTCCCGGGGGATCGCCCTGGAGGCGGTTGGCGAGTGAACGAGCCCGATTCCGCGGTCTACCGGGAGATTCTCGAGAATCTCCTCGACGGCGTGCTGGTGGTGGGATTCGACGGCACGGTCCGGACCCTGAACGACGCGGCGTGCCGGATACTGGGACTGCGGCGGGACGGCACGGTCGGCCGGACGTTCGGGGAGATCTTCGTCGAAACGGAGGGGTTCGACGAATTCACCCAGATCGTCCTGGACGCGGCCTTGAGCCGCAGTTCGATGGAGCGGCACGTGACGGATGTCCGCATCGACGGCAGGACGCGCTCGCTGGCGGTTTCGATATCCTACCTGGATGCGGCGCGCGGGGGCGACCGGGCCGGCGTCATCGCGGTCATCACCGACATGACCGAGATCCGGGAATTCCGGGAGAACGAACTGCGCCTGGCGAAGGAGATAGAGGCCCAGCACGGGAAGCTCCGGAAGGCCTACGGCGAAATCGAGAGCCGCAATGCCATGCTGTCGCAGATGCTGAAGAAGATCCAGGTGGCAAGGGGCATGGCGACATTCCTCGTCATCGGCCTGTTCATGGTGGTGGGAATCCGCTATCTGCAGCCTCTCGGCGACTTCGGTCTCGGACCGGTCCATTCGCTGATCGATTCGGTTGCCTCGGCCGGCGGCCCGGACATCGCGGCCGGCGGGCCGGCGCCACTGCCGACCCTCGTCGTGGAGCCGCGCCGGTTCAGCTCGACCATTTCGTTGCGGGGCAACCTGGCGCCGGGGAAAATCGTCGAGGTGGTCAGCCCGATCGAGAGCCATGTCGTCGCGGTCCATGCGCGGATCGGCGACCCGGTGGAAAAGGGCGACAGGCTGGTCGGCCTGGACACCGGAAAGATCGTCGCCGAACACCGCCAGGCGCAGGTCGACCATATCCGGAAACTGGATGCCCTCGCGGATCTCGAGGAATGGGAGAGCGGCACCGAATACGCCGGCGCCGAACGGAGATTCAGGCGGGCGAGGATTTCGCTCGGCAATGCCAGGACCCTTCTCGAGAGAACCGCCCTGCTGCTGGAGCAGGGCATCATTCCCGCATCCGAGCATGAACAGGCGAGTCAGAACCACGAAAGCCGGCTGCTGGACTACGATGCCGCCGTTCAGGAACTGGAAGCGACCCGGGCCAAGGGCGGAGAGGACGCGAAGCGGATCGCCGCCCTGGAAGTGGAGAACGCAAGGGCCCGGCTGGCGGAGCTCGGGGAGAAGCTGGCCCACGATGTCGTCCACGCCCCGATCTCCGGCATCGTCCAGGCCCCGGCTGCAGGCGACGGCAAGCCCCTTGCCCCGGGCCGCTCGCTTGCGCAGGGCGAACTGCTGCTGACCATCGCGAACTTCGAGCGCGTCTCCGTCGCCACCCAGGTGGACGAGATCGACGTGGGCAACATCCGGCCCGGCCAGCCGGCCCGGGTCACCGGCCCGGGGTTTCCGGGAATGAGACTGGACGGAGCGGTCAGTCACGTCGCCTCCCGCGCCCGGCGCCCGGCGCGGCAGGGCGGGGCTCCCCGGTTCGGGATTTCGATTGCGCTGGACCGGCTGGAGGAAACCGGCCGCAGGCTCCTGCGGGTCGGCATGTCGGCCCATGTGACGATCGTCACGTACGACAACCCGGAAGCCCTGCTCGTCCCCATAGAGGCCGTAAGGCGGCACGACGGGAAGTACTGGCTGAATGTGGTCGACAGGCGTACCGGAGAGATCGAGGCGCGCAGCGTCGAACTCGGCGTCACATCCCTGGACTCGGTCGAAGTGGTCGAGGGAATCGAGGCCGGCGACGAGGTCGTCGCGGTGGCGACGTGATCCTCGCGGGCCGGTCCATGCCGGGGTGGGGATATCGCCAGTGCCGGCCCGGGAATCCCTTTCCGGGCCCGGCGCGCCCGGCAATGCCCGGATGCTGCACCTGACCGGCATCCGCAAATCCTACCGGATCGGCCCGGTGGAGACAGAGGTGCTGCGGGGCGTCGATTTCCAGGCCGGAGCCGGGGACTTCGTGTCCATCATGGGACCCTCGGGCAGCGGCAAGACCACGCTGATGAACATCATCGGCCTGCTCGACCGCCCGACGTCGGGGACATACTTCCTGAACGGCCAGGACGTCTCCCGGATGCGGGACGACCGGCTGTCGCATATGCGGAACCGGCACATCGGCTTCGTGTTCCAGTCCTTCCAGCTGCTCCCGCAGTTGACCGCACTGGAAAACATATGCCTCCCCCTCGTCTACCGGGGCGCGAGGCGGCCGGAAATGAAGCGCCGGGCGCAGGCCATCCTGGAACGGGTCGGGATGAACCACCGCGCGGGCCACCGGCCGGACCAGCTGTCCGGGGGCCAGAAACAGCGAATCGCCATCGCCCGGGCACTGGCCGGAGATCCGGCCGTGCTGCTTGCCGACGAACCGACCGGCGCCCTGGACACCGACACGGCGGCGGACATCATGGAACTGCTCGTCGAGACCAACCGCTCGCATGGCGTCACGATCCTGATCATCACCCACGATCCTGCCGTGGCCCGCGGTTGCATCCGCCAGGTGCGCATCCGGGACGGACGGATATCCGAGTCCCATTCGCGGAACCCGCCTTGCGGTGCCGTCGAAGGCGAAGGTCCCGTCGTGGAAACCGGCGCTCAGGCCCGGGCGGCCGTCCAGGGCGCCGGCGGCCCGAATCGCGGAAAATGGCCAGAATAGCCTCCATCGTCCGGGCCAATGCCCGGGAAGCCGTGGAGAGCCTCCGCAAGGCCAGATTGCGCACCCTGCTGGGCCTGGTCGGGGTCATGATCGGAATCTCCTCGGTCATCGCGATGATCTCCCTGGGCGAGATTGCGAAGGCGCAGGCCCGGAAAGAGTTCGAGGCGCTGGGCACGGACATCATGGTCCTGCGCAAATCCCACGACCAGGGCTCCCCGGGTCATCCCGCGGGCGTTCTGGAATGGAGCCACGTCGAGCGCCTGTCGGCGGAAGTCGATTCAATCCGCCTGGCCGCCCCGAGAATCCTCGGCCATGGCAGCTTCCGATATCAGGGAAGGAAGGTCGGGAATGAAAGCATCCAGGGCGTGACCGAGACGTTCGCGCGCATCAACCAGCTGTCCGCGGCATCCGGCCGCTTCATTTCCGACCTGGACGTCGGCCGGTTCTTCTGCGTGGTCGGCTCCGGCATCGCCGCGAGGATGCGGGAAGCCGGCGCCGGAACGGCCGTCGGGGAACTGCTCGAAGTCAACGAGCACGTGTTCACCGTCGTCGGCGTGCTGGATTTCCATCAGGAAAGCTACGCCTTGCCTTTTCAGCTCATGGCCAACGAGTCGGTATTCGTTCCCATGTCCACGGCCGAACGGGTCCTCGCGTCCCCGGAAATCGATGTCGTCGTCACAAGGTTCGATACGGATGCCGGACACGACGCCGCAACCGATGAGGTCCAGGCGTACCTTCACGGGAAAGACCCGGGCCTTGACGTCGATGCGGTCAGCGCAAGGCAGCTGATCGCCCAAATGGAATCCCAGATGCGGATATTCACGTTGCTGCTCGCGGCAGTCGGCAGCATCTCGCTCGTGGTCGGGGGGATCGGCATCATGAACATCATGCTGGTCTCGGTGGTGGAAAGGCGCCGCGAGATCGGGCTCCGGCGCGCGATCGGCGCCCGGCGCCGGGACATCCAGGGCCAGTTCCTCGTCGAGTCGGCGATCCTGACGACGGCCGGAGGCCTGCTCGGCGTCCTGCTCGGCCTCCTCGCCACCTATGCCATCTGCCGGTTCATCGGCTGGGAATTCTCCATTTCCATGTTCTCCGTCATGAGCGGCATCGCCACCGCGACTTTCATGGGACTGCTGTTCGGGTTCCAGCCCGCGCGCCAGGCAGCGAAACTGAATCCGATCGAAGCGCTTGCAGGGGATTGAGACCGATGGCGCGGAGCCATGGCGATACGCTCACGGACGGCATCGCCGAAGTCCCGGAGTACCTCAGTCAGGCAGGCCGGCGCCGAACGGGCCGGAAGCGCCCCAATACGGGGGCCGAATAAATGGGAATGGAAACAAATGGAAAGTGCTGCAACAGCCGATCGCCCTGTCGGGCCACTCCATGATCGCCTGATTCAGCCACCTGAAGGAATCTTCAGGGTCTGCCGCACCGGTCTCCAATCCTTTCAACGGGCATCTCCGCCGTCTGCCGGCACGGCGGGGGGGGGTCGGGCAATCAGGAAT
>VYFG01000156.1 GCA_009842505.1 Gammaproteobacteria bacterium
GCGGCCCGCCCGCCACCGTCACCCCCTTCGTGTCGTCGTCGGTGATCGTGCCGGTCGCCTCGGCGGTGGTGATGGCGGCGCCGCCCGTCGCCCCGCTCAGTTCCACCAGGAAGGTCTCATCGCCCTCGTCCAGGTCGTCGTCCGCGGTGGCCACGGTGAAGGTCTTGGTGACGTCGCCCTTGGCGAAGTTCAGTTGCTGCCCGGCCGTCTGCGCCGTGTAGTCGCCGGTGCCCGCCGGGTTCGTCCCGTCCGCATCCGCCTTGGTCTTCCAGGTCACCGACACCGCGTTGTCCGTCGCCCCCGCGCGCGTCACCGTGAACGTGAGCGTCCCGCCTTCCGTCGCGCTCGCGTCCGCCACCGCGAAGGCGGGCTGGCCGTCGTCGTCGGTGATCCCGAGGTCGGCCCTGGTGACGGTGACCGCGCCGGCGCTGCCGGTGACCTCGACGCTCTCGGCGCCCTCGTGCAGGTCGTCGTCCACCGGCGTGAACTCGAAGGTCCCGTCCGCGCTCGCCGCCCCCGCCGGGATCTCGATGCTGAAGCCGGTGACCGCCGCGTAGTCCGCGGTCTCCGTGGCCGTGCCCCCGCCCACGGCGACCGCCACCGTCTGCGCCGTCGCATAGCGCGTCGTCCCGTTCACCGTCGCCGTCACCGTGACGCTCGTCTGGCCCGCCGCCTCGCCCACCGCGGCCGGCGACAGGGTGAGCGTGATGCCGTTGGGCGCGGCGTCGTCGTCGGCGACGGTCACCGCGACGCTGGCCGCGGTCACCCCGGCGTAGTCCGATGTTCCGGCCGTCACGGTGTGGGTCACCGTCACCGCGCGGCGGTCGCCGGTGTTGTCGATGGCGTCGGGGACGGCGGTGACGGTCACCGTCTGCGGGTCGTTCCAGTCGGCCGGCGTGAAGGTCAGGCGCGACGTCGAGACGGTGGCGATGGCCGTGTCGGTGCTGGCGACGCCGACGGTCACGTCGTCGGTCGGCTCGCTGTCCAGCACCACCGTGTAGGCGGCCTCGTGCTCCTTCACCAGCGCCGTGTCGGGGTTGTCCGCCTCGTCGAGGCTGAGCGGCCCGCCCGCCACCGTCACCCCCTTCGTGTCGTCGTCGGTGATCGTGCCGGTCGCCTCGGCGGTGGTGATCGTGGCGCCCGTCGCCCCGCTCAGCGCCACCAGGAACGTCTCGTCGGCCTCGTCCACGTCGTCCGCCGTGGTGGCCACCGTGAAGGTCTTGGCGGTGTCGCCCTTGGCGAAGTTCAGTTGCTGCCCGGCCGTCTGCGCCGTGTAGTCGCCGGTGCCCGCCGGGTTCGTCCCGTCCGCATCCGCCTTGGTCTTCCAGGTCACCGACACCGCGTTGTCCGTCGCCCCCGCGCGCGTCACCGTGAACGTGAGCGTCCCGCCTTCCGTCGCGCTCGCGTCCGCCACCGCGAAGGCGGGCTGGCCGTCGTCGTCGGTGATCCCGAGGTCGGCCTTGGTGACGGTGAGCGACCCCGCGCTGCCGGTGACCTCGACGCTCTCGGCGCCCTCGTGCAGGTCGTCGTCCACCGGCGTGAACTCGAAGGTCCCGTCCGCGCTCGCCGCCCCCGCCGGGATCTCGATGCTGAAGCCGGTGACCGCCGCGTAGTCCGCGGTCTCCGTGGCCGTGCCCCCGCCCACGGCGACCGCCACCGTCTGCGCCGTCGCATAGCGCGTCGTCCCGTTCACCGTCGCCGTCACCGTGACGCTCGTCTGGCCCGCCGCCTCGCCCACCGCGGTCGGCGACACCGTGAGCGTGATGCCGCTCGGCGCGGCGTCGTCGTCGGTGACGGTGACGGTCACGCTGGCCGCGGTGACGCCGCCGTAGTCCGACGTCCCCGCCGTCACCGTGTGGGTGACGGTGACGGCACGGCTGTTCCCGCTGTTGTCGATGGCATCGGGGACGGCGGTCACCGTCACCGTCTGCGGCTCGTCCCAGTTCGCCGGCGTGAACGTCAGGCTGGACGCCGAGACCGTCGCGATGGCGGTGTCGCCGCTGGCGACGCCGACGGTCACGTCGGCCGTCGGCTCGCTGTCCAGCACCACCGTGTAGGCCCCCTCGTGCTCCTTCACCAGCGCCGTGTCGGGGTTGTCCGCCTCGTCGAGGCTGAGCGGCCCGCCCGCCACCGTCACCCCCTTCGTGTCGTCGTCGGTGATCGTGCCGGTCGCCTCGGCGGTGGTGATCGTGGCGCCCGTCGCCCCGCTCAGCGCCACCAGGAACGTCTCGTCGGCCTCGTCCACGTCGTCCGCCGTGGTGGCCACCGTGAAGGTCTTGGCGGTGTCGCCCTTGGCGAAGTTCAGTTGCTGCCCGGCCGTCTGCGCCGTGTAGTCGCCGGTGCCCGCCGGGTTCGTCCCGTCCGCATCCGCCTTGGTCTTCCAGGTCACCGACACCGCGTTGTCCGTCGCCCCCGCGCGCGTCACCGTGAACGTGAGCGTCCCGCCTTCCGTCGCGCTCGCGTCCGCCACCGCGAAGGCGGGCTGGCCGTCGTCGTCGGTGATCCCGAGGTCGGCCTTGGTGACGGTGAGCGACCCCGCGCTGCCGGTGACCTCGACGCTCTCGGCGCCCTCGTGCAGGTCGTCGTCCACCGGCGTGAACTCGAAGGTCCCGTCCGCGCTCGCCGCCCCCGCCGGGATCTCGATGCTGAAGCCGGTGACCGCCGCGTAGTCCGCGGTCTCCGTGGCCGTGCCCCCGCCCACGGCGACCGCCACCGTCTGCGCCGTCGCATAGCGCGTCGTCCCGTTCACCGTCGCCGTCACCGTGACGCTCGTCTGGCCCGCCGCCTCGCCCACCGCGGTCGGCGACACCGTGAGCGTGATGCCGCTCGGCGCGGCGTCGTCGTCGGTGACGGTGACGGTCACGCTGGCCGCGGTGACGCCGCCGTAGTCCGACGTCCCGGCCGTCACCGTGTGGGTGACCGTCGCCGACCGGCTGTCGCCGCTGTTGTCGATGGCGTCGTCCACCGCGGTCACCGTCACCGTCTGCGGCTCGTTCCAGTCGTCCGGCGTGAAGGTCAGGCTCGACGTCGAGACCGTCGCGATTCCCGTGTCCCCGCTCGCCACGTTCACCACCACGTCGGCCGTCGGCTCGCTGTCCAGCACCACCGTGTACGACCCCTCGTGCTCCTTCTCGTCCGGCGTGTCGGGGTTGTCCGCCTCGGCCAGGCTCACCGGCCCGCCCGCCACCGTCACCCCCTTCGTGTCGTCGTCGGTGATCGTGCCGGTGGCTTCGGCGGTGGTGATCGTGGCGCCCGTCGCCCCGCTCAGCGCCACCAGGAACGTCTCGTCGGCCTCGTCCACGTCGTCCGCCGTGGTGGCCACCGTGAAGGTCTTGGCGGTGTCGCCCTTGGCGAAGTTCAGTTGCTGCCCGGCCGTCTGCGCCGTGTAGTCGCCGGTGCCCGCCGGGTTCGTCCCGTCCGCATCCGCCTTGGTCTTCCAGGTCACCGACACCGCGTTGTCCGTCGCCCCCGCGCGCGTCACCGTGAACGTGAGCGTCCCGCCTTCCGTCGCGCTCGCGTCCGCCACCGCGAAGGCGGGCTGGCCGTCGTCGTCGGTGATCCCGAGGTCGGCCTTGGTGACGGTGACGGCGCCGGCGCTGCCGGTGACCTCGACGGTCTCGGCGCCCTCGTGCAGGCCGTCGTCCACCGGCGTGAACTCGAACGCGCCGTCCGCGCTGTCCGCGCCCGCCGGGACCGTGATGGTGAAGCCGGTCACCGCCGCGTAGTCCGCGGTCTCCGTGGCCGTGCCCCCGCCCACGCTCACCGCCACCGTCTGCGCCGTCGCATAGCGCGTCGTCCCGTTCACCGTCGCCGTCACCGTGACGCTCGTCTGGCCCGCCGCCTCGCCCACCGCGGTCGGCGACACCGTGAGCGTGATGCCGCTCGGCGCGGCGTCGTCGTCCGCGACGGTGACGGCCACGCTGGCCGCGGTGACGCTGCCGTAGTCCGACGTCCCGGCCGTGACCGTGTGGGTGACGGTGACGGCACGGCTGTTCCCGCTGTTGTCGATGGCGTCGGCGACGGCGGTCACCGTCACCGTCTGCGGCTCGTCCCAGTTCGCCGGCGTGAACGTCAGGCTGGACGCCGAGACCGTCGCGATGGCGGTGTCGCCGCTGGCGACGCCGACGGTCACGTCGGCCGTCGGCTCGCTGTCCAGCACCACCGTGTAGGCCCCCTCGTGCTCCTTCTCGTCCGGCGTGTCGGGGTTGTCCGCCTCGGCCAGGCTCACCGGCCCGCCCGCCACCGTCACCCCCTTCGTGTCGTCGTCGGTGATCGTGCCGGTCGCCTCGGCGGTGGTGATCGTGGCGCCCGTCGCCCCGCTCAGCGCCACCAGGAACGTCTCGTCGGCCTCGTCCACGTCATCCGCCGTGGTGGCGACGGTGAAGGTCTTGGTGACGTCGCCCTTGGCGAAGCTCAGCACCTGCCCGGCCGTCTGCGCCGTGTAGTCGTCGGTCGTGGCCGGGGTCGTCCCGGACCCGTCCGGCTTGGTCGTCCAGGTCACCGCGACCGCGTCGTCCGTCGCGCCCGCGCGCGTCACCGTGAAGGTGAGCGCGCCGCCCTCCGTGGCCGTGGCGTCCGCCACCGCGAAGGAGGGCTGGGTGTCGTCGTCGGTGATCCCGAGGTCGGCCCTGGTGACGGTGACCGCGCCGGCGCTGCCGGTGACCTCGACGGTCTCGGCGCCCTCGTGCAGCTGGTCGTCCGCCGGCGTGAACTCGAAGGTCCCGTCCGCGCTGGCCGCCCCCGCCGCGATCGTGATGGCGAACCCGGTGACCGCCGCGTAGTCCGCGGTCTCGGTGGCCGTGCCGCCGCCCACGGCGACCGTCACCGTCTGCGCCGTCGCGTAGCGGGTCGTCCCGTCCACCGTCGCCGTCACCGTGACGCTCGTCTTCCCGGCCGCCTCGCCCACCGCGGTCGGCGACACCGTGAGCGTGATGCCGCCGGGCGCGGCGTCGTCGTCGGCGACGGTCACGGCCACGCTGGCCGCGGTCACCCCGCCGTAGTCCGATGTTCCGGCCGTCACGGTGTGGGTCACCGTCACCGCGCGGCGGTCGCCGGTGTTGTCGATGGCGTCGGGGACGGCGGTGACGGTCACCGTCTGCGGGTCGTTCCAGTCGGCCGGCGTGAAGGTCAGGCGCGACGTCGAGACGGTGGCGATGGCCGTGTCGGTGCTGGCGACGCCGACGGTCACGTCGTCGGTCGGCTCGCTGTCCAGCACCACCGTGTAGGCGGCCTCGTGCTCCTTCACCAGCGCCGTGTCGGGGTTGTCCGCCTCGTCGAGGCTGAGCGGCCCGCCCGCCACCGTCACCCCCTTCGTGTCGTCGTCGGTGATCGTGCCGGTGGCCTCAGCGGTGCCGATGGCGGCGCCGCCCGTGGCCCCGCTCAGTTCCACCAGGAAGGTCTCATCGCCCTCGTCCAGGTCGTCGTCCGTCGTCGCCACCGTGAAGGTCTTCTCCGTCACCCCCTTGGCGAAGTCCAGCGCCTGCCCGGCCGTCTGCGCCGTGTAGTCGTCGGTGCCCGCCGGGGTCGCCCCCTCGCCGGTGTCCGGCTTGGTCGTCCAGGTCACCGACACCGCGTTGGCCGTCGCGCCCGCGCGCGTCACCGTGAACGTGAGCGCGCTGCCTTCCGTCGCGCTCCCGTCCGCCACCGCGAAGGAGGGCTGGCCGTCGTCGTCGGTGATCGTGAGCGCGGCCTGGGTCACCGTGACCGTGCCCGCGCTGCCGGTGACCGCGACGGTCTCGGGGCCCTCATGCAGCTCGTCGTCCGCCGGCGTGAACTCGAACGCGCCGTCCGCGCTCGCCGCGCCCGCCCCGATCTCGATGCTGAACCCCGTCACCGCCGCATAGTCCGCGGTCTCGGTGGCCGTGCCGCCGCCCACGGCGACCGTCACCGTCTGCG
>VYFG01000144.1:0-31924 GCA_009842505.1 Gammaproteobacteria bacterium
GATTCTACAGCAATCCCGCAGTCCGGGTGCCATCCCGGATGCTCCGGTCTGCGGCAGGTCGAGACGGCCATCGTCCGGCCTGCTGCCATTGGACGCTTGAAGTCGTCCGCCGGGATTGGATACATTCGATGCGAAGTCCATCCGGATGCCTCTGTGGCCGTGTCCTTGTACTGACCTGACCTTGGGCCGTGTCGCCGGCCGATGGGAGTGCAGGTTCCGAGCCGTGTTGTCCGGTCAAATGGAGTCCTGACCTTGAACCTGATCCTGCTGTTCCTGCTGTTTGCCCTGACCGCCCTGGTGTACGCCATGGCCGGTTTCGGCGGCGGATCCACCTACAGCGCGCTGCTGGTCCTGAACGGCGCCGACCACCGGATCATTCCCCTGGTGGCCCTGATCTGTAACCTGATCGTGGTAAGCGGCGGCGTGTTCCATCATGTCCGCGCCGGCAACCTGAAGACGGGCTTGATCCTGCCCTTTGCCCTGACTTCCGTGCCCATGGCCCTGGTGGGCGGCAGCCTGGCGGTTTCCGAGCAAGTGTTCCGGCTCGTACTGGGCACCGCTCTCGTGCTGGGCGGCCTGATGATGCTGAAGCCGATTGCCGGGGACCGGGACCGGGGCCGGCAACCGGAAAACCGGGTGGACTGGTGGATCGCTACGCCCATCGGCGCCGTGCTCGGCCTGCTGGCCGGGGTCACCGGGATCGGCGGCGGCATCTATCTCGCACCGGTCATGCACCTGGCGGGCTGGGCGGAGAGCAGGGTGGTCGCCGCCACCACCAGCGCATTCATCCTGGTCAATTCCCTGGCCGCGCTGGCCGGGCACCTGGGCAAGTGGCCCGAGACCGCCCAAGCGGGACTGACCGTCTTTCTCTGGCTGCCCCTGGCGGTGTTCCTGGGAGGACAGGTCGGCAGCATCCTCGGGGTGGGCCGCTATGGCGACAGGCTGGTGCGGGTGATCACCATGGTGCTGGTGTTCTATGTCGGGATCCGGCTGTTGCTGGAGGGCAGCTGACGGATTCCGTCCGGCCGGGACCGGTCGTGCGGGCAAGATGGGGGACACTCATCCCGCCGGGATGCCCCGGGCGGACCGTTTTCCCATGACGGCGTAATAGGCCACCGGGATGATGACCAGGGTCAGCATGGTGGAAACCAGGATGCCGGAAATCAACGCCACCGCGAGGCCGGAGAAGATCGGGTCGTCCAGGATGAAGAATGCCCCCGCCATGGCGGCAAGCCCAGTCAGCACGATGGGCTTGGCCCGCACCGAGGCCGAGCGCACGACCGCGTCCTCGAACGGCGCCCCGGACGCCACCTCCTGATTGATGAAATCCACCAGCAGAATGGAGTTGCGCACGATGATGCCCGCCAGGGCAATCATGCCGATCATGGAGGTGGCGGTGAACTGCGCGCCGAGGAGGGCATGCCCCGGCATGACGCCGATCACCGTGAGCGGGATGGGCGCCATGATGACCAAGGGCGTGATATAGCTGCGGAACTGGGCCACCACCAGGAGGTAGATCAGCAGCAGCCCCACCGAGTAGGCGAGCCCCATGTCGCGGAAGGTCTCGTAGGTCACCTGCCATTCGCCGTCCCACTTGACGGCGGGCTCGTAGGGGTCGGGGGGCTGGGAGAACAGCCACTGGGAGATGCCCGTTTCCCGCTGCAGGCGGGAGAATATCCCGAACATCCCGTACAACGGGGAATCCGTGTCGCCCGCCATGTCCCCGGTCACGTAGACCACGGGCAGGAGATCCTTGTGGTGAATGCTGTACGCGCGGCCGGAATCCTCCACGCGGACCATTTCGGACAGCGGCACCAGGGCCCCTGCATCACTGCGTACCCGGAGGGACAGGAGTTGGTTCAGGTCGGCCTTGTCCGCCTCGGCGTATTCGAGCCGTACGGGGACCGCGTACTTGTAGTGCTCGCCGTGCATGTAGGCCACGTCCTCCCCGCCGAGCACGGTGGCCAGGGCCGTTGCGACTTGGGCCTGGGTGACGCCGAACCGGGCCGCCCTTGCGCGGTCGACCACCAGCACCCGCTTGTCGCCGGGGTGCTCCACCGAGGAGTCGACGTCCACGATGCCCGGCGTGGCATTGAAGATCCCGCGGACCGTCTTTGCCGTATCGATCTGGGCCGGGTAGTCGAGGCCGTAGATTTCCGCCACCAGGGGGGCGTGCACCGGCGGCCCCGGCGGCACCTCGACAATCCTGGCGCTGCCCCGGTGGCGCCGCGCGATTTCGTGGATCGATCCGCGCACGGCGCCCGCGATCTCGTGGCTGTCCCGGTCCCGCACGGCCTTTTCCACAAGGTTGACCTGGATATCTCCCAGGTGTGCGCCGCCGCGCAGGTAGTACTGGCGGACCAGCCCGTTGAAGCTGACGGGGCCGGAGGTGCCGGCGTACACTTGGTAGTCGCGCACTTCCGGGACCGTGCCGAGGTAACGGCCCATCTCGCCCAGGACCCGCGCGGTCTGCTCCAGGCTGGTTCCCTCGGGCATGTCGAGAACCACCTGGAATTCCGACTTGTTGTCGAAGGGCAACATTTTCAGCACCACCAGCCGGGCGCCGGCCAGTGACAGCGACAGGGCGATGAGGAGCAGGATGCCAGCCAGGAGCAGCCAGCGGTTGCGTCTTCCCGAACGCACGGCGAGAAACGGGCCCATGATCCGGGAGAACAGTGCATGGAGCTGCGGGGAGGTCTCGAGGTCCCCTGCGTCCTGCGCGGGTCCGTGGCGGACCCGGCCCAGCATGCGCTTACTCAGCCACGGGGTGAAGACGAATGCCACCACGAGGGAGATCAGCATGCCCATGGACGCGTTGATGGGAATGGGGCTCATGTAGGGGCCCATCAGCCCGGAGACGAAGGCCATGGGGAGCAGGGCCGCGATCACGGTAAACGTCGCGAGGATGGTCGGACCGCCGACCTCGTCCACCGCCGCCGGGATGGCCTTTAGCAGGTTCTTCGCGCCCATCGCAAGATGGCGGTGTATGTTCTCGACCACCACGATGGCGTCATCCACCAGGATGCCGATGGAGAAGATCAGGGCGAACAGCGACACCCGGTTCAGGGTGAATCCCCAGGCCCAGGACGCGAACAGCGTGGCGGCAAGCGTGATCACCACGGCGGCCCCCACGATGACCGCCTCGCGCCAGCCCAGGACCAGCCAGACGAGCAGGATGACCGACGCGGTGGCGAAGACCAGCTTGGTGATGAGCTGCATGGCCTTGTCGTTGGCGGTGGCGCCGTAGTCCCGCGTGACCAGGATGTTCACCCCGTCGGGGATGTGGGTGCCCCTGAGCTGCTCGATCCGCTGGAAGACGCCCCGGGCGATGTCCGCGGCATTCCGGCCAGGTTGCTTGGCCACCGCGATGGTGACCGCGGGGCTGTCTGCAGGGGGCCCCTCACCGTCGGCCGCCGTCCCGGGGCCCGTGCCGGTCCAGACATAGCTTTCGGGTGTGTCCGGCCCTTCCCGGATGGCGGCCACGTCGCGCAGGTAGACCGGGCTGTCGTGGTTGAGTCCGACCACGAGGTTGCCGAGCTCCGAGGGGTCGCCGAGGAAGGTACCGGCCTGGATCAGGATCTCCCGGTTGTCCCGGGTGACGGGAAGGTTGTCCCGGATCTGGTTCGCTGACCTGAGCGTGCGGCGGATGTCGTCGATGGCGATGGAGTGCCCCGGCAGGGCCTGGGGATCGAGTTCCACGTTGACAACCTGCCTGGACGCCCCGATGGTGTAGATGTCCCGGGTGCCCGGCACCCGCTTCAGCTGGGTCTCGATGGCATGCGCGATCTGTCCCAGTTCATAGGCGCCCCGGTCCCGGTCCGGCGACCACAGCGTGATCGCGACAATGGGGACATCGTCGATCCCCATGGGCTTGATGACGGGCTGCATGACCCCGAGCCCCTGGGGCAGCCAGTCCATGTTGCTGAATACCTGGTCGTAGAGCCGTACAATGGCATCGGTGCGGTTCTCGCCGACCTCGAACTGGACCGTGAGCACCGCAAGTCCGGGGGTGGAGCTCGAGTAGACATGTTCCACGCCCTGGATTTCCGACAGCACCTGTTCCGCCGGGGTGGCCACCAGGCTTTCCACCTCCCGGGGAGCGGCGCCCGGAAAGGGAATGAACACGTTGGCGAAGGTGACGTTGATCTGGGGCTCTTCCTCCCTCGGCGTGACCAGGACCGCGAACAGGCCGAGCAACAGCCCGAGCAGGGCCAGCAGCGGCGTGATCTCCGTGTCCTGGAACGTGCGCGCGACGGCGCCGGAAAAACCGGTGTCCCGGTTATTTTGCATGGCCGCCGGTCCCGGATTTCAGCGCGGCGACAGCCGCCGCCGGGTCCAGGATCACCTGCTCGCCCGGATCCAGGCCGGACAGGATGGTCATGCGGCCGTCCGCCAGCGTCCGGCCCGGCCGGATGTGGCGGAAGCTGATGCCGCCGTCCCGGTCCAGCGCGTAGATTCCAGTCACCTCGGAACGGGTGACCACCGCCCGGGCCGGGACGGTGAGGACCCTGGTCATGCCGGTCACGAAGGCGGCCTTGACGTACATGCCCGGGAAGAGTCCGTCCTGGCCGGGGGGGAGGTCGAGCCGGGTGCTGAAACTGCCGCTGCCGGCATCCGCCACGGGGAAGACGGTCACCTTCCGCGCCGCGACCCATTCACCGTTCGGCATCTCCACGCTGGCGCTGCGGTGTTCCCGCACGAGGTGGACGATGCTCTGGGGGATTTTCACCGCCACCCGGAGTTCTTCCAGGGAAATGCCGCTCATCAGGGGCGTGCCGGGCCGGGCGACTTCCCCGACCTGGACGTGGCGCTCCGTGACGATGCCGCTGTAGGGTGCCCGGATGCGGGTGTACTCCAGCTGCTGGCTGGCCTGGCTCACCCCGGCCTCGGCGGCCGCCAGCGCCGCCCGGGCGGTTTTCCGGGTTGCCGATATCCGGTCCATGTCCTGGCGCGAGACCAGCTGACGGTCGAACAGGTCCCTGACCCGCCCGTACTCGGCCTCGGCTTCGGCCAGCCTGGCGCGGGCCGCCTGCAGGCTGGCCGAAGCCTGGTCCACGCCGGCCTGCTGCTCGGTGTTCCTGAGTACGACGATGACCTCGCCCTTGTCGACGTGATCGTCGATGTCAAACAGGACCTCCTCCACCTGGGCACTGGTCTGGGCGGCGACGGTGGACTGGTGCACTGCCTCCACCACGCCGTCCAGCCGGAAATGGCGCGCCATTTCCGAGACGGTGGCGGGCACGGTTTCCAGGGACTGCGCCGGGGCGCTGCCCAGTACCGCCAGGGCGATGACGGCGCGTGTCAGGGATTTCATGGCCGAATCATCATAATTTAGAAATATCTAATATAAGTGATGCAAATGGCCATGAAAATACCGCTTTGGGGAGATGGGCGTATCTCCCGGCACGGACCGCCATGGTCCGGGGGCCGGAAGTTCAGTGCCCCGTCTTCTCGCTGGAACCGTCCCTGGAGTGGTTGTCGTTGTTCCGCTTGAGGAGCTTGCCGATGATGTACGTGGTTCTCGGGATGTAGGTATAGTGCGTGCGGTAGGCAGCGGTGGGCCGCGCGGACATCCGCACCACGCTGAATACCAGCAGGAGGGCATGGGCAATGGCAATGAAGACGAACAGCGCCGGGGCGCCGAACCGATCCACCAGGCTGGAGGTCAGCAGCGGGCTTGCGATGGCCCCGATGCCGTAGAGGAATATGAGCGAGGCATTGACCCCCACCATTTCCCCAGCTTTCGCGAAATCGTTGGCATGAGCGGCGGAAACCGAGAAGATGGGATAGGTTGCCATGCCGAAGAGCGCGGCACCGACGTAGATCAGCCAGGGCGAGGTGGAATTTGCCCAGGCGATGCCGATGCAGATGAACAGGCTCAGCACCGACAGCCCGATCAGCACCCGGCGCCGGTCGTACTTGTCGGCGATCAGGCCGGCGGGGAACTGGGCCAGTGCACCCCCCAGCATCACGGTGGCGAGAAAGTATCCGAGTTCGACCTGGCTCAACCCCACTTCCTTCCCGTAGATGGGGCCGACCATGCGGAACGAGGCGGTGGTGATGCCGGCGACGATGACACCCGCGGCGCCAAGGGGGGACACCCGGAACATGTGCAGAGGTCGGAGCCTGGGCGTCTCCGGTACGCTGGGCTCGGCGGAGGTGGTCAGGGTGACCGGCAGCAGGCACAGGCAGCAGAGAATCGCCAGCAGGTTGTAGGAGACGTAGGAGGCCGGCTCCAGCAGCCCGATCAGGAGCTGGGCCCCGGAAGCGGAGATGATGTCCACCACACGGTAGACGCCCATGACCCTGCCGCGGGTCTGGTTGGTCAGGGAGGCCTGCAGCCATGATTCGATCGCCGTGTAGCAGCCCGCGACGCACAGCCCGGTCATGATCCGCATGCCCGCCCAGGCCAGGGGGTCGATGAACAGCGGGTGGGCCGCGGCGCCGATGGCGCCGAACGACGCGAAGATGGTGAAGGTCCGTATGTGGCCGATGGTCCCGATCAGCCTCGGGGCCTGCCAGCAGCCGACGAAGAAACCCAGGAAATGGGATGACCCGAGCATGCCGACCTCGGTGCGGGTGAATCCCTCCTGCAGGCCGGACAGCACGTCGAGCGGGGAAAGGGCCCCTGAACTCAGCTGCAGCAGGGCAACGGACAGGAGCAGGGCGGCAAAGGACAGCAGCAGGCGCATTGGCGGCGGATTATGGAGAAAAACCGACCGGAAAACGCCAAAAAAAACCCCGGAAGGATTCCGGGGTCGCATTCAGGGAAGGAAATAGTCCGCAGGGGCAATCGGGTCGGCCCTGATCCTCCCGCGGGCTACTCGGATTCCGCCGGTGCGGCGTCCTCCGCGGGTTCAACCGGCGCCCGGGCGGCGCCCGGCACCGGCATGCCGTAGTTCATCATGTTGAACATCGGCTGCATGGATTGGGGATTCATCAGCCAGTTGATCCGCGGGGTGTACCAGCCGGGGTCCGCCAGCGAGGTGACCGGCTGGTAGAAGACGGGATTCATCATCGCGGTCATCCACCGGGTATAGTAGGCCGGATCCATGAACTGCATCATCGGCTGGTACATGGCGGGGTTCATCGGCGCCATCATCCAGGACATGTACATGTTCGGGTTCATGAAGCGCATCATCACCCGGGTCATCTTGTTGAAATCGGTCATGCCGTTCATCCACGTCTCCCACATCACCGGCTCGGTGGCGCACTTGGTCATGACGTGGATCGTGCGCGGATCGTTGACCACGGACATGAGCCGGGCGAGCCTCGCCGGGTCGGCAAGCGTGTCCGCCATGACCTCCATGTCGGTGAATGCCTTGAGGTACGGACGGATCTGCTCGAACCGCTCATCGTCGGCATCCTGGCAGTCGCCGTAGTACTGCTTGGCAAGCTCGAACTTGTGGCCGGTGTCATCGGCACCGTCCGATTGGGCCGATGCCGGCAGGGCGGGCCACAGGCAGAAGACGGCGGCCGCCATCAACGCCCTGAGACAGGTCAGTGAATTCTGGTGGCTGTTGGGTTTCATGGTTCCCTCGCGTAGATCTGGTTGTCCATGTTCGCCGCAGGTAGCTCGAATGCCGGTGGGCAGTGGCACGGTCCCCGGGCCGGCGGCGTACGGACCTGATGAAAATACCGCTACCATGACGTGAAGCGCAATGCATTGGTATATTCCTGTATGCATATTTCGTGGATAGCAGGGAAAAGTCGATCTGCCCGGATTGAGTACCCCCACGGGATAGGGACCGCAACCATCGCAAATTTGTCATGTATGCCCTGATTCTGCTGACGCTCATCACCGTCTGTTACGCCGCCTACAACCTGCTGGTGAAAGTGTCCGGCAGCCACGCGGGTGCTTCCGCGCCGATCTTCGCGACCATCGGTCTGCAGCTGGCGGCGCTGTCTGTCTCCCTGGTCTACCTGGCGGTCCTGATGCGGCAGGGCGCCGCGGTGGCCCTGCCTCCCCGGGCGCTGCTGTTCGGTATTGCCGCCGGCTGCTGCATCGGGGCGGCGGAGGTGATGTACTTCTATCTGTTCCGGGGAATCGCGGGCGAGCCCGGCATGTCCGCGGGCGTGGCGATCCCGGTGATCGTGGGCGGCACCATCGTGATCGCCATGCTGGTGGCCGGGGTCGTTTTCGGGGAAACCTTCGCACCCGTCCAGTGGGCGGGAATCATGCTGACGCTGGGGGGCATGCTGCTGCTCGCGCTGGGCGCACGACAGTGAGCGCGCCGGGGCCCGGGAGCCGATGCCCCGGTCCGCGGTAGCCGAATGCATGACGACGGGGTGTGCACGCCGCCACAACCGGCATTGGCGTGGCCGGGAAGCGCGCTCCCGATTTCCATACGATCCCGCACGTACTGGTTTCATTGCTGTCCTGGATGAGGGTCATATCCTCCAGGATGAATGGAGGCGCAATGCCGCCCGCGACAGGCTGAAGCAGTAAGGGACAATCGGGCTGTTTCGGTTTTCCGGGTTGAACAGGAATCCCTGGGACCCTATAATTATGCAAAAGATATGGCAAAAAACAGCGTTTCTTGCCATAAGGCCGCCGAATCCAGTGAAAATTGCACCAATTTGGTGCAATTTTCACTGGACTGCGACAGAATCTTCATGAACACAACATCATCAGTGCAGATCCTTCCGGCGGCGCTCCTTGCCATCGTTCTGGCACTGCCCGCAATTGCCGCGGAATCCGTGCAGACGAAGGAGCCGGGGGTCTTGGCCTCCTCGCCGGGCCAGGAACTCGGATGCCTCGCGATGAACATCTACCACGAAGGCCGCGGCGAACCCATCCAGGGGCGCGAAGCCATCGCCTCGGTGACAATGAACCGGGTGCGCAGCGACCGGTACCCCGACACGGTGTGCGCGGTGGTCTGGCAACGGAAGCAGTTCAGCTGGACCGGAACCTCTCCACGGTACCACGTGATCACCGACTTCAAGTCCTGGCAGGAAGCCCTGGAGATCGCCAGGCTGTTCATCAACGGCACCATGATCACCACCGTGGGCAATGCCACCCACTACCATGCGACCTCCGTCCGCCCGTACTGGCGGGACCGTACCAAGCTGGTGGCGCATCTGGGGAGACACTACTTCTACGCATTGTAGGATAATAGGCGCCTACCAATGCGCCGATCCGGCCGGCCGGGCCGGACACCGTTTCCATCGTGCCACTGATCGCGGTCTGCCAGACCAATACATCCGACGACATCATCCGGAACCTGGAGTCCACTTCCGTCCTGGCCCGGGAGGCGGCGTCCAGCGGCGCCCTGGCGATGTTCCTGCCGGAATGCTTCGCCCTGATGCAGACCAGCCGCAGGCAGCTCCGGGAATCCGCCGAGACGCCGGGGAAGGGCGTCATCCAGGACCACATGGCCGCCCTGGCCAGGGAGACCGGGATGATGCTGTTCGCGGGCTCCCTGCCGGTCCGCAGTGACGATCCGGGAAGGGTCTTCAACACCTCCATGGTCTTCGGCCCCGACGGGAACTGCGCCGCCCGCTACGACAAGATCCACCTGTTCGATGTCTGCCTGGAAAGCGGAGAGCAGTTCCTGGAATCCGCCTATACCATGCCGGGAGAACAGCCCGCCGTGGTGGATTCGGCGCTTGGCAGGATCGGCCTCAGCGTCTGCTACGACCTCAGGTTTCCCGAACTGTATCGGCAACTGGTATCCCTCGGCGCGGAAATCCTGCTGGTCCCGTCCGCCTTTTCGCCCACCACCGGCCCGGCGCACTGGGAGCCGCTGCTGCGTGCGCGGGCCATCGAGAATTTCTGCTGGGTGATCGCCGCCGCCCAGACCGGCAGGCATCCGAGCGGCCGCTCCACCTGGGGCCACAGCATGGTGGTGGATCCCTGGGGCCGGGTGGTGGCGGAAAAAAAACAGGGTCCCGGTCTTTTTTTGGCGGAAATCGACCACACTGAAACCATCAGGGCAAGACGCCAGTTGCCGAGCCTGGATCACAGGCGGCTCCAGGTGGCCGGATAAACGGGTGCCGTAACGCGCGCCCAGTCAATTTCGAGGATCATGACTGAACTCATACAACTTGCACAACAGTCGTTGTGGCAGCCCACGGGGCTGGTCGAACAGGATATTTCCCGGACCCTCGGGCGGATCATGGTGCCGGGCGTGGACTATGCGGACCTGTATTTCCAGTACACGCGCCATGAATCCTGGTCACTGGACGAGGGCACGGTGAAATCCGGCAACTACAACATCGACCAGGGGGTCGGGGTCCGGGCGGTGGCCGGGGAAAAGACCGGATTCGCCTATTCGGACGAGATCACGGGACCGGCGCTGCTTGACGCGGCCGGGGCGGCCCGCGCCATCGCCACGGGAAGCAGCCGGTCCGGTGCCGTGGCCGTCCGCCGCAAGGACGGGCTCACGCCGCTGTACCAGCCGCTGGACCCGCTGGATACGCTGACGGAATCCGCAAAGGTGGACCTGCTGCGCAACACGGAACAGCTTGCCCGGGAACTGGACCCGCGGGTGATCCAGGTCATGGTAGGCCTGGCAGGTGTGCATGACACCGTGCTGGTGGCCCGTTCGGACGGCGTCATGGCGGCTGACGTGCGGCCGCTGGTTCGCCTCAGCGTCACCGTGGTCGCCGAACAGGACGGCCGCCGGGAGCGGGGTTCGGCCGGCGGCGGCGGCCGGTTCGGCATGGACTGGTTCCTGGAAGCGGACCGGGCGGCGGAATACGCCAGGATGGCGGTGCGCCAGGCGCTGGTGAACCTGGAGGCCAGGGATGCGCCCGCGGGCGACATGGCCGTGGTGCTGGGTCCCGGGTGGCCGGGCATCCTGCTGCACGAGGCCATCGGCCATGGTCTCGAAGGCGACTTCAACCGCAAGGGGACGTCCGCGTTCAGCGGGCGCATCGGCGAGCGGGTCGCGTCCGAACAGTGCACCGTGGTGGACGACGGAACCATTCCGGACCGGCGCGGGTCGATGACCATCGACGACGAAGGCGAGCCGGGGCAGAACACGGTCCTGATCGAAAACGGCATCCTGAAGGAATACATGCAGGACCAGATGAACGCCCGCCTGATGGGCATGCGGCCCACCGGCAACGGCCGGCGGGAGTCCTATGCGCACCTGCCGATGCCGCGGATGACCAACACCTACATGCTGGCGGGAGAACACGACCCGGGCGAGATCATCGCCTCGGTGGACAAAGGCGTCTACGCGGTGAATTTCGACGGCGGCCAGGTGGACATCACTTCGGGAAAGTTCGTGTTTTCCGCCTCGGAGGCCTACCTCATCGAAAACGGCAGGGTCACCTCGCCGATCAAGGGCGTCACCCTGATCGGGAACGGCCCCGAGGTTCTCACCCGGGTGTCCATGGTCGGCAACGATCTCGAACTGGACACCGGCGTCGGCACCTGCGGCAAGGAAGGGCAAAGCGTGCCGGTCGGCGTGGGCCAGCCCACCATGCGGATCGACCGGCTGACCGTCGGCGGGGTGGCGGTCTCATGAACGACCTCACTGTCCGGGAACGGCCGGAAGCCTGGCATCCCGTTCCGGCCGACGATCAGGAGCGCCGGCTACTGGATGTGGCCGAATCGGCCCTGTCCGAGGCTGGCCGGATGGGCACCAGCGCGGCGGAGGTCTCCCTCAGCCACAGCAGCGGGATTTCCGTCAACGTGCGAAACGGCGAGGTGGAAACCGTGGAACACAACCGTGACAAGAGCCTCGGGGTCACGGTGTATTTCGGGCATCGCAGCGGTCATGCGAGCACCACCGACTTCTCCCGGGACGCCGTGGTCGCCTGCGTGGGGGCCGCCGGCAGGATCGCCCGGTATACCGAGGAGGATCCGTTCAGCGGCCTGGCGGATCCGGAACTGCTGGCCAGGGAAATGCCGGATCTGGACCTCTACCATCCCTGGGAGGTGGACATGGACACGGCCATTGACATCGCGCGCCGCTGCGAGCAGGCCGCGCTGTCGGCGGACGACCGCATCAGCAACACCGAGGGGGGCGGCCTGTCGAGCCACCACGGCGCCGCGCTCTATGCCAACAGCACGGGGTTCCACGGCCTTTCCCGGACCAGCAACCACAGTATCAGCTGTTGCGCGATCGCGGGAAGCGGGGACGCCATGCAGCGGGATTACTGGTACGACAAGCAGCGTGACCGGCGCAAGCTGATGGACCCGGAGGCAGTGGGAGAGGAAACCGCGCGGCGGATCCTCAGGCGGCTGGACGCCCGCCAGCCGGGCACCATGAGCTGCCCGGTGGTGTTCGAGGCGCCGGTGGCCTCGAGCCTCCTGTCACACCTTGCCGGCGCCATCAGCGGGGCGGCCCTGTACCGCAAGACCTCCTTTCTCACCGACAGCCTGGGGACAGAACTCTTCAGGCCATTCGTCCGCATCCATGAGCAACCTCTCCTGCCCGGGGCGGCGGGCAGTGCGTCCTTCGACGGCGAAGGCGTGGCCACCCGCACCCGGGATATCGTCAGGGAGGGGGTGCTTGACAGCTACCTGCTCGACAGCTATTCCGCCAGGAAACTTGGCATGGAATCCACGGGCAACGCCGGCGGCGTGCACAATCTCACCCTCGAGTCCACGGCCGGGGGCGGCCTCGAGGCGCTGCTGGCGCAGATGAATCACGGCCTGCTGGTCACGGAACTGATCGGCTTCGGTGTCAACCAGGTGACCGGCGACTATTCCCGCGGGGCTTTCGGCTTCCTGGTGGAGGGCGGCGAAATCGCCTCCCCGGTGCAGGAGATGACGATTGCCGGCAATCTGCGGGACATGTTCCTGGCACTGGAGGCTGTCGGCTCGGACACGGATACCCGTCGCAACCTCCGGACCGGCTCGATCCTGATCGGCAACATGACCGTGGCCGGCGGATAACGCGGCCTTCCGGGGAACAGGGCCCGGAGCTACAGTCTCAGCAGGAACGGTTCCAGCTCAGTCAGCGCACGGAGGTAAACGGAGCGCTTGAACTGCACGATCTGGTGGACCGGCCGCCAATAGTCCACCCAGGTCCAGTAGTCGAACTCGGGATTGTCCGATGTGTCGAGGCGCACGCTGGTTTCTTCCGCCAGCAGGCGGAACAGGAACCACCGCTGCTTCTGGCCCCGGAATCCCCTGTGGCGCCGGAAGTAGTGCGGCCTGGGCGCGTAGGGTACTTCGTAGCGCAGCCACTTGTCGGTGGCACCGAGCAGTTCGACATCGGAGGGTTCCAGGCCGACTTCCTCGTAGAGTTCCCGGTAGGCCGCGTCCATGGGAGACTCCCGTGGTTCGATGCCTCCCTGGGGAAACTGCCAGCCGTCGTGCCGGGCCCTTCTTGCCCAAAGCACCTGGTTTTGGTCGTTGCAGACAATGATGCCCACGTTCTTCCGGTATCCGTTCCTGTCCAGCCGGTATTTGTTATTCTGCGGTGCCATGTCCGTATCCTATGGCGGGCAGCGGAATATTACAAGGACGTTACATCCGGGCGGCTGCAGGTAGGGAATGGCCCGGCCCCGGGTGCGGCCGGGCAGCGGCTAGCCGGCCGCGGGCCGCTGCCTGCGGGCACAGTGCTCCCGGGCGAATTCGAGGAATTCCTCCATCGCCCGCAGGCGGAATTTCTGCCGCTGGTAGACAATGGAAAAGGTTCGCCTGATCGGTGGGGACAGCGGGACCGCAACCAGGGACCCCAGGGTCAGCTCCTTTTCCAGGGTGGCCACGGACAGGATCGAGACCCCCAGCCCGGCGGTCACGGCGCTCTTGATGGACTCCGGGCTGCCGAATTCCATGATGATGTTGATGGCGTCCTCGTCCACCTCGCGCTTGGCGAGATAGTTCTCCACCACCTCCCGGGTGCCGGACCCCTCTTCCCGGCTGATGAACGGGTAATCCAGGACTTCGCTGACGTTGACCTTCCTGCGGCCGTCCAGGGGATGGCCCACCGGGCAGATGGTGACCAGTTCGTCGTTCCAGATTCCCTCCTTGACGAGATTCTTGTTGCTCACCGGCCCTTCGACAATGCCGATATCGATGCCATTGCTCTCCACGAGGTGGATGATGCCGTTGGTGTTGGCCACGTGCAGCCGGACCCGGACATCCGGGTAGTTTTTCTGGAAGCTGCCGATGGTGTCGGGGATGAAGTATTCCCCGATGGTGGTGCTGGCGCCGATGAGCAGGGGGCCCTGGACATCACCGGTCAGCGTGCGCACCTCGTTGTCCATCTCGTTGTTCAGGGCAATGATTCGATCGGCATACCCCTTGACGAGCTCGCCGGCCTCGGTGAGCGTGATGCGGTTGTGGGTCCGGTCGAAGAGGCGCGTGTTGAAATACTCCTCGAGCTGGCGGATCTGGAACGTGACCGCGGGCTGGGTCATGTGCAGCGCCTCCGCGGCCTTGGTGAAACTCAAGAGCCGGGCGACGGTGGCGAACACCTGTAGCCTGCGGTCAGCCATGGGCGCCCAATCGGAATGGCCCCCGGATCGGGGAATCCCGGCCGTTCCGGGATTCCGGAACATCCGGGCCCGGTGGGTGCGCTGTTGCGGGGATCGGGATCTGCATCTCGGGGATAGGTTCCTGCCGGGTGGGTGCAACCCGGGGCCGGGGGTTCGAGCCCCGCGGGCGGTTGGGGGAACTGGAATACTTTGAAACACAGGGATATTAACGCACCGGGCCGTCCCTTGCCAGCAGCGGGGGTCCGGGACGGCGGTCCCGCCCACAGATCCCTGCAGGCCGGCCAAGGATGGTCCCGGAGGTTGATTTTTCCCGCTCAGGTGGCATTATTACCCTAGTTCCCGTAACCGGGCGGACGCGGTCTTCGGCCGCGGCTGCCCGATGTTGCGGATTCATGACATTCACGAGGAATTCAGACTAATGGCAAGACTTGATCAAGCTGTGATCCGGACCGACCGCCGCGGTATTGAAATCAACAGGGTCCTGAAAAACACCTACATGCTGCTGGCGATGACGCTGCTGTTCAGCGGTGCCGCCGCGGGTGTGGCCATGGCGGTGAACATGCCCCATCTCGGCATCATTCCCACGCTGATCGGATATTTCGCCCTTTTGTTTTTGACCCAGAAATTCCGGAATTCATCCCTCGGCATCCTGTTCGTCTTCCTGTTCACCGGCTTCATGGGGCTGACCCTCGGGCCGATCCTGAACGTTTACCTCCTCAGCGTCGGCAACGGACCCCAGTTGGTGATGATGGCGCTGGGCGGTACCGGGGTGATCTTCCTCGGCCTTTCCGCCTACGCCCTGGTAACCCGCAAGGATTTCAGCTTCCTTGGCGGCATGCTGTTCATGGGCATCCTGGTGGCCTTCATCGCCGGACTGGTGGCGATCCTGTTCTCCATCCCGGCGCTGTCCCTGGCCGTTTCGGCCATGTTCATCCTGCTGATGTCCGGGCTGATCCTGTTCCAGACCAGCGCGATCATCCATGGCGGCGAGACCAACTACATCATGGCCACGGTGACGCTTTACCTCACCATCTACAACCTGTTCCTCAGCCTGCTGCACATCTTCGGCATCTTCGGCGACGATTAGGCGATTGGCCGGTCAGGGGCGGCCTTTAACGTTCCCACGAAGGCCCGCGACCCCGGTCGTGGGCCTTTTGCATGCCGGATCCCGGCCCGGTCGGGGCGCCCGGGGCGCGCTTCGGATAAAATCCGGGACTATCCTCCTGCCGGATTGAGAAGATGAAAGCCATGATTCTTGCTGCCGGGAAGGGCACCAGGGTCCGGCCGCTCACCTACGAACTGCCCAAGCCGATGATTCCCATCATCGGCAAACCGGTGATGGAATACCTCATCGAGCAGCTTTCCCGGCACGGCTTCACCGATATCATGGTGAACGTAAGCCACCTGCCCGAATCCATCGAGACCTATTTCGGCGACGGCAGGCGCTGGGGCGTCAGCATCGGCTATTCCTTCGAGGGCCATATCGAGGACGGTGAACTGATCGGGGAACCCCTCGGGTCGGCCGGGGGCATCAAGCGAATCCAGGAATTCGGCGGCTTCTTCGACGACACCTTCCTGGTGGTGTGCGGGGATGCCATCATTGACCTGGACCTGACCGCGGCGCTGCGCAAGCACTGGCAGTCCGGCGCAAAGGCGAGCATCGTGGTGAAACGGGTTCCCAGGGAGTCGCTGCCCAATTACGGGGTCGTGGTCTGCGATGAGCGCGGGTTCGTCGCGTCGTTCCAGGAAAAGCCCAGCGTGGACGAGGCCAGGTCGACCCTGGTCAACACGGGAATCTACCTGTTCGAGCCGGAAATCATTGAACGGATTCCAAACGGAACCGTGTACGATATCGGCGGGCAGCTGCTCCCGTCCCTGATCGAGGACGGGGTTGCATTCGGCGCCATCGAACTGCCGTTCCATTGGGTGGATATCGGCCGCATCAGCGACTATTGGGAGGCCAACCAGCAACTGATGCGCGGCACCCTGCGGGGTATCGAGATGCCGGGCAGGGAAGTCCTTCCCCAGGTCTGGACAGGGCTCAACGTCAACGTGGACTGGGATGACGTGCTCATCGAGGGGCCGGTGTACATCGGCGCCAATTCCCGGATCGAGGGCGGCTGCGAAATCCAGGGGCCGAGCTGGATCTCCCATGGCTGCCACCTGGAGTCCGGTGCGAAGGTACAGCGCAGCATGCTGTTCGAGCACACCCTGATGCGGAGCCATGGCGCGGTCTTCGAGGTCGTGGTTTTCGGGCGCTACTGTGTCGACAAGGAGGGACGGCCGGTCTCCGGGCGCGAACCCGGTCTGGACTGGGTGGGCGATGCAAGGGACCGGCGCATCCAGGAGGCGGTCGGTTCCTGAATCCGCCCAGGGCACTTTAATTTCCGGCCCAAGACCCCATGAAAACCCTCGATTTGGGTATAATCCGCGGTCGCCCATGACCTGGCTTCCGCCATATCCAGGGAAACCGAACGATGCCATTCTACGAGTACCAGTGCCAGTCCTGCGACCACCGGGTCGAGGTTCTGCAGAAAATATCCGATGCGCCGCTGGTCAGTTGCCCGGAATGCAACGAGCCTGCGCTGAAGAAACTGATTTCCGCCGCCGGCTTTCGCCTCAAGGGCACCGGCTGGTACGAGACGGACTTCAAGAACAGCGGCAGCAAACCCGCCAAGGACGAATCCGGTCCGGACGGCGGCGGGACGAAGCCTGACGGCGACAAGGCTGGGAAGACGGATTCCGGGAAGTCCGACAAGGCAAAGACCGGTTCCCCGGACCAGAGCAAGGCTGCCTGACGGCGCCGGGCGCAGCGCAAATCGTTCACGGGTACTGACCGGGCGTTCCGCGGCCTGCAGGCGCCGGGCCGCGGATGCAGTCCAAACCAAATCATCACCTCCCCATGCGCACACACCTTTGCGGACGGGTCGCCGAATCCGACATCGACCAGACCATCGTTCTCAACGGCTGGGTACTCAGTCGGCGCGATCACGGCGGCGTCATCTTCATTGACCTCAGGGACCGGTCAGGATGTGTGCAAGTGGTGGCGGACCCGGATTTCCCGGAACCGTTCGCCGTGGCCGAGGATGCACGCAATGAGTTCGTCCTGGAGGTGACCGGCCGGGTGCGCAGGCGACCGGAAGGGACGGACAATCCCGATCTGTCCACCGGCACGGTGGAGGTGCTGGCCGATTCCATCCGGGTGCTGGCGACATCGGAAGCGCTACCGTTCCAGGTGGATGACGAAGAGATCAGTGAGTCCGTCCGGCTGAAGTACCGCTTTCTCGACCTTCGCCGGGCGACGATGCAGGGAAACATCCGGTTGCGCCACCGCATCGTCAGTGAATTGCGCCGGTTCCTCAACGAGCGGGATTTCGTGGATATCGAGACCCCGATGCTGACCCGGTCAACCCCGGAAGGCGCCCGGGACTACCTGGTGCCCAGCCGCACCCATCCCGGAGAGTTTTTCGCCCTGCCGCAATCACCGCAACTGTTCAAGCAGCTCCTCATGGTGGCCGGCTTCGAGCGCTACTACCAGGTGGCCCGGTGCTTCCGCGACGAGGACCTGCGCGCGGACCGCCAGCCGGAATTCACCCAGCTCGACGTGGAGGTCTCCTTCATGGACGAGGACGGGATCATCACCCTGATGGAGACGATGATCAGGGAACTGTTTCGCGTCGTCCTGGCGGTGGAACTGACGGATCCGGTGCCGCGGATGAGCTACCGGGAAGCCGTGTCGCGTTATGGCATCGACCGCCCGGATCTTCGCGTGGACATGGAACTGACCGAGATCACGGACCTCATGGGCGACGTGGAGTTCAAGGTGTTTTCGGGGCCCGCCCGGGATCCGGACGGCCGGGTGGCGGCGATGCGGGTGCCGGGCGGCGGCAGCCTGTCCCGGGCCAGGATCGACGAATACACCGAATTCGTCGGGCAGTACGGGGCAAAGGGGCTCGCATACATCAGGGTCGAGGATACGGATACGGGCCGGGACGGGCTCAAGTCGCCGATCCTCAAGTTCCTGCCGGACGAGGCGCTGACCGAGATCATGGCGCGGTGCGGCGCGGCCTCGGGGGATGTCATTTTCTTCGGTGCGGACAAGGCCCGGATCGTCAACGATGCCCTGGGTGCGCTCAGGCTGCGCATCGGGCGGGATCTCGGCATGGTGCAGCCGGGATGGAAGCCGCTTTGGGTGGTGGATTTTCCACTGGTGGAGTGGAATCCGGAAGCAAAGCGCTGGGACTCCCTGCATCATCCGTTCACCGCGCCGAGGGAAGCCGACGAGCACCTGCTCGACAGCGATCCCGGCAAGGCGCTCTCCCGCGCCTATGACCTGGTGCTGAACGGCACCGAGCTTGGCGGCGGATCCATCCGTATCCACCGCTCCGACCTGCAGCAGAAGGTCCTCGGCGTGCTGGGGATCGATGCTGAGGAGGCGCGCCGGAAGTTCGGCTTCCTGCTCGACGGGCTCCGCTACGGCGCCCCGCCCCACGGCGGTATCGCATTCGGCATCGACCGGCTGGTGGCGATGATGAGCGGGGAGGATTCCATTCGTGACGTGATCGCCTTCCCCAAGACCCAGAAAGCGTCCTGCCTTCTCACCGAGGCCCCGGGCGAGGTGGATGCCCGGCAGCTCCGGGAATTGGCCCTGCAGGTGCGAAAACCCCGAGACGGGTAGACTCCCGGCGCAGGAGGCCGTCGGCGGTCCGGCTCCCGCAGGGGGCCTTGAATATGCTACACTCCGGGCCGAAATTTTCGACCTTCGGAACATGCTCCGGGGGCGAATCCCCTTCCATCCAGGCACTCCCGTTTCCCCCATGGCAGGTCACAGCAAATGGGCCAACATCAAGTTCCGTAAAGCTGCACAGGACGCCAAGCGGGGCAAGATATTCACCAAGATTATCAAGGAGATCACCGTAGCCGCCCGGATCGGCGGCAGTGATCCTGACGCCAATCCCAGGCTGCGCGCCGCCATCGACAAGGCGCTGGCGGCGAACATGACCCGGGACACGATCGAGCGCGCCACCAAGCGCGGTGCCGGCGAACTGGACGGGGTGGATTACGAGGATATCCGCTACGAGGGTTACGGCCCTGGCGGCGTCGCCGTGCTGGTGGAAACTTCCACCGACAACCGCAACCGTACCGTGAGCGAGGTCCGGCACGCATTCAGCAAGCACGGAGGCAACCTAGGCACCGACGGTTCCGTGGCGTACCTGTTCAACAAGGTCGGCTCCATCGTGTTTTCGGACAGTGAGGACGAGGACCGGATCATGGAGATCGCGCTGGAAGCCGGTGCCGAGGACATCGAAAGCCAGGATGGCATCACCGAGGTCACCACCTCTCCGGAAGACCTGCACCAGGTTGAACAGGCCTTCCGCGATTCCGGCATGGTGCCCGAATTGGCTGAGGTCATCCAGCGGCCGACCACCGAGACCGAGATTTCCGGCGGGGACGCGGAAAAGATCGCCAGGCTGGTCGGCGCGCTGGAGGAACTGGATGATGTGCAGGACGTGTTCACCAACGCCAATTTCGTTGAAGCCTGATGCGGGTGCTGGGAATCGACCCGGGTTCCCGAGTCACCGGTCTCGGCATCGTGGAATCCAGTAACCAGAGTCTCATTGCCCTGCACAGCGAAAACCTGCGCCTCGGCGATGGGCCCCTGCCGGACCGGCTGGGTGCAATCTACCGACGGGTGGCTGACCTGGTTCTGGAGTACTCCCTGGAAATGGTGGCCGTGGAGCAGGTGTTCGTTGCCAACAATGCCCGTTCCGCGCTGGTCCTCGGGCAGGCTCGCGGCAGTGCCATCTGCTCCGCGGTGAACGGAGGCTGTGGCGTGGTGGAATACAGCGCGCTGCAGATCAAGCGCGCGGTGGTGGGATCCGGCAGTGCCACGAAGGACCAGGTGCAGCACATGGTGCGCATCCTGCTGGGGCTTCGTACCTCTCCGGGCAAGGATGCTGCCGATGCGCTGGCCTGCGCAATCTGCCATATTCACACCAGCGAGGTGAACAGCCGGCTGGGGCAGGGGGTGGTGCAATGATCGGATTCCTGCGGGGAACCCTGCTGCAGAAAATGCCCCCCTTCCTGGTCCTGGACGTGGGCGGCGTGGGATACGAGCTGGAGGCCCCCATGACCACGTTCTACGATCTTCCGGGCGAGCAGGAGGAGGTCTCCCTGTTCACCCACCTGCTGGTGCGGGAGGATGCCCAACTCCTGTTCGGTTTCTCCGATCCTTCCCAGAGGGGGCTGTTCAGGAGTCTCCTCAGGGTCAGCGGCGTGGGACCAAGAGTCGGACTCGCCATCCTGTCCACCCTGACCGTCGGCCAGTTTGTCCAGTGTGTACGCCGCCAGGATGCCAGGTCACTGACGGTCGTGCCGGGAATCGGCCAGAAGACCGCCGAGCGGATGCTGCTCGACATGCGTGACCGGATCGACCTGGATTCCCTGGTGGACACGGCCGGCGCGGACCCGTCGTCCGGACGGGCCGTGCATAACCCGGTTGACGACGCCGTGGGTGCCCTGGTGGCGCTGGGATACCGCGCCCCCGATGCAAACCGGGCGGTCCGCGCGGTGGAGGACCAGTGCGACGGTCGTGAAGACCTGATCAGGCTTGCCCTCAAGATGCTCAGCAACCGGTAGCGGCCAGGATCATGAGCAAGGCCAATCCCCTTTTGTCCCCCGACGCCGGCGCCGACTCGCCCGAGGAGCAGAAGCTGGACCGCAGTCTGCGGCCCACGCGGCTCGATGAGTTCATCGGCCAGCCGCGCACGAGGGAGCAGCTGGAGATCTTCATCCATGCCGCCCGCAAACGCGCCGAGGCGCTGGATCACGTGCTGGTCTTCGGCCCCCCGGGGCTGGGGAAGACCACCCTGGCCAACATTATTGCCAGGGAGATGGAAGCCCGGCTGCGCCAGACATCCGGGCCGGTGCTGGAGAAGGCGGGAGATCTCGCGGCGATCCTCACCAACCTCGAGCCCAATGACGTGCTGTTCATCGATGAGATCCATCGCATGAGCCCCGCCATCGAGGAGATCCTGTATCCCGCCATGGAGGACTACCGGCTCGACATCATGATCGGCGAGGGCCCCGCGGCACGATCCATCAAGCTGGACCTGCCGGCGTTTACCCTGGTGGGCGCCACCACCAGGGCCGGATTGCTGACGTCGCCGCTGAGGGACCGGTTCGGTATTGTCCACAGGCTCCAGTTCTACACCATCGAAGAACTGGGACGTATTGTCGAACGCTCGGCGCGGCTCCTTAAGCTGTCGTTCGACAATGGCGGCGTGGAGGCCGTGGCAGCCCGTTCACGCGGCACCCCGAGAATCGCGAACCGGCTGCTGAGGAGGGTTCGGGATTATGCCGAGGTGCGCTCGGACGGCTTCATCAACCGGGAAGTCGCGGATGCCGCGCTGGACATGCTGGAGGTGGACCGGTACGGTCTCGACGCCCTGGACCGCAGCATGCTGCTGGCCATCATGACCAAGTTCGACGGCGGCCCGGTGGGTATCGACAGCATCTCCGCAGCCATCGGCGAGGAACGCGACACGATCGAGGACGTGGTGGAGCCCTACCTGATCCAGCAGGGATTCCTCATGCGGACCCCCCGGGGCCGAATGGCGACCAGCAATGCCTGGCGCCACCTGGGCATGGAGATGCCCGGAGACGTCGCCGGACGGCAGCATGAATTGGTACCGGATGTTGGGGACGGAAAATGACCGGCGCCGCACGTCATTCAGCAACTGTTCATCCGGCGGCAATACATTGCAGCGTGGGGCGGTAGAAATGGCCACTGGGTCCGTCTATTCACTACCGGTTACAATCAACTATGAGGATACCGATGCCGCTGGCGTGGTGTATTACGCCAACTACCTTGCCTACATGGAACGGGCACGCAACGCCTGCCTGCGCGCGGCGGGCCTGCCCCTGACCGTCGTCCGGGATGAGCACAACGCGGTGTTCGTGGTCACCGAAGTCCGCTTGCGCTACCGCAAGCCGGCGATGCTAGATGACGTGATCAGCGTGACTCTGGAAGTGGATGAATTGCGCGGCGCCTCGGTAACCTTCATCCATCACGTCCTGCGCGGTGAGGAATTGCTCGTGGACGGACAGATCCGCCTGGGTATTCTCAGCGGCGACACCTGTGTGCCGTGCAGAATACCCGACGTTGTCCGGCAAGTCCTGGACAGGCACCGGATACAATAGGCCGCCGACCCCGGGCATTCATCCGCCTGAGTACATCACCCCGACCAAGGCAACCCCGAAAAGCAAAATGCCTATCAACATACCTGTCAATCCGGATGGGGGGCTGTCCGTACTGCATCTGATCCTCGGCGCCAGCTGGCTGGTGCAGGCCGTGATGCTGATCCTCCTTCTTGCTTCCGTGATTTCGTGGTTCATGATCGATCGCAAGCGCAGTTCCTACAAGCGGTACATGCGCATTGCCGACGACTTCGAGGACGAGTTCTGGTCGGGCGGGGAAATGAGCCGGATCTACCAGAAATGGAGCAATGAGGGTGTCAGCGAGGGCATCGTAAACATCTTCATCGCAGGTTTCCGGGAATACAACCGGCTGGTACAGAAAACCCATGTGAATCGCACGGAAATGGTCGATGGCGTCCACCGTTCCATGCGGGTGGCGCTGAGCCGGGAAGTTGACCATCTGGAAACCAACCTGTCCTTCCTCGCCACCGTCGGCTCCATCAGTCCGTATATCGGCCTGTTCGGCACCGTCTGGGGGATCATGAATTCCTTCATGGATCTGGGCATCCAGCAGCAGGTCACCATCGCCACGGTGGCGCCGGGCATTGCCGAGGCACTGATCGCGACGGCGATGGGACTGTTCGCGGCCATACCGGCGGTCGTGGCGTACAACCGGTTCGCCCATATTGCGGAAAAACTGACCACCCGCTACGAAGTGTTCATGGAGGAGTTCGTGAGTATCGTCAATCGCCAGGACATCTCGAACAAGGTCCAATGAGCCAGACTCGTTACGGCCGCAAGAAACGTCTCATGAGTGAGATCAACGTGGTGCCGTATATCGACGTCATGCTGGTCCTGCTGGTGATCTTCATGATCACCGCCCCGTTGCTCAGCACGGGGGTCAAGGTGGATTTGCCCGAATCGGAAGCGGAGATATTTCCCAACGATGAGGAAGAGCCGTTCGTGGTGACCGTGGATTCTCAAGGCAACCTGTATGTCAACGACAACGAGGAGGCTGTGCAGGATCCGGAAGATGTGGCCCGGCAGGTCAGGGCAGTGCTGACACGGAATCCGAATCTGCCATTCCTGGTCAGGGGGGACGCCAAGGCGGACTATGGTTACGTGGTGGAAGCCATGGTGCTGTTGCAGAAAGCCGGGGTGGAGTCTGTTGGGCTGGTGACCGAGACGCCGGGAACTTGATCAGAGAGAGACTGCGAAGGATAGGTTCCTGGACCAGGGCTGCCCTGTTCACCCTGTTCATTCATGGCGTAATCATCTATCTCATTTTGTTTGGTCTCAGTATTCACCAGGAAAAGCTTGAAGCCGAGGGCAGGCCCGTGCAGGCAGTCGTGGTGGATCAGCTGGAACTGGACAGGAACAAGGAAGAAGAGAAACGCAAACTGGAAGAACTGGAACGCAAGCGCAAGGAAGAGGAGCTGCGACTGGCCGAGGAGAAAAGGCGCCTGGAGGAGGAACAGCGCCTGGCCGAAGAGCAAAAACGCAGGGAGGAGGAACAACGCCTGGCCAAGGAACGGCGCCTGGCAGAGGAGCAGGAACGCATCGAGGAGGAACGCAAGCGGCGGGAATCCATACTCAGCAACTGTGAGAAGCTGGTTCTGGAAGAGGAAAAGTCAGGGGAGGTGAATCACGACCTGGACGGGCTTTGCGAGAAAGAGCGACAGGCGCTGAAGGAGCAGCGTGCCAGGGAAGAGCGGCAAAGAGAAGAGGAACGCCAGCGCCTGGAAGAAGAAAAGCAGCGCAAAGCCGAGGAAGAGCAGAAACGGCAGGAAGAGGCGGAAAGGAAGCGCAAGGCCGAGGAAGAGCGGAAGCAGCAGGAAGAGGCGGAGCGGAAGCGCAAGGCCGAGGAAGACCGGAAGCGGAAGGAAGAGGAGGAGAGAAAGCGCAAGGAGGCGGCCGAACGCCTTCTGGCCGAGCAGAAGCTGAAGGAACAGCTTGCCGCGGAGCAAGAGGCCCGGCTGGCGGCGCAGACGGAGAAGGCCGCGGCCAATGCCCTATCCGCCGCCGCAGGCCGGATCCGCTCGTCCATCGAAGCCAACTGGCGTCGCCCGGGGGCCAGTCTTCGTGGACTGAAGGTGGTGATCGAACTGCGGGTAGGCCGCAACGGGGAAGTGCAGAAAGCCCGCATTGTCGAGAGCAGTGGAGATGACCGGTTCGACGAATCCGCGGAATTGGCTGTCCAGAAGGCCTCGCCTTTGCCAATACCGAAAGAACCGGAGTATTATGACCACATCAAAGAGTTTCGTATTGAATTCAATCCGGATGAGTAAGACTTTCAGATACATGTCCCGATTCGATGGCAGGGTCGCCCTTGTCCTGACTTTGCTGTTGCTTGTGCCCTGCAGGGCAACCGCGGTATTCACCATCGAGATCAAGGAGGGGGTGGAGGCCGGTATTCCGATTGCGGTCGTGCCATTCGGGCTGCAGGGCGTTGACGGTCTGGAGCATTTACCGGCTGACATCATCCAGTCCGATCTGGGAATAAGCGGCAAGTTCGAGCCCATTTCCCGGAATTCCTTTCTCAGCCGGCCGACGGACCTGAAATCGGTGCAGTACAAGGACTGGCGCCTGATCAAGGCCGAGGTGCTGGTGGTGGGAAAGGTGATCAACATCGGCAACGGGCAGTACGAGGTGCGTTTTCGCCTGATTGACGTCTTTCGCGAACGGCAACTGGTGGGACAGAAGTTCCTGGTGCCGATGAACCGCCTCCGAAGGGTGTCGCACCAGATCAGCGATCTCATCTACCAGCATTTCACCGGGAAACCCGGTGCTTTTGACACCAAGATCGCCTATGTGCATGTAGAGGGCGAGGATCCGGACCGGGTATTCAAGCTGCAGATTGCGGACTCCGACGGCTACAACCCGAAGACAGTACTCCAGTCATCGCAACCCATCCTGTCCCCGGCGTGGTCTCCGGACGGGAACTGGATCAGTTACGTCTCCTTTGAAAGGAAACGCTCCATGATCTATGTGCAGAACGTCTGGAGCGGGGAACGGGAGCTCATTTCCGAGTTCCAGGGCATCAACAGTGCGCCGGCCTGGTCGCCCGACGGGAGACGTCTTGCCATCACCCTGTCCAAGGACGGCAACCCCGATATCTACATCTATAGCCGGGACGACGGCAGCCTGCGTCGCATGACCACCCATCCGGCCATCGATACCGAGGCATCCTTCTCTCCGGACGGCAGGATGCTGGTGTTCGCCTCGGGACGTGCCGGCCCCCCCCAGATCTATGAGATGTCGGTGGCGGGTGGAGAACCCCGAAGGCTCACGACCGGACAGTACAACGCCGGGCCTTCCTATTCGCCGGACGGGAAGACCATCGTATTGATCACTGATCAGGGCAACGGATTTCGAGTTGGGATATACTCGAACGAGGATCGAACCGGAACTGTAAAAGAGCTGACCGATACCACCCAGGATGAATCCCCGGCCTTCGCTCCCAACGGAGAAATGATCATCTACGCCACCCAACAGGGCGGTAAAAGCCTGCTGGCCGTGGTGTCCACGGACGGCTCGGTAAAGCAAACCCTGCGATTCCAGCAGGGTTCCGTCAGAGAACCAGTGTGGTCCCCCTTTAACCGCAAACTGTAGAGGCAAACATGCGCAACTTACTTTCCTATCTCCTGATCGCCTGTGTGGGTGTGATACTTGCAGGCTGCGGTGGCCGTGCACCCGTGGACACCGTGGATGAGTATACCGAGATCGAGGTAGTGGATGGCACGGCCGGAGCCAGCACTGCGGGAATAGCCGAGGATGACACGGAGCCGGTTGTCAGCGGACTGGGCGGTGAAACCACCGGTGAACAGGCCGATGAGGCGGCCGTCAGCGACGGGGGCGGCGACAGTCTGCTGGACAAGCGGATCGTGTACTTTGAATACAACAGCAGCCTCCTGACCCTGGAGGCCGAGACCGTGGTGCAGGCCCACGCTCAATACCTGGCTTCCAACCCCGGCGTCCAGATCATTCTGGAAGGTCACGCGGATGAACGGGGGACCCGGGAATACAATCTGGCACTTGGAGAAGACCGCGCCAAATCCGTGGCCAATGTCCTGGAAGTCAGGGGAGTGAGTTCAGGCCGGATACAGATCGTGTCCTATGGCGAGGAGCGGCCGGTGGCGCTGGGGAGCGACGAGGCCGCGTGGGCCCTCAACCGGCGGGTGGAGATACTCTACCAGTAATTCGGGCATGGACGGACGTCGTATAGGCTCAATACCCATCCGTCGGTCCACCAGTCGAGCCGTGTTGCCGGAGGGTGGCCGGACCTGGATGGACCCGGCGGACCATGCGGAAGAGTGCGGCTTCGATCGTGGAATTGACCCCTACATGCAGTTCATGGCTTGGTAGGCCATGAGCTTGAAGATGCGAGGCAGCAACATGTCAAAATTCAACCTGCCAGCCTGTCCGGCATGGCGAATACCGTCTGTATTGTCCATATTCACGGCAGTGGTCCTCGTGCAGGGGGCGGGCTCCCCGGTTCTCGCCGCGGAGCCCGAGGTGGTGGTGTCGGAGGTGAAGGTGGCGCAAGCACAGCAACAGCCGGCTCAGCCGGTTCAGCAGGTTCAGCCGCTGCCACAGCCGAACTTCGAGATGATCCGGGCACTGTATGAACTCACCGCCCTAAAGGAAGAACTGAAGGTTCTCCGGAATCGGGTGGAGGAGATGCATTTCAAGCAGGAGATTGGCGCGCGGCGGCAACAGGACCTCATCCTGGACATGGACCGCCGCCTGACCGACCTTGAACAGAACCAACAGGAATTCCTGGACCGTCTGGAGGCATTGGCATCCGTCCCGATGCCCACCTCGGAAGAAATCCCGGCTGAAGGCGGGGCCATTGCGGATGACGCAACCGACGCGGCCACGGGCACCGGTGAGACAGTGGCGGGGCAGACGCCCGAGGGCGCCGTTCCTGAAGAAGATGACGGGCAGGCCGGCGGTACGGATCCCGTCGACACCGTCACCGTGTCCAGCGCCCGCCCGGAGCCGGATGACACCCCTGTCGGCAGTGGCACCGGCAGTGTTTCCCTCAATGAGCAGGATGCCTACGACGCCGCGTTCGAGGCGCTCAAGCAGAGTCGATACCAGGATGCCATAGAACAGTTTCAGGCCCTCGCGAATACCTGGCCCGAAAGCCAGTTGGCCGATGATTCCTTTTACTGGATGTCCGAGGCGTACTATGTCACCAGGGAATTCGAGGCTGCGCTGAACGGCTTTCGCACGCTTGTCCAGCGATATCCCGGCAGTTCCCGTGTACCGGAAGCAATGCTCAAAGTGGGTTACATCCAGTACGACATCGGTGCCTACGATGAGGCGGCGAAAACCTTCGAGAATATCCTGGCGCGCTTTCCCGGGCACCAGGTGACGGTTTCCGCGTCGATCCGCCTGCGGCGGATCAAGCAGACGATCCAGTAATGTTGCATTGATTCCGTGTCCACGGACGAGTTCGGTCGGCTGATTGCGAATGGGTATTGTAGTGTTTGACACCCATGGGGGAGATCGGGATAATCGCGCCTCCCGGGGCCACCCCGGTCCGACGGTTCTGTCATATCCCACCATTCACTATCGGCCCGGCCGGTTCTTGAAATACCCGGGATACAATCCGCGGTGCAATGATCGGGGCGTTAGCTCAGTCGGTAGAGCAGTTGACTTTTAATCAATTGGTCGCAGGTTCGATTCCTGCACGCCCCACCAATCCTCCAAGTCTGTCCGAAATCCCAAGATACTGATGATCTGTTGCTCCGGTAACCGGCCCTAGGGCCGCTGCGGAGTAACCCCCCGTGGGTCTCCGCAGTATATACGGGGAGACGGATTGAACAAGTACCTCCACCCGCTTCGGGTACCCGGAGCGCCACCCTGCAGCCGGGTGGCCATCATCCCGTCATGCTGTCCGATCCCGATGCGGACCTTGGTGTCCCCGGGCAGCAGCCGGCTGCGCCGGGCACGGGCCGCCTCCTTTCACAGGGGGCGGCCCGTTGTCCCGGCTACTCTTTCCTGTTCCCGATCCTCCCCATTCCTGTTCGTGCCGGCCGCGACCGCACTCATGGTCGCGGCTGCCTCCCCGTCATCACTTCACACACCTGGGTCATGATCATCACCATCATCAACACCAAGGGCGGCGTGGGGAAGACCACCCTCGCCGCCAACCTGGGCGGATACCTCGCCGATCTCGGCAAGCGGGTCCTCGCCGTCGACGCCGACATCCAGCCGACGCTGTCCTCCTACTACCTGATCGAGGAGCTGGCGCCGAATGGGCTCAGCCACCTCATCACGGAGGCGGACGTCACGGACGTGATCTCTAGGACCACTATCCCGAACCTCGACCTGATCTATTCCGACGATCCGAAAGGCGCACTACAGAACTTCATCATTCACACCGCCGACGGCCGGCAGCGCCTGGAATATACCTTGCGGCAGCTGCAGCCTAAGTACGACATCGTCCTGAACGATACCCAGGGCGCCGTGGGGCCCCTCCAGGAATCAGCGATCTTCGCCGGCAACATCATCCTGACGCCGATCCGCCCGGACCGGGTCAGCGCCGCGGAATTCCACCGCGGCACCGTGCGCGTCGTGTCCGAGCAGCGGACCATGGGCAAGCGGATCGGGCTGAAGGTCGGACCGATCTACGGTCTGCTCTACGGCATCGAGCGAACCAGTGATGCCAGATCCTATCTCCATGCGCTGACCGAACTTCTCGACGGAGATTCCCGGGACGGCGACATCTCCCTCTTGGTCACCCGGGTGGCCGGGGACTTGAAAAAGCTGACGAGCGGGATGTTCGGGAACCGTGTGTCGGGTGAACTGAGCGGCAACGCCCTCTTCGACGTGTACTGGATGGTGACTCGAATCCGTGAGGGTTGCGGCCGGCAGGAACTGGCCGGCCTTGCACGTCGGCTGCATTTCGAGCTGACGCATGAGGATCCTGATGAATGAACCGGCCGATCGATATCCTGCTGGACCCCAATTTCGTATCCGAAACCATGAAGCCCAGGCCAAATGCCGGAGTTATTTCTTGTGCGTCGTATCTTTATCCAAGACTCATGAGGTACGACATGACCGACTTCCAATCCGCCCCCGGGGTTACCGTGGCCATGACCGTCAGTGGCACACCCTTCATCAAGATCGACTCCGGTTACCTGATCCAGGACGGCCATTGCGTTCTCAAGGGGCTGTCTCTCAACGGCCTGCGCCTTCTTGACTATTCCGTTCGCCTCTTCAACGTGATTGCCCCCGGAACTTTTCCCGGGACTACCAGAGCTGATTCGGCAGAAATTTCACTCGAGCTGAATGTCCGGACTATGTGCCACACGCATCTCCAGGAACTGCCTCATCCTGAAACCCAGATAGGGGCATTGCCGGAAGTCCAACAGGCACCCGTAAAGGACAGTGCATGGTGGCGATTCCCGCACAGACCGAAGGCGAACAACAAACCCAATCAGAAAGCCATGTTGATCGGCTTCCTGTTCCACGGCTGTATCCATCTGCCCCAAGGGCATCCGCAGTACGAAGAACGGAAATCAATCCTTCTCAGGAAGGGTTTTCACTTCAACGGCAAACGCGGCGCCTGGGTTCCGGATCCGAATTGGTCCACCGATCCCGCATAGGCCCATTGGGAATGGCTGTCCTCCAGGGCAGCCATTCCAACCTTCTTCTCCCTCGCGGCGGTGGTGAAACAGAAGAAATGGCCTCCCGTAGCGCGACATTGGCCTGAGGATTCTAATATTTACAAACGCGAATCGTTCTCCTACAATGAAACCGGTTACATCTGTCGGAACCGGCCTTGCGGATGGCGTAACGACTGCTTCATGAGTCAAGATCGAGTCAGCTTCATCCTCTTCCGCGGAATTCACGAAAATTCCGCAAGCGGCACCGGGACTCCGGGGAAGGAATCGCTGGTGTACGGACAGGACGATGGGCCCGGATAACGAAACGGACTTCACCTATCTGGACAAGGAATACGACGACTTCGACGCCCAGTCGGAGCACTGGGACGACTATGGCCAGGAGTACATCAAGCTGTCGACCGACTCATTTCGCGGCAGTTTCGCATCGGCCTACCTCGGCCGGGACGTCTCGGTCCACTATGAGACCATGAACAGCGCCATGCATTGTCGGGTGGGTTGCGCGGAGGAGCTGATCGGATTCGGTGTTTCACTGGGCCAATCCCGGGTTGCCGCCAACGGCATCAGGATGGACCCGAACGACGTGATCATCACGCGGCCCGGTTCAGAGCTGGAACTGGACGTCCCTTCGGAGGGAGCCGCATTCCTGGTGCTGGCCGTTGATCTGGGGACGTTCAAGTCAATGGTCGGCACGGACCCCGGCCTGGAACATCTCGATCCGGACAGCCGCAAGGCATCCGTGGTTCGCGCCGAGTGCACGGCCAATGCAATCGAAATCGGCGGCAAGGCACTGTTGCGGACCTGCGCCCGGGCGCCCGGCATCTGGCGTCCACACAGTGCGGCGGGGGCCATTCTCGCTGGGACCGCGGCGGCGTTGGCCCTGGATGCGGGCCCCGACACTGCCCGGGAAAGGATGCCCGACGGACAGAGCGCCGCCGTGGTTTCCGCCGTGCGGGACGCCCTTGCGGACATGGAGGAGTTCGACTACGCGGCGCTGACCGCTGCCACCGGACATTCCCCGAGATCGATCCAGATGGCCTTCGCCGGGCGCCTGCAGACGACGCCGTTCCGGTATTTCCGTGCCGTCCGTCTCCACCATGTGCGCAACGTGCTGCTGTCCGGCCCGAACGACGGGTCGGAGACCATCGGAGACATCGCCGCGGCGCACGGCTTCGGGAACTGGGGTCGATTCACGCAGCTGTACCGCCGGCAGTTCGGCGAGACGCCCTCCGAGACCCGGGCTCGCGTGAAGGGCCGCCCGCGCCCCGCAGACGCCGCCTGAATCCAGGAGGAGGCGCTGCTCTACCGGCGCCGGAACGGACCGCTGCCGTTCTTCTCTCGTTTTTCCTTCATTTTTCCTCCGGCTCTGCCCACTTTGAACGACTGGGATGCGGCCCCGGCCGGGCCGGAGTGCCCCGCGTTTCGCTTTCCGGACAATAAGGCTGCAGAAGGACCGATTTCATGGGCTTTTCGCCTTCGGAGAAGCGGCCGTTTTCTTTCGCTTTCTGATCTAACGATGCGTCCCGGTAATTCCTGAGAATACGCGGGTGGGTTGCCTGTTTATTTTGGGTTTTATGGAGGGAATTGACCGGTGATGATCATGTTACAAATGTTACAATACGAGAGCCGAGAGCCGAGAGCCGAGAGCCGAGAGCCGAGAGCCGAGAGCCGAGAGCCGAGAGCCG
>VYFG01000144.1:31934-33858 GCA_009842505.1 Gammaproteobacteria bacterium
GAGCCGAGAGCCGAGAGCCGAGAGCCGAGAGCCGAGAGCCGAGAGCCGAGAGCCGTTTCTTTGTGTCCGCCGTTCGGGCGGCACGCGTCGGTATCCCTACGATTCCACCCCTCCACCCCGCGCGGCTGACGCCATGGGCCGCGCGCGTATCGTCCCGCGGGAGCGCTCTTCCCGCCTAGACCGCACCCTCCGCCGTCCGGCGGGGGCCGCTTCTCCCTCATTTGCATTTTCCGCCTGTTCCGGGTTTGCTGCCCGCTTCCGGCGCGGCGCGGCCGGCCTGCTCGCCCCGGCCCTGGCCGCCGCGGCGGTGTTCGGCTTCGCCGCCCCGGCCCAGGCGCAGACATCGTCCGTGCTGGTGAGCAGCTTGGGGCAAACCCACTTCAGTGACCACACCATTGGCGCCCCCGAATTCGCCGCCAGAACGCAGTCCTTCACCACCGGCGGCAACGCCGGGGGCTACAGGCTGACCCGCGCGGACCTCGACTTGGCGTCTTGGAACCCGGCAACGGCGGTCTACACCGTTACGATCCGGTCGGACTCCTCCGGCAATCCAGACGCCGTCGTGGGCACGCTGACCAATCCGGGCAGCTTGCCCACTTTTACTTCGCAAACGGGAAGCACCGGGTTCGCGGCCCCCGGAGACGGCATCGACCTGGCGGCCGGCGCGACCTACTGGGTGGTGGCCGAACACATTTCCGGCGCCAGCTTGGCTGTCAGCGCTATAGACGCCTCGCCGAGCCAGGATGCGGGCGCCGCCGCGGGATGGAGCATGGGGATTCAGCGGTGGTTGGATAACAGAAACAATGCCTGGAGCACGCAAGTAGGCTACACACTGAGGATCGCCATCCACGGTTACGCGAAGACCGCGCCGCCGCCTCCAGACACCCGGGCGCCGCGTGTTTCGGGGACACCGTCGGTATCCGGGGGGTCACTGGGCATCGTCTTCGACGAGCGGCTGCGGGCCGGCTCAGTGCCTCCGCCGGGGGCGTTCGAGGTCATCGTGGACGATGGCGCGGGGATCCATCCCGCAGCCGTCGAGATCGACCGCCGGGGCTCCCAGCGGGAGGTGACGCTGAGACTGGCAACATCGGTCCCCGCCGGATCGACGATAAAGGTTCGCTACACCCGGCCCGCCGCACGCGACGAGCGGCTGCGGGACCGCGCCGGCAATTCGGTGGCGGACTTCACCCGCACGGTGACGAACGATTCCCCGGCCGGCCAGCCGGTGGCGGCCGCGGGACCGGATCGCACGGTGGATCCGGGGGAGGCGGTGACGCTGGACGGCTCGGGGAGTACGGACCCGGACGGGGACTCGCTGGCCTACGCGTGGACGCAGGTCTCGGGTGCTTCGGTGACCCTTTCTGGCGCGGACACGACCACGGCCTCCTTCACGGCGCCGGAATCACCGGGGGACCTGGTGTTCCGGCTGACGGCGACGGACCCGGGGGGTCTTTCGGCCTTCGACGAGGTGGTGGTGAGGGTGCGGGATGCGGCACCCGGCTTCGGCGCCGCACGGGTTCCGTCACTGACGCTGGTGCCGGGGGAGGCGATGGTCCCGGTGATGTTGCCCGAGGCGACGGGGGGCACCGGCGGTCTCACGTACGGCCTGGCGTCGAATCCGTCAGGCCTGGCGGGCCTTTCCTTCGATCCGGCGACGCGGACGCTGTCGGGGACGCCGGAGGCCGAGGGACGTTGGGTCTTCACCTGGCGTGCGGACGACGCGGATGCCAACCGGTCGGACTCGGACGCGGCGGTGCTGACCTTCGGGGTGACGGTGGAGGACGCGCGCACGGCGGAACTGAAGAGGACGGTGCGCCGGACGCTGTCGGGGGTGGGCCGGCGTGCGCTGACGAGTGCGCTGGACAACATCTGTTACGTCCCTGATTAAACCGTCAGGAATGATGGTTTTTGTCCCGGACTATTC
>VYFG01000053.1 GCA_009842505.1 Gammaproteobacteria bacterium
GGGAAGGGGGGCTCTGATGCGGGGCAGGCGCACCCTGGGTCCCCTCGAGTACGGCCGCAAGCGGTGGATGCAGGCCACCATGGCGCTGTCGTTCCTGTTCCTGTACGCGCCCATCGTGATCCTGGTGATCTTCAGTTTCAACGACAGCCGCCGCAACATCGTCTGGCGCGGCTTCACCACCAAGTACTACGAGAAGGCCTGGAACAACGACGGCCTGATCGAGGCGTTCACCAATTCCCTGACCATCGCGTTCTTCAGCACCCTCGCCAGCACCGCCCTGGGGGCCATGGTGGCGCTCATGCTCTGGCGTTTCCGCTTCCCGGCCAAGGCGCCGTTCGAGGCGGCCACGGCACTGCCCATCGTGATCCCCGAGATCTGCATGGGGGTGGCCATGATGGCGTTCTTCCAGCGCGTGGGCTGGCCCACCGGTCTGCCCTGGCCGATCAACCTGGGGGCCATCACCATCGCGCACATTTCCTTCAGCTTCCCCTTCGTCGCCATGATCGTGCGTGCGCGGCTGGCCAATTTCAATCGCGAGCTGGAGGAGGCCGCGAAGGACCTCGGCGCCAGCGAGTGGCAGGTGTTCAGGGACATCATGGTGCCGTACATGAAGCCCGGGCTGATCGCGGGGGCGCTCCTGGCCTTCACCCTCTCGCTGGACGATTTCGTCATCACCTTCTTTACCGCCGGTCCGGAAACCGTGACGTTCCCGGTGAAGATCTACTCTATGGTGCGGTTCTCGGTGACGCCCGAGGTCAACGCCGCCTCCGCGGTGCTGATCGCCATCACCCTGTTCCTCACCACCATCGCCCTTTGGCTGCAGAACCGGAGCGGCGGCAGGCACGTCGCGTGACCGGAGTCCCCCGACCATGAACGACCCAGGACCCATCATCGAGATCCGTTCCGTCACCAAGCGCTTCGGCAATACCGTGGCGGTGGACGACAACAGCCTCGAGATTCGCGCCGGGGAGTTTTTCGCCCTGCTCGGCCCGTCGGGCTGCGGCAAGACCACCCTGCTGCGCATGCTCGCGGGCCTCGAGATTCCCACCTCGGGACAGTTTCTCATCGACGGCGAGGACATGGCCGGAATTCCGCCCAACCGCCGCCCCGTGAACATGGTGTTCCAGTCCTATGCCGTCTTTCCCCACATGACGGTATTCGACAATGTCGCCTACGGCCTCCGGGTCACCGGCACCCCGAAGGACCGGATCGAGACCGAGGTCATGACCGCCCTTGCCCAGGTGCGGCTCGAGGAATACCGCGAACGGATGCCGGACCAGCTGTCCGGGGGACAGAAGCAGCGCGTTGCGCTGGCGCGGGCGCTGGTGAAGAAACCCAAGGTTCTGCTGCTGGACGAGCCCCTCTCTGCCCTGGACGCGAAGCTGCGCGAGGCCATGCAGATCGAGCTGGTCAGCCTGCAGCACTCCGTGGGCATCACCTTCGTCATCGTCACCCATGACCAGGACGAGGCGCTTTCCATGGCCGACCGCATCGCCGTGATCCGCGCGGGCAGGATCGAGCAGGTGGCGTCCCCCCGGGAACTCTACGAGTACCCCCACACCCGCTTCGTGGCGGATTTCATCGGCAAGATGAACGTGTTCGACGTGGTCTCCAGAACGGCCGGGGACGGACAGGTTACCGTGGAGGTTCCGCGTCTCGGCGAGATCGCCATTCCCTGGCAGGAGCCGGCGGACACGGTCGACAGTATCGCCATCCGTCCGGAGAAGACCCGCCTTTTCCGGGAGCGGCCGGCGGCGGAGCTGTTCAGCGTCAGCGCACGGGTCATCAACGTCGCCTACCACGGGAGCGAGAGCCGGGTGTTCGTCGAGACGGAAGCGGGCCTGTCGCTCCAGAGCACGATCCAGAACGAAAGCCGCGACATGGACGACTTCCGTCCGGGGGATGCGGTGTGGATCGGCTGGCGGCCCGGCGACACCCTGGTGCTGGCCAACTGAACGGCCGGGGTAACCCCCTGGGGCGTGCAGAACTCCCGGCAGTGTCCAAGACCGCACATCCGTCGGCGGCGGATGGCGGCCCTCTTTCCTGTGCTTACGGGTAGTGGGTGATCGTCACGTCGCCTTGCGGAAAGCGGGCCCTGATTTCCAGTGAGCCGCCCATCTCCTCGATCAAACTTTTCAGGCTGCCGACGGGAATGTCTGCAGGCAGTTCCATCCTGGTGGCCGCAGATCCGTCCCCGCCGAGCTTCGCTGCCAGCGCTTCGCGTGACGTGCCGAGAGCACTGCGCACTTCATGCAGCGCCATATCCTCACGCAGATCAACCTTGCGCCGTTCGATTCTGGCCCGGTGCTCCGGTGACAGGTTTTCGGTCAACCCCGGGAATCTGTGTCTGCCGGTCATTTGATCGCCCCTTTTTTCGAATTCCAGTGAGGCACCACTACGGGAGAAAAGCCGCGTCCACTAGGTGACTGTCTCCCGGGCGTAGTCGAGATAGATTGCCCGCATGGCCATGGTGGCCGGGCCGGGCACGCCGTTGCTGATGGTCCGGCCGTCGATCCTTGTGACCGGCATCACGAACGTGGACGCGCCGGTGATGAAGGCTTCTTCCGCTGCGTAAGCCTCCTCGAGCGTGAACGATCGCTCCTCGAGCCCGATCCGGTCGCGCTCGCAGAGCGCCACTACCGCCCTTCGCGTGACCCCGGGCAGAATGTCATTGGACAGCGGCCGTGTGATGATGGTCTTGTCCCTGAAAATGAAAAAGCTGGTGGCGCCGCATTCCGTGACATGGCCGTTTGGGTCCACCATCAGCGCCTCGTAGGCGCCGCTTTCATGCGCCGCATGCTTGGCCAGGACCTGGCCGAGCAGGTTGACGGTCTTGATGTCCCGGCGTGCCCAGCGAATGTCGGGCGCGCTCTTCAGTGACACGCCCGACTCCAGGTACGGACTGGTGCTCGAGCCGGTGACCTGGGTGAACATGAACACCGCCGGCTGAAGGTCCGTCCCGTACACGAAGTCCCGCTCCTGCCGCCCGCGGGTGATCTGCACGTACACAAGCCCCTCCATGATCCCGTTGCGCCGGACCAGCTCACGGAAGGCGGCGAGAATTCCCTCCCGATCAATGGGCGGCGGGATGGACAGCTTGCCGAGGGAGCTTTTCAGGCGGGCCATGTGGTGTTCGAAATCCACCAGCCGGCCGCCAAGCACCCCGGTCACCTCGTAGACGGCGTCTCCAAAGAGGACACTCCGGTCGAAGATGGAGATCTTCGCCTGCTCGGGGGCCATGTATTCGCCGTTGAGATATACGATTCTGCTCATGCCGTCTTCCTTCGGACCGGCGGGGAAAAGTCTCGGCCGGCCGAACATGGTACAGCACAGTACAGGCACCCGCCAAGGCGGATGGCGAGAAATTCCGTCCTGTCTCCGGAAACCCGCTGCCGGGGATGGTTTCCGCGGACAGATCGGTTATGCTGTGCGGCCCTCAAGGTCCCGCCCGGCAATACCGGAACAAGTCATGAACGCCTCCGTCATCGATCTTCGCAGCGACACCGTAACCGTCCCGTGCGCCGGCATGCGCCACGCCATGGCCGAAGCCGAGGTGGGCGACGACGTCTATGCCGAGGATCCCACGGCAAACCGGCTGCAAGACCGGATGGCGGAGATGGCGGGGCACGAGGCCGGACTGTTCTTTCCCAGCGGCACCCAGAGCAACCTGGCAGCACTGCTCAGCCACTGCCGGCGCGGCGAGGAATACATCGTCGGCCAAGACGCCCATACCTACAAGTACGAGGGCGGCGGAGCCGCGGTGCTGGGCAGCATACAGCCCCAGCCTCTCGAGTTCGCGCAGGACGGGACCATTCCCCTTGACAGGGTCCGCGCGGCCATCAAGGAGGATGACTTCCACTTCGCGGTCACCCGCCTGCTGGCGCTGGAAAACACCACGGGCGGGCGCATTGTCCCCCAAGGCTATATCGACGAGGCCCGGGCGCTGACCCGCGAACACGATCTTAGGTTCCACCTCGACGGCGCACGCGTGTTCAATGCCGCGGTGGGACAGTGCCTGGATCTCGCCGACATCACGGCGAAGTTCGACTCGGTTTCCATCTGCCTGTCCAAGGGCCTCGGAGCGCCCGCGGGTTCGGTGCTGGTGGGGTCCCGGGAGCTGATCGACCGTGCCAGGCGCTGGCGCAAGATGGTGGGCGGCGGCATGCGCCAGGTGGGAGTTCTCGCGGCCGCCTGCGAGTATGCCCTGGACCACAACGTGGACCGCTTGGCGGATGACCACGCGCTGGCCGCCGGACTGGCGGAGCGGCTGCTGGACATCGACGGGCTCCGGGTGGAGGGCGATGCCGCCCGCACCAACATGGTCTTCCTGACCTGCGCCCGGGGCGATGACGGAAACTTCCGGCAATGGTGCTTCGAACGGGGCCTGCGGTTCGGCGGGCGGAACCCGGTGCGGCTGGTAACCCACAAGGACGTGGACGAGGCGCAGATGGACTCCGCCGCCGCGCTGATCCGGGACTATTTTGCGCAAAGCTGAAGGCGCCACCCCCCAGCCCATGCCGGCAAGGATACAGTTTGACCGGGAGCTCCGTGACCGGGTGGCCGCCGGCCTCGCCGCCCATGATGCCGTCATGCAGCCCCGGGAGGGCCGCAAGCACGCCGCGGTGGCCTTCACCCTGGTCAACCAGGCCACGGCTCCCGGGATCGCCAACATTCCGTTTTCGGAGAAGAACCGGGACGAGGCCGCGTTCATACTCACCATCCGGGCGGCCCGCCTGTCCAGCCACGCCGGACAGCGCGCCTTCCCGGGTGGACGGGTGGACCCCGGCGAGGACGTGATCGGGGCGGCCCTGAGGGAACTCCGGGAGGAGGTCGGACTGGCGCTCGGGCCGGACAGCGTGCTCGGACGGCTGGACGACTACGCCACCCGCTCGGGCTACGTCATCTCGCCGGTGGTGGTCTGGGGCGGACGGGACGCGGTCCTGACCCCGAATCCCGACGAGGTGGCGCGGATCCACCGGATTCCCCTCTCCGAACTGCTCAGGGACGATGCCCCCATCCTGGAGCCCATCCCGGAAAGCGAACACCCGGTACTCAAGATGCCCTTGGGCGACGAATGGGTGGCGGCTCCCAGCGCGGCCGTGAGCTACCAGTTCAGGGAGGTGGCGCTGCTCGGACGGCCCACCCGCGTGGCCCATTTCGAGCAGCCGTATTTCGCCTGGAAGTAGTTCCGGCCCGCCGCCCCGCTACCCGGACCAGCGTTCCGGCGCCTCAATCCGGCCGGTGATCTTTCCCTGGCTGTTGACCACGTCGGGACGGAACCAGGGCTGCAGTGCTTCCGCCTCGGAATCATTCAGCAGGCCGAGGGCCGAAAGCAGGCCGCCGAGCGCCACTTCGCTGCCCCGCCAGGCCCCATCATCCACCTTCAGCACGAACCCGAGCCCGCTTTCCGGAACCACCCCGGAAAACATGCCCTCGGCCCCGGTTTTCACCAGGACCCGCCCGTGCGTCTCCCGGATCACCGCGGTGCAGCATCGGCCGCTGCCCGCCACCAGTTCCGGGTGCCCGGCGACCGCCCGCAGGACCCGGTCCATGGCCACCGATCTTGGCGTGGTGCCGCCGTCGCAGACCGCGAACCGGGCAAATCCCCGCGCCAGCGCATCCATGGGCATGCAAAGGGCCGGCAGCCCGCAGCCGTCGCGCTCCCATGCCAGAAGCCCGATGTCCAGGCCGGTAAGATTCTCCATCACCTCGCGCCAGGCCCGCTGGGTCGGATGGCCGTATTCGCTGTAGCCCCGGGTCTCACAACGTCCCACAGTTGACTCACTGGGCCTGAGCGAGTACATTCC
>VYFG01000148.1 GCA_009842505.1 Gammaproteobacteria bacterium
ATTCAGGGGACATCTTATTCCGATGAAATGGGGACAAAGTGAGGCGGTGTTGACACGCCTCCACGGGGCCGGAAAACAGGTCCTCGTTCGCCTCGGCAGCCATGCGGAGACGATGGAGTACGAACCATGCGGATTTCTGCGTGATCCCCAGTTCCCGGTGCAACTTCATGGAACTGATGCCCTTGATATTGGTGGTGTACAGGTAGATGCCAATCGCCCATACCCGGTACTTGAGACGGGTTTCCGCCATGATGGTGCCGTGCCGCACGGTGAACATGGGTTTTTCAGGGCAATCACGGCAACGATGGGTCATCGTCTTGTGCTTGATGTTGCTCTGTACGTTGAATGAACCGCAGTGGGGGCAGAAGGGACCTTCCGGCCAGCGGACTTCCTCTATCCACTGCCTCGCCTTGGCCTCGTCGCCAAATTTCTCCGCCACTTCAAGGAGGGTCAGTCCCTTGCGAAAATGCTTTCCCGGTGCTTTATTAGCCATGGTTTTTTCTTTGCTGTAAATGTGACTATATAGTATCAAATATCGGGGTTATCGGCAAGTGAAAATGTTACTAAAATATATAATTCCCCAAGGATTTCAGTGGACCAAAAACCACCATCCGCCCCCGCAACACGGGCGGTCACGGGATAGAATAGGGGGTGGGAGTGATTATCCGGAAATCATGCACCAGAACTTCAAAATCCTGCTGCCGCCACTGCTGCTGACGGTCCTGCTGTCCGCCTGTGCAGCCCCCGCGGTGGTGGAGCCCGAGCCGGCGCCGATCCCCGAACCATTGCCAGAAGCTCCCGTCATTCCGGAAAACCCGGATATCGTGGAGGCCCGGGAACTGCTCGCCGCGGCCAGGGCGGCAGACGCGGAATGGCTGGTTCTGGAGCCACGGGTCTCCGATCTGCCGGTCAGCCTCCGTGAGATACTGCGCCGGTCCGAGCAGGCGCAGGAGGAAGGCGACACCGCCCTGGCCTCCGAACTTGCGCGCAAGGTCTCCCGGATGTCCCGCCTCGGGCTCGAGCAGATGGCCGAACAGTCCCGCGCCGGTCCCTACTACCCGCAATAGCAATGCCCGGACACGCCGTCTACTCGGTTGCAACACTGGTTTCCGAGCTCCGGACATTGCTGGAAACCAGTTACCGGAATGTCTGGGTCGAGGGCGAAGTGTCCGATCTGGCAAGTCCGGCCTCGGGGCACCTGTATTTCTCACTGAAAGAGGACGGGGCACTGGTCAGGTGCGCGTTCTTCCGCAACCGCCGCCCCGGTTCGGAGACGCCCGAAGAAGGCATGCAGGTCCTGGTCAGGGGGCAGGTTTCCGTCTATCCCAAGCGCGGCGATCTGCAACTGATCGTGCATTTTCTCGAGCCCGCGGGTGAAGGCGCCCTGCGCCGGGCATTCCAGGCCCTGAAGCGAAAGCTGGAGCAGGAAGGGCTGTTCGACCCCGGGATCAAGAAACCGCTGCCAGCCTATCCACGGACCATCGGCGTGATCACCTCGCGAAGCGGCGCCGCCCTGCACGATATCCTGGTGACGCTGAGGAGGCGGTACCCGCCGGCGAAGGTCATTGTCCATCCGGTCCCGGTACAGGGGGAACAGGCGCCAGGCGAGATCGCCGCCATGCTCGACCGGGTGGCGGACAACATGGAAATGGATGTGCTTATCCTTGCCCGGGGTGGAGGATCCCTGGAGGACCTGCAGGCATTCAACGACGAAACCGTTGCCCGGGCCATCCATCGCTGCCCCCTGCCCCTGGTCAGCGGAATCGGCCATGAGACGGACGTGACCATCGCGGACCTGGTGGCCGACAGCCGTGCAGCCACCCCGACCGCTGCAGCGGAAATGGTGACCCCCCTGGCAAGTGAAATCCATCAGCAACTCTCGCGGCACAGGACTGTTCTGGTCGCGCGGATGACTCGCCGACTGGGAGATCTTGGCCAGCACGTGGATCATGCGGCCTCCAGGCTGGTTCATCCTGCCGAACGACTGCGGCGCCACCGGCTGGAACTGGAATCACTCCACCGGCGGGCGCTGAGTCATGTCCTGCTGTCCCTTTCGGGCTGGCGTCAGACGGTGATGGCAAGGCGGGACTCCGCCAGCCGGCACAATCCCGGAAACTGGCTCCGGCTGCTGCGCGAACGGCATCACGCGCTGAACCACCGCGTTGTCCGGGCCGGGTTTCAGCGGCTCTACGATCGCGGGCGCCATCTCGATCGGCAGCGCAATGCACTGAGGCTCCTTGGACCCGGCCAGACCCTGAGCAGGGGGTACGCAATACTGCGCGACCGTGAAAAGCGCGTAGTCGGCTCGGTGTCATCCGTCCACCCCGGGGATTCGCTTTCGGCGCTGCTGGCAGACGGTTCGATCCCGCTCACCGTCGATGGCGATTGAGTCCCGCAGCCCCCCTCCCGGGGCTGCACCAACACGGGGCATGCCCGGATGCGGCATTTCCGGGATCATCCTGTCGATCATGGCGTTCCTGACCAGCCTGCACGCGCTGGCCGACCTGCCAAGGCACAATCCGGTTCCCGGAGGCATTGCGGTGATTCCTCTGGCAGTGGCCTCGAACGACAAGCCGGTGGTCAAGTTCGGCGAGCGCCCGGTCCATGTGGCGCGGGACCAGGGAGGCTGGAGCGCTGTCGTCGGCCTGCCCTGCGATATCCTTCCGGGCAACTACATCGTCACGGTGTCCGGGGGCCAACAGGATCACACCAGCGTCGAGCTGGGTATCCTGCCCCATTCCCCGCGATTGCCGGATCCGGATGCAGGTAACGGCGGCGGTCACGTCCAGGGCCGAAGCCCGACCATTACACTGCCCCAGGGAGTCAGCGCCCGGTCGATTGTTAACATTACCATGTTCAGCCGCATCGATTATGACCATGCCCTGGCGGCAGGCATGGACCCTGATTTTCAGTTCCGTGCACCGGTGGAATCCACGTATTCCGTCGACTACGGCAAGCTGCTCGTGGACGGCAACCTGTGGTGTCATGACTACCTGAGTTTCTTTCTTCCCGCCGGCAACCGCGTCTATGCGCCGGCGCCCGGCGTGGTGGCCGGAATCGACCCGACACAGCAAGGCGGCAGCCGGATCGTGGTTGCGCACGGGGATGCGGTCGTTTCAGTCCTGGCGAACCTGCAGGATGTGCCGGTGGAGGTCGGACAGGCGGTCGAACAGGGCGAAATGCTTGGAAAGGTGGGTGCCCTGGCCGGCGACCGCACCGGCCGTCTGGACTGGGCAGTGGCACTGAACGGCTACCGCATCGACCCGTTACAGTTTGCGTCGGCGCCTTGAGGATCCCTGTGATGGCCGCGAAGTCCCCTTCCTGTCGGCGAAGGGATTTTCGCCGCTTCGCGGGATGACCCTGACGCGGGTCCCGCGCAGACGGTACGCATTCGCAAAGTAGCGTCCAAGATATCTGACATAGGATGCCGGCAGGGCCTCTGCCCGGTTGCCGTGCACCACCACCACGGGGGGATTCTTGCCGGCCTGGTGGGCGAACTTGAGTTTTACCGGCCGGTTGTGGTGCATGGGGGGCGGGGTCTGGGTCACCGCGGCCCGCAGTGTCCGGTTGAGGGACGCGGTCCCCAGTTCAACCATCGCCGAGTCGAGGGCACCAATCACTGCCGGCATGACTTCACTGGTGTTGGAGCCGTGCAGGGCGGACACGAACAGGATCTCGGGATCGGGCAGGAACGGCAGTTTGCGCGCCAGCTCATCCCGGATCCGACGGCGTTGCCGGCCTTCCAGTCCATCCCATTTGTTCACCACGACCACCACAGATCGTCCAAGATCCTGAACCATGCCCGCGATGCTGGCGTCCTGAGCCCCGATCTCGCTGCTGGCGTCCAGCACCAGCACCGCGACATCCGCATCCTCGATGGACTGCAGGGTCTTGATGACGGAGAACTTCTCCACCGCCTCTGCCACCCTCGACCTGCGCCTGACGCCGGCCGTGTCCACTGCAACAAGGACCCTGCCAGCAAACTCGAACGGGATCCGCACGCTGTCCCGGGTAGTCCCGGGCGTGTCGCTGACGATCACCCGCTCACTGCCCACGATACGGTTGGTCAGGGTGGATTTTCCGACGTTCGGGCGGCCGACGATGGCAATGCGCGGAGGCGCGTCAGCCTCCTCGGCATCATCATGGGCGAACCCGGCCATGGCCGCTTCCACCAGCCTGTCGATTCCGTCCCCCCTGAGCGCCGAGATGGCCAGCGGATCTCCCAAGGCGAGTTCCTGGAAATCCGCCGCGGCAAGATGGGGATCCTCGCCTTCGGTCTTGTTTGCGGCCACCAGGATCCTCCGGTCCGACTGCCTGAGCCGTTCCGCAATTTCCCGATCCTGGTGCACCAGGCCCTGTTCGCCGTCGACCATGAGGATGACCACCTGAGCCTCCTCGACAACCTGCTCGACCTGCTGCCGGATCTGGGCTCTGAACGGTCCGTCCTCCGCCTCCAGTCCCCCGGTGTCCACCACGAGGAACGGCCGCTCGCCTACCTTTCCGCGACCGTAGAGACGATCCCGGGTAATCCCCGGCTGATTGTCGACAATGGCATCCCGGCTCCGGGTAAGACGGTTGAACAGGGTGGACTTGCCGACGTTTGGCCTGCCAACAAGGGCAATTACCGGTAAGAATGCCATTGGATGTCCCCGGGCACCGGCCTGTGCATCAGTACAGGAGGGGCGGGCTTGCGGATGTCACGAACCGGTGAATCCCACTGAAACGACCGTCCCGTCGACGGAAACCGCAACCACGGATTCTCCCTGCCTCGCCAGGCCGGTGATGGCGCTTCGGTCCAGTTTCAGCGACTGCAGCAGGGTACCGTCTGCCCGGTCAAGCAGATGGACGAATCCCGAGGCATCACCGACAACCACACGGCTGTCGAACACCAGCGGGTTGGTCATGCCGTATCCACGGAACGCATTCTGCCGCCAAAGAACCCCGCCGCTGTCCGCATCAAGGGCCACGATATCTCCCAGTGAACCGGTGACGAAGATCTGTCCCGCATCCACCGCCATGGGCAGGCGGGTCGATATGTCGCGCCGCCAGCGTACGAACGAGTTCTGGATGTCCACTGCCACGACATCGCCCTGGTAGGTGGCGGCATAGAGACTGGTCCCGGACAGGACGGGGGTCGCATCGATGTCGGCCAGCCGGTCCAGTTCGCTGGTGCCGCCAACGAAAGAGATGTCGGTTTCCCAGTAGTCCCGGCCGTTGATCACGGCGTTGGCGATGATCCTGCCGTTGGAGAAACCGGTAATCACCGTGCCCCCGGATATCAGCGGCATGGAATCTCCGTGCAGCCCGAGCCCGGAAACGTTACGCTGGACTTCCCACACCCTGCTGCCGTCCGCGGCATCCAGGCCGATCACGAGCCCGCCGGCGGTTCTCACGACAACCCGTTCGGATCCCGCCGCGGGAATCGCGGAAATCTGCCTGCGGATATCCGCCTCCCACTTAAGGGTCCCGTCCGCTGCCGACAAGGCCACCACGAATCCGTCCTCCATGCCTGCGAGCACCAGCCCCTCACCCAGCCCCACCGCGGCATAGACCGGTCGCTTCAGGTCGCGCTGCCAGAGCGGCTTTCCGCTCCCGGGGTCCAGGCCCAGAACATCCCCGTCGCGGTTGGCGACGTAGATTCCCCTGGCATCCACCGCGGGATGGAGCAATGCATACCCGTCCTCCCCAGCGTCCCCCCCCCCATTCTTCCAGGCGATGGACAGTTCCTCTGCCCCGACCGGGTCCGGCAGTTGCTC
>VYFG01000109.1 GCA_009842505.1 Gammaproteobacteria bacterium
GGCCGGGAATGTACTCGCTCAGGCCCAGTGAGTCAACTGTGGGACGTTGTGAGGTCTTGGGCGGGACGGGGTCGAGGAAATCCGTGACCTCGAGCGTGCCGCGGGGGAGGTCTGGGTCCGCCGGGGGCTGGACGATGACGTGGCCGGCAACGGAAACGGCCGGGCCGTGTTTGACAGGGTGTTCGCCGAACTGTGCCGGCGCCATGACTGCCCGGAGTGGGACATCCAGCCGCTCCGTGACGCGCTCGAACGGGAGATGGCCGGCGAAACGGACAAGGTGCGGGCGGAAATTCACCTGGAACTGGAGGCCGCTCTGGCCGCCTGGCTGTTTCCTCCTGCCCTTCCTTGCGGCCACACCCGGCATTCAGGGGGCGGAGGCGATACCCAGCATTCCGGACCGGGTCGGCCGCAACCGGGACAGGCACGCGACGGATATGAGCAGGACTAAGGAAGCCGATCTCGTCCTCGCGGTGCTCGTGTACGCCATCCGGAGTCTTGCCGAGGGGGATCTCGAGGCCCTTCGCGAGATGGATTTCGGGCCGATGGAACTGAAGGCCCTGGAGGATGTCGAGCTGGCGGATCTTCATCGTGCCGACACCCTGCGGGCGCATTGCCTGAAGATCACGCTCAACCGGGATGTCTTCCTGCCGATGCTGCACCGTCTCCATACCCTGCAGAAGGCCGAGCGGATGAAGCGCATGCTGCTGAGTGCGGATGCCCCGCTGGATATGATGCGCCGGCTTTTCGGGATGAGTCAGCGCAATTACTCCCGCTGGCGCCGCACGCTGGTGGTGGAAGGTGCCACGGGGCGGCCGCCGGTTCCGGATGAGGACAAGGCCGACCGGCTCTGGGAAGCCGTTCAAGACCGGCTGGCCCAACGGGAAAAAAAGGTCCTGGCGCCGGGCGACTTCCTTGAACTGGCGGAGGAGACCGGACTTGGTCTTCGGGTAATCTGGCGGTCGGTGAAGCGCTGGGAGAAATGGGGGAAGGCGGAAACTCGGAGGGCGAAGAAGGAGAGGTCACCCGGGGGCAGAAAGGTGTTGTCGTCCACCGATTACCTGGCAATGAGGAACGCCTAGTCCCCGCCTTACCGGGGAGGTGGTGCGGCATCGGACCGCTGATGGCATTGCCCCTGCGGCCCGGGGCGGGCATGGTAAGATTGCGGTATGGGTGATCCGACCATCAATCAACTTGCGCTGGAAGAACGGGTGAATGCCAGGCAGGCCGAGAACAAGGCCTCCTATGACCGTTTGCGGGTGGACAAGGCCCGTCAGGATACGGAGGCGGACGAGCGTCACGCGGCAAGGGCGCTGCGGATTCTCGGTGTGATCGTCATTACCGTACTCCTGGTTATCTATCTCGCCTCGCTCTGGGACTGATTATTCCTGCCGGCGCTTGCCGAAAGGGATGGCTAACCGGCCGTGAACGTGAGCTTGAGGGAATCCGCGGCCTCGGCAAGCCGCCTGTCACCCGTCCATATCCGGGTGCCGGATTGAAGCTTGGCGGATGCCAGTAGATGTACATCGATGTAGCCGATCCCCCTGTCCGCCAGGCGGCGGCGAGCGAGAAAAATCATGACTTCCTCATGACTCGCCTCCGGAACCCCGGGAAGGTCGTTCCAGAGTCCCAGCAATTGGTCCCGGTTACGCAGGTTGCCGCATGCCAGTTCGCCAATCATCATCGGGTGTATGCACACCCTTTGCTGCGTCAGCAGACTTTTAAGAGTCTCGTTTCCATGGCGCAAATGATCGATCCAGACCGAGGTGTCAACCAATATCATGAATCGTCCGGGCCCGGCCTGCGTCTGGAAACCGAGTCGAGCCTGGGCTCGCTCCCTCCCAGAGCAGCCAGGCGGCGGGCGCTTTCTCGCTCAATCAGCGCTTTCAGACTTTCCCTTAACAGGGCGGATTTTTCCTGCACTCCCGTCAGGGCCACTGCCTGTTCGAACAACCGGTCGTCTATCGTCAGTGTGGTTCGCATATCGAGCAACTTCCTGCATCAGATTTCGCATTATTTAAATCAAAATTGATGCTTCTGGCACGATACAAATGGATGACATGGTCGTCTTGATCGGCCCCGTTGCCTCGGTCGCCCAAGGGACACGCTGGGCGTGGAAGCGGGAATCGAGACTGGGGCATTGCCGATGTTCCTCGCCCCAACGCCGGTATCGACAGGGACAGGCTGACCGGATAGAGCGAAAAGACGCTTCGTGAGACGTTCAAAAATGCCGCGCTGGCGGTGGACAATGTTTTCCTCTCCTCCACGGTCCAGGCGCGGGAATTCCTTGCGGCCCGTCTGGCGGGTCGGGTATGGAGATCTACCGATCATCCCCGGCCACGGTGAACGGCCCCGGAAATTCCCGGGATATAATCCGGACGCGGATGCAGAATACCGAACCACGAGGAAAACCGACGATGTCGCTCAATCCCTATCTCTTCTTCGACGGCAACTGCCGGGAGGTCTTCGAGTTCTACCGTGCGGTGTTCGGCGGGGAGTACCTGATCGTGCAGACCTTCCGGGACGGGCCGGCGGACCTGGATGTGCCGGAGCCGGAGAAGGACCGCATCATGCACATCTGCCTGCCCATCGGGTCGGGGATGCTGATGGGCAGCGACAGTACTTCGGTCTTCGGGTCACATCCGGTGCAGGGCACCAACTTCTCGATATCCGTGGTGGGTGAGAGCAGGGAACACTGCGACGGGTTGTTTGCAGGGCTTTCGGAAGGCGGTACGGTCAAGCTGCCGATGGCAGAGACGTTCTGGGGGTCCTACTTCGGGAACCTGACCGACCGCTTCGGCATCAACTGGATGATCAATTACGAACTGCCGCGCAGGTAGGCCGAGGGAAGGCTTCTACCTGGCGGGGGGCAGCCACATCTCCGTTGTCCGGGCCGCCTATGCCAATTGCGAATGGGCAAGAGGCATCGGTTGTCTGCCGATCCGGCATGGCCGGATACCATTCAACCAGATTTTCGACAGGCGGGACTGTCCCGATGTGAGAAGGCCGCCCCGTTGGCAAGGCCCGGTTGTCGGGGCCGGGCGGTCTTCGCAACAATCATTCGGTTTGCCGGCCCGATGATCCGGTGTACCGTATCACGCCTCCATGCCTGGCGGGGCAGGTCACGGATGTGCCCGATAACCGTCCTTGCCGGTGTCGTCGCCCCGGGTCCCGTGCTCCTCGCTGGCGTAGGAATCGAGTTCAATCACGTTGCGGTCGGGATCCCGGATGAAGACCGCCTGCAGGTCCCTGAACGTGAACTGTCCGCTCAAGGGAATGTCGTTGTCGGCAAGGAATTGCCGGGTTGCGTCCATCGATCCGACCCTGAATGAAACGTGGGTAATGCCCGGATACTTCTCGTCCACGTCCATGAGAATATTCCTGTCGTTCGGCATGTTGGCGGGCCCGAGCAGGTTGAGAAAGACGCCCGAGGGATGCTGCATGATGATCGGATGGCCCTGCTCGAATCCTGCATCGGACAGAAGCCGGATTCCCAGCCGTTCATAGAAGGCGATGGAAACCAATTTGTCGCTGACCCGGATGCCGATGTGATCGACCTTCGTTATATTGAGCATTGGCTGGACATTGCCATGGGCACGAGTCTTCACGTGGCGGTCGATTATATCCGATGACCAGAGGGTGGTCCGAGAAGTGGTGGTACCGGGCACCCCGTTGCACCCGTGCATTCCGCTGCAGGAACTAGTCTCAAGCGCTAGAGTCGATCTTCTTACATGGCACGTACCCCATCGGCGGAAATGCATGTACAATCCGCCCCGCCTGTCAACCGGGTCGGCAGGCCCTAACAGTAAATCAGCATCCGCACACACCCGCTGGACGAATCATGGAAATTCTCTTCTTGGCTCCTTTCGCCATCTTCTGGGGAATCCTCCAGGAAGCCAGGCAACTGGCGCAGATCTATGAAGCCGACGAATCCAGCGGACCGTCCCGCATTCATCATGTCCCGAAGAAGGACAGCTGGGTGCAGGATGTGGAGAGATTCGATCTGATGCTCACGCCCCACAGGCGCAAAAAGAAGAAATCATCGAAAGCGGTGTCCGAAGTTCCGGCGGCACCGGCCGGCGCGACGACTGTGTAACACCCGTAAGGACCCGCATGCACCGCCAGGTGATCCAGCCTGCGGTTCCGCCTTGGCCGGGATATGAATGGAAAACCGCCGGACGGGATGATCCCGAGGGGCGTTTCCGGTTGAACTGATCTCGGCAAGGCGGTTGCGAAGGTGCGGAGGGTTGAGGATGCATTGGACCTTAGGGATCCGGATCTGCTGAAGAAGCACGAGAAGGAGGTTCTTTACAGGACCCTGGAGGGATATCCGGCGAAGGTGATCAGCAAGATGCTGGGTCTGACGGTGAACACGGTGAACCAGTACCTGAATGTTGCGAAGGAGAAGCTGGGGTGCAGGACGAAGTTCGAGGCGGCGGTGCGTGCGTCGCGGTACGGGCTGCTGGACGGGTGCTTCGATCGCAAGCGGAGGGATCTGCGGCGGGAGGTCTACCCGATGGAGCCGACCGGGGACCGTTGGATCGAGGGGACGCTGATGGTGAACCGGAAATATTCCACACCGCCACGCAGACACAATCCCGCCAATAGCGAGATTGGCCGGAAATGACAATGACTCCTGCCACCGACATCCCCACGGTAACAGAAGAAATTCTGGTCCTTCTGCTGGATGACGAACGTGGAGTCCCGGTGCCGGTTCCGCGCAGCCACATGGCATGCGTGTTCGCCGGGGCTGTCCTGATGGACCTGGCGTTCGTCAACCGGATTGACACGGACCTCGAGAGCCTGATGGTCATCGACCGGACGCCGACCGGGATTTTCATGCTCGATCACGCATTGGCGAAGATCGTCGCACGGAAGGAAACCGCCGACACGTGTGCCTGGATAAGGGTGCTCTCGTCGGAAGATGCCGCCATGATCTCCGAACAGGCGCATATCAGGCTTGTCGAGCGCGGGATCCTGACGCTTCGGGAGGGCAGTTTTCGCGCGGCCTTCTGGCGCCCGCGCCGCGTTCCGGCCCGGCTAGAGACGGAATTTGCCTGGCCCTTTGGCCGGCGTCGTTACCGTGAGTCCATCGGCAGAATCAAGCTGCGTATCGGCAACGTCCTGTTCTCCGACGATATCCCGGACCCGCACGAGGTCGCGCTGATCGGTCTGGTTTCCGCCTGTAACCTGTTCGGCGAGATATACCCGGATCGGGATATCGGCCAGTTCCGCACCAGGATCGACCAACTGAGCAGGATGGACCTGATCGGCCGGGAGCTTGCGGGCATGATCACCGAAATCGGGCACGGCGTACAGGAATCCCTTGCCGGGGCAGATTCCCGAACCGAATGAAGGACCATGCCGGGAGCAATCGGGTGTCGGGCTTCGGTCCCGCATTTCCCACGCATGACGCCGGTATTCTTCGTATACGCGTAGGAGCGGCGTAGCGGGACCTGAAGGGGCCTGTCGCGGAACGGGCGCCCGGATCCGGGTGGACCGGATGACCGGCCCACCAATCCCGGGCATTCCCGTGACTGGCTAATTGCGCCGCCGCCATGTCCCGCTCATAGAGTCGATGGGGCGAGTTTCGGCGCGTCGTTGGCATATTGGAATCGGTATCCAAACCGGGCGAATCCGGCATTTCACAAACCGCCTCCATATTCGATATAAATA
>VYFG01000097.1 GCA_009842505.1 Gammaproteobacteria bacterium
GCTTGCAACCTGTCCGGTCAAGGTATGGGTCCCCTCCCTTCCGTGACAGCCTGAAGTGGCCGAGCCTGGGGATATACAGGGTACCGGGCGACAGCCTGAACTTCTCGGGAATCGTGAAACTGTCGTTCCCGAGGCGGGACTTGTATTTGGGAAATCCGCCGCCCTTGAACGCCTTCTTCCAGGCTCCCGACTGGCGCTTGAGGGAGTATCGCACGATGGCAAAAGGCAGTTCCTGCAGCCAGGTCTCCTGTCCGCCCCTGGACGAACGCGTCTTGCCGCTGCGCAGGGAAGTGAACCACTTGCCCATGGAAAAGAAGGTTGTGCTCGGGGCGGGTACTGCATCCGCGGTAGCCGGAAATTGCGCCAGCAGGCGGGCGATTTCCAGCTGCTGCTGATTGTGGGCAATGGCTTCATTCCACACGAATCGGTACGCCCCGGCCAGCCTTGAAAGCATGTCGTGCTTCCGTTGACTGCGCGGATACAGGCGGTAGATTACGCCCCGGTACATGGTCCGTGCGCTCATGAAGGCTGGTTTATCAACTTGTCGACTGATCTATAGGATTCCCCGTTTATTCGTCTCCCGGCACGCCGTAGGACGGTGCGGCCGCCGGGTCGACCGCCCGGGTAAGATAGTCGTTCATCTGCGGCTCGTACCGCTCCCAGAGGCGCCTGAGCGCCCCCACGGCGTCCTCGTCCGTCCAGTCGACCCGCAGGTCCACCAGGGGGAAGGGCTGCACATGGGCCACGAGCAGCGCCGCGGAATGGACGTCGCCGGCCTCGCCGCCCGCCGCCAGGCCGGCCTCCAGGGCGTGCAGCAGCCGGTCCGCGAGGTGCAGCCCGGCATTCCCGCCGAAGCTGGCGGTCATGGCTGCGGGCACCCCGGTGTTGGCGAGCAGGTTGCCCGCCGCGTAACAGTCCTCGCCGGCGCTTTCACCGTGGGTGCCGAGAATATGCTCCCCGGTCCAGGCCGCGGTCTGGCCCAGACGGTCCACCACGGTCAGCTGCCGCCAGGCGAGATTCTTCCTGCCGTCGGTCACGTGCTCGAGGGCCTCCCTGGCGCCCAGCCCCGATTCCAGGGCATCCAGCAGCACCGGGCCCAGATCCGGATCGGTGATGTTCTGGGTGGCGACGGCGCCGACGCCGGACCGGGCATGGGGGCAGCGGGCGCCCACCGAGATGCTGGAGGTGGTGATCGCCACCCCGAGCATACCGCTCCGGGCGCACCGCCCGACGATGGAAAAGGTCATGCCGGATCCTCGTCCGGAATCACGGCGGTGGCCTCGATCTCCATCAGCCATTCCGGCCGCGCCAGGCCATTGACGATGAGCCCGGTGGAAACCGGGTAGACCCCCTTCAGCCATCTGCCGATCGCCTGGTAGACATCGTCACGGTAGGCGCGGTCGGTGATGTATACCTGGATGCGGCAGATATGGGACAGGTCCGATCCCGCCTCCTCGAGAAGCTGCTTGACATTCTGCATCGCGCGGTCGGCCTGGTCGTAGGCGCTCATGCTCCCGATGCTCTCGAAGGAGTCGACATCCTGGCCCACCTGGCCGCGCACGAAAACCAGGGTGCCGCGCGCCTTGACCACCTGGCAGAGATCATTGTCGAGTTTCTGGTTGGGATAGGTGTCCCGGGTATTGAACTTGCGGTATCGCTGGTGAACTTCCGGCATGGCCATGGTACTGGGATAGACGGGGAATGCCGAAGGCTAGCCCGGTTCATGTCCTTGTCAAGGGCCAGGGAACCCTCCCCCGGGCACGGTCCGTTCCCCCGATCCCGGTTCGCCGGGTGCGGCCGGGCCGGAATGCCCCGGCTATCCGAACGTCCGGTGATGGGATTCCACGGTCCCTGCCAGCAGGCGGTCCAGCGAGAGCATGCCCGCGCCGTGGATCACGAGGTAGATCAGCAGGAACATCCACAGCGCCCTCTGGTCCAGGATCGCGGCGCCGGACAGGTTGTCGAACCAGGAGCCGATGGTCTTGCCGTCGACGCCGTGAAAGGCGATGTCGACGTAGCTCTGGACCAGGACGAATCCGATCATGCCGAGGGCCGCGAGGCGCGTGAACAGACCGATCACGATCAGTATCGGCAGGATGATCTCGCTGTAGGTTCCGAGCATGACAATAAATCCCCAGGGAATGAACGGCACCTGGGAGGCATCGAAATCGTACTGCTCGATCACCGAGGGCAGGATCTGGAAGTAGGCGACGTCCTGGATCATGAACAGGCCGAAGAAGCCGTCGCCCGTCTTGGTCAAGGCGGAATTGAGGAAATAGACCAGCAGGACCGCCGCGAACACCAGCCGGGCCAGCGCCCCGGGAAGCCAGGGGGCGGTATTGCGTTCCAGGGAGGAGAAAAATCGCACGAACCGGGTTGTTATTGATAGGGTCATGATGGGGTTCCCTTTTGATCAGGTGGGATCTTGTTAACGGCGGCGGGGGCGATCCCCGCTACCGTCCCGTAATTGAAGAGTAGCACCAGTTGCGCCGACAGATCGAGACCCGGTTCCTCCGCCATGGCATGCTCCGCGGCCTCCCCGAGCGCGGCGCCCCGGGCCAGGCTCCGGATGAAGGCATAGCTGCCGCCGTCCAGGCGGTGGGTGACGACCTCGGTATCCGGCCGGACAACCAGCAGCCGCTCGGGGCGTTCCATGTCGATTTTCGCCCGCCCGCCGCCCGGCTGGCAGTCCTGCCAGACGGCAAGCACGGGCCAGCGGGATGCCAGCGTTCTTACGGAAGGATGCAGGATCAGCCGGGTGCCGGGCAGCTCCGGTTCGGGAATCCCGGACAGAAGCCGGATCTCCGCCGGGGCCGTGTCCCGGGCATTGAGCGCAAAGATCCTGCTCCACTCGAGCCGCGCCACGTCGCCCAGGTAGGGATACCGGCCGGCGGCGGGTAATTCGTCGAGCAGGTCGCCGAACCGTTCGCCGTACAGGAGCAGCACCGGCGAGCGGGGGGGGTGCCTGCGGACATAGTCCATGGCCGCCGCGCGGAAGAACTCCTCGCCCACCAGCTTCCTCACCACCGGGAAGGTCATCTCCAGCGCCCCGGCCAGCCCCGCGAGGTGATTGTTGCGGTAGACGCCGAAGCGGCGCCCCGCGCCGGCGTCCCCGCGCCCGGTAATGCCGCGGGGCGGATCTGGCTCGGGCCGCCTGACCGCGGCGGCGAAGCCGTCCTGTAGTTCAGCCAGTGACGGCATGGGGCGGCCTGGTGCCGGCCTCATCCATGCACCGGTCCGCCAGCTCCGCCTGTCGGACCAGCACCGACCATTCGGGTATCCGCGCATCCCATTCGATCAGGGTCGGCACGGGACCGGTCCTTAGGACCGTATGCTCGTACAGCTTCCACACCGCGTCACAGACCTCCCGGTCGTGGGTGTCGATCAGGAGCGGCCGGCCGTCGGTATCGGTTTCCACGGCGTGGCCGGCGAGATGGATCTCCCCCACGCGGTCCAGGGGGAAGGCATCCAGGTAGGCCTCCGCGCTGTCCCCGAGGTTGGTGGCGGACACGTGGACGTTGTTGACGTCCAGCAACAGGCCGCATCCGCTGCGGCGGGAGATTTCCGCGAGGAATTCCACTTCCGGATACTCGTCCCGGTCGAACCGGAGGTAGGAAGAGGGGTTTTCCAGCAGGATCTGCCGGCCGAGGCGGTTCTGCACCAGGTCCACGTGATCCGCGACCCGCCCGAGGGTCTCGTCGTCGTAGGGCAGCGGCAGCAGGTCGTTGAAGAACAGTCCCTCATGGGTGGACCAGGCGAGATGTTCGCTGACTGCCGCGGGTTCGAATCGCCGCACGACACGGCAAAGACGCTCCAGGTGGTCGGGGTCCGGGCCCGCGGCGGAGCCGATGGACAGCCCGACGCCATGAATGGACAGCGGAACCCTAGCACGCGCCCGGTCCAGCCACAGGTGTGCGGGCCCGCCGTCGCCCATGTAGTTCTCCGCGTGCACCTCGAACCAGGCCGGGACCCGTTCCGGGGCCAGGGCCTGCTCGTAGTGTTCCGCCTTCAGGCAGACGCCCGCGTTCGGCGGCAGTCCGGTGGTCATGTTGTGCGGGATGCGGGAGGGCGGCCGCGGTCAGGCGGCCGCACCGGGAGGCAATTGCGCCGTGAAATGCCGGAACGGGTCACCGCGCGGCCCCACCTGGCGCCGCGCCGTGGCGTTCCGGGAATGGATCAACTTTCCGGCAGGTCGCGGTCCAGCGCGGTCAGGGAGCCAACGCGGTCACCGGGCAGTTCGAATTCCGGATTGTCCTCCTCGACCCCGTATTTCACGCACTCTCCCTTGGGGACCACCTTCCAGGCGTTACCCTGGTAATCCACCGTGGAAGTGCCCGCGCAGGTGGTTCCGCCGCCGACGCCACAGCCGTTTTTCCCGGCCAGCGCGATGCCGAAGCATTTTTCCTTGCTCCCGGCGGAGGCCGGCAGCGGCGCCAGGGCCGAGGATACCGCCAGGGCTACTGCGCCTGCCAGCATGGTGCCTGATACGACAGAGGTTCTCTTGGACATGATTCGTCTCCTAAAATGATGTGAACGGATAGGTGGATACAGGGACAACGGATCCGCGAATTAGTTCTGCACAGTCAGCATCATAACCGCAAAAGGCGATCTCCCCGCGGCGCGTGACGGGGACGGGGTCCGTTCAGCCGGTTCCGTTCAGGTTGGTCGCCTTGGACGCACCCGCCTCCACCTTGTCGATGACACGCACCACCAGCCGGTTGAGCGCGTCGGGGTCCAGGGTGGTGATGTTGGACAGCCGGGAGTGGTGTATCAGCGCGGACAGCGCCGCGCCCAGCTCGGATGCGGCGACCGCGGACTTGTAGCCGTCCTTCATGACATCGATGAAATAGGGATAGAACAGGTGGCCGGTGATCCGGGCGTCTCCCCGGCCGACGCCGTATTTGCCATCGTAGTCCGGGTTGACGCTGGGATCGCCGAAGTCCTCGGCGGTCTGCTTGGATTCCTCCTCGTCCAGGGGCAGGTGGATGAGGTACTGCTTGTTCTGGTACTGGTAGCAGGTCAGGGAGCCCCCGGTGGAGAATCCCAGGGCGAAAGTCATGCTGGGGTCCATGTGGGGATTGTGGTTGCGGGTAAAGCGGTTGGTGATCTGCTGCAGGACCTCGTCGGAATATTCGTCCGGGTAGATGTCGGTGCCGAATTTCTCCAGCAGTTCGTCGTCGTTGCAGCAGACGATCACGTCGTTGTTGCCGATCCTCGGCTTGATGGTGTCGAAGCCGATGCCCGTGGGAATGATGATTTGCGGACCGAGATAGCTGTTGAGATAGCCGGGCGTCAGGATCGGGATGTCCTGGTCGGTCTTGAAACGGGCCTTGATTTCCGCATCCAGCGTGTCGATGGGCGGATGCGGGGACACCAGCAGGTAGGTCCGGTCATGGGCGTTGCCGTTGTAGCATTCCCTGGGTCCCCAGATGTGGGTATGGATCTGGACGATGTTGACGTCGTTGTAGACATGCCTGTCGATTTCCTGCTGGGCGATGGAGGCGCGGTCATCCGGCAGGAGGATCTTGAACTGGATGTTCTGCTCGGTGGCGGCATACAGGGCCACCAGGCCGAGAAAGGCATTCATGGTGTTGCCGCCGGAGCAGGGCGCTTCGACGTTCTCCCTGGAAATGAAGTATTCCGGATGTTCGTCGCTGTCGAGTATCAGGCGAAAGCCGTCCTTGTCCTTGGTGACTTCCTGCAGGGGAATCTTGTTGTAGCGGAACTTGGGTATATCGACGAAATCCTTGACGTAGTAGTCGTTGACGGGCACGCCGATACCGCGCATTCTGCGTATGGGTCCGATCATGGTGCACCCCGGTCGTGTTGGATGAAGGGCATGCCGACAGTGTAGTGGCAAACCGCTCCGGCGCGCTGCAAAATGTTTTTATGTCGCCATCAACGGGCGAAGTGGCGGTTGGCGGAGCCGGGGATGCCGGTTGCGGAAGGATTCAGGCCCCTGCCGGGGCGGCTCCTGGGGTAATCCGCTCCATGAAGTAGCACAGGCAGTCATGGCGGACAGCCGCCGGATCCATGGTGTACATGGCCGGGACGAGGGGCCTTCGGGTGACGATGTGGTTGCCTTCCCGGTGGAGGTAATGCCAGGTGACATCCGCGTGATCCGGGCTGTCGACCCTGGGGGCGATACCTTCCGCCGAGACCGCGAAAAGCGATCCGACCGGCAGTTCCCGGAAATTCACCGCCTCGGTGCACGCGAACACCAGGGACGAATCCCCGGGTGCGCCGCCGAAGGAAAAGTCCACCTCGTCCGGCACGTATACCCGCCCGAGGGAACGGTAAAGGGCCAGCGGGGCCGTGTCCGGCGCCGGCAGGCCGGGCAGGGCCAGGAGCTTCTCCAGATAGGACAGCGCATGCTCTTCGCAGCCCGGATCCCCCACGGGCCCCAGTTCCAGGGTGACCGCGGGGCAGCGGCCGCGGAAAGCCCGGGCGAGGGTGGTGGAAGGCTCGACGACGTATACCGCCTTGTCGGAAAACAGGCCGGCCAGTCCGAGGCACTCGGGGTCGAGTTCGGACAGGAGGCTGTAGTGCGGGTTCATGCCGGTGTTGTTGTGCAGGTCCACCACGGCGTGCAGGCTGTACCCCCCGAGGGCATCCATGACCGAAGCGCTGAGCGCAGCCTCGTCCCCGGAGGCTTCGCGCCAGATGCGGTTGAAGTCCTGCTGGTGGGGCAGTTTGCGGACGCCCGCAGCGGCGGCGGCGACGTTGCCGATGAACAGGATCAGGCTGCGCGCGGGGACGGGATGCTTCGCAAGCAGCTTCCTGACACCGTTCCAGCCGCTGGTCTCGTTGCCGTGCAGGAGCACGGAAACGAACAGCGGCGGCTCCTGTCTCCCCGGGATGTGGACCATCGAAGGCCCGCCGAGAGACGCCTCGAGTTCGGTGGCGTCACACTCCAGCAGGCCCTCGGGAAGGGCTTCCAGGATCCGGACTTCCACGGTCACAGCGGCCAACTGTGCACGGGCTTGCCGGATTCCTGGTGCGCCAGGTACGTCAGGGTGAGTCCGTTGAGGTCGGGGCCGTTGAGACCGACCCACCGGCGTTGCCAGGCGGCGCCGTTCTGCGACGTGTCCACCCGATCGGCGATGATTCCCAGGTACTCGTCGATCTCGTCCCCCGGGATGTCCCGGCTTTCCAGCCCGCGCCTGGCCAGCGGCAGCAGCTCGTCCAGGATCAGGGTGCGCACCGCGCATTCCCGCTCGCCCCCGGCGTCCACCCACAGGATGCGGGCGTTGAGCCCGTAGCGCGCGGCGGTATAGAAATTGTCCCTGGCCTTGTCGAAGGTCAGCAATTCCTCCACCGGCCGGTCCCAGGTCCGAAGGCCGTAGATCATGCCGAAATAGAAAGCGGCATTGGCGATGCAGTCCCGGATGGTCGGTCCCGCCGGCACCACGCGGTGTTCGATGCGCAGGTGCACCTGGCCGTCGTGGTCGAAGCCGATCAGCGGACGGTTCCAGCGCCACAGGGTGCCGTTGTGGAAGCGCACGTGGTTGAACCTGTCGGGCGGCGTGTCCTGCAGGGCCGGGAGCAGGATGGGATGCTCCCGCCGGTTGCGCTCGAAGATCTCCAGCAGGGACTCCCGGATGTAATCGTGGCCGAAGCTCACTCTGGGCGGATAGCGCTCGCCCGCGTCCACCGCCTGTTCGAACAGCGGTATCCGCGTCTCGTCCCACAGCGCATGGCCGAACAGGAAGGGGGAGTTGGCGCTGGCGGCCACCATGGGGGCCGAAACCGCCAGGCTGGCGTTGAAGTCCCGCTTGGTGTTTTCCGGGCGGCACTGCAGGTGAATCTGGAAGGACGTGGTGGCGGCCTCCATCATCACGTCCGAGTGGGTCAGGGACAGGTCCTGGTCGCCCTCGATCTCGATGGTGAACGGCATGCCGTCACGCATGGCCAGCAGCCGGTCGTTGAGGGAGTGGTACCGCACCATGCGGGACATGTGGTCGGAACTGAGCAGGTCCTCGGTGATGGTAGGCAGTATGCCGATGCTGGCGATGCTGAGGTCCATCGCCCCCGCCGTGGCGACGCAGCCGCCCCAGGTGGCCGACAGCTCGTCGTACAGCCGGCTGAACACGCGGCCCGACAGCGAGGAGGCGCTGCCGTTCAGCTCCACGTTGAAGGTGGCGAGTTCGGGCACCACCAGGGGGTCGTTGAGGGCCGCGAGAAAATCGTCGTTGCGCGGTGCGGGGTTGCCGGCCGGGTCCACCAGCCAGGCTTCCAGTTCAAAGCCCGCCATGTTGCCGCGGTGGCTGAATTCGCGCCGTTCGAAATACTTGTGCAGCAGCGCGGTCTCGACCTCCAGGCGTTCCCGGAAGCCGCTGAAATGCTCGGCGTCGAAGTAGCGGCTGGAGATCTCGTCGCCCATGGAATGCGTGCGTGTCCGGGTGGAAGTCGGTTCGGAGGGGGTGATTCTACCGCCTTCGCGGCCGAAAGGAGCAATCCTGCGTGCCGGGCGGCCGGGCCGGTTTTCCCCCGGTATCGGTGGTATGATGATTGGTGCCGCACACTTGCGTTTCCCATGAACCCCCTGCGACTTTTCCCGAGGCCGGGCGGAATCACCCGTCGGCTGGCCCGCGTGGTGGTGCTGCAGCTGTTCTTCATCAGCGTGATCACCGCCCTCGGCGTGATCGTGGCGGCGCAGGTGGTGGACGGCGTGCTGATGCGCACCGCACTGGAGGGGGAGGCGGCCTACTTCTGGGAAAAATACCGGGAAGACCCTTTCCACCCCCTGCCCAACACGGACAACCTGGTCGGCTACCTCCACGAGCCGGATGCGAACCATCCCGTGCCGGATTACCTGCTGGATCGGGAGGAGGGATTCGGCCAGACCGAACTCGAGGGCAGGGAGGTGCTGATGCTGGTGGACCAGAAGGCGATCAACGGCCAGATCGTCACGCTCTACCTGATTTTCGACGCCGAGAGGGTGTCCGAGCTTTCGTTCTATTTCGGGGTGGTGCCCCTCATCCTGGTGCTGATCGTGATTTACCTGTCCGCCTGGGTCGCCTTCCGGCACTCGCGCCAGGCGATCTCCCCGCTGGTCTCCCTGTCGGGGCGCCTTCGCCGGTTCCATTCCGACGAGCAGCCAGAAGTGTCACTGGACATCCAGCGTCTCAAGACCAAGGACCCCGATGACGAAATCAACATCCTGGTGGACTCTCTCAACGCCTTCACCGGGGAGATCAACGAACTGATACAGCGGGAGCGCCGTTTCACCAGGGACGTGAGCCACGAGCTTCGCACGCCGCTTTCCGTCATCCAGGGATCCGCGGAACTGCTGGCATCGTCGGAGGATCTGGACCAGGTCCAGAGGAAGACCTTGCAGAGGGTCCTTCGGACCGCCCGGGACATGAACGCCCTGGTGGAGGCCCTGCTGCTGCTGGCCCGGGGCCGGCTCGAGGAATCCGAGTGCGAACAGGTCTCCATCAACGAGGTGGTGGGCAACCAGCTGGAACAGCTCGGGCTTACCCACAACCCCGAGGGCCGCCTGGTGGTGCAGGTGGTCTACCGCCGCGTGGTGTCGGTGACCGCCACCCGGCAGCTGGTGGACGCAATCTGCGGCAACCTGCTGCGCAACGCGTTCAACTATACCCGGGAAGGCGAGATCACGGTTTTGCTGGACAGGGAATTCCTGGAGGTTAGCAACCGGGGAACGGTGACCCGGCCCCCACCGGACGACCAGTTGTTCGAACCCTTCGCCCGCGGCAGCGACAGCGGCGAGGTGGAAGGCCATGGCGTCGGCCTCGACATCGTGCGGCACCTGTGCGAACTCTACGACTGGAACGTGACGGGCCAGTACTCCCGCGAACGCGGCATGGTCTTCACCGTCCTGTTCGGGACTGAGGACAGGGACCGGTAGCCGCCGGGCCGTCGGACTCCACGGCGGACAGCCGCCGCCGGGCCCTCAGGACAGGTCCAGCCGGAAGCCGACGCCTTTCACGGTCCGGATCATGGTGGCGTCATCGGGCTCGAAAGGCTTGTCCAGAGCCTTCCTCAGGATATAGACGTGGCTTCTGAGGGCATCGCTGTCCGGGGCATCTTCTCCCCACAGTTCGTGCTCGATGGTTTCCCGGCTCACCACCGCGGGCGCCTCCCGCAGGAGGATGCGCAGGATCCTGAAGCCGGTGGGGGACAGGTCCAGCGGGCGGCCGCGGCGGGTCACCTCGCGGGTACGGGTGTCCACCATCAGGTCCCCGGCGATGATGCGGGTGCTGGCGGTTTCACCGCGCTTCCGGCTCACCAGGGCGTTCACCCGGGCCTTGAGCTCCTCGATCACGAACGGTTTCACCAGGTAATCGTCCGCACCATGCTCGAAACCGGTCAGCTTGTTCTCGATCCGGTCCCGCGCGGTCAGCATCAGCACCGGTGTGTCGATGCCGTGGTCGTTGCGAAGGCGCCTGCAGACCGCGAGCCCGTCGATGCCTGGCAGCATCAGGTCCAGCACGATGCAGTCGAACATATTCTCCGTGGCAAGCCGCAGGGCCTCCGGCCCGTCGGCGGCATAGTCCATGGTGAATCCGGCGGATTCCAGCGCCATGGAGATGGTTTCTGCGAGGTCCCTGTGGTCCTCCACCAGCAGGACGGATCCCTTCATCGGTGCGTGTTCCTGGGGAAAATTCCGGCAAGTATTCTATCGGTTCCCTTCCGGCGGGCGCCACCCTTTCTGTCGCTGCTGTCCGTTGAAAGCGGGCAGAGTGAAGCAGGGGAACCCGGTGGGAGCCCTTTCCGGGCAATGTGCCTGGCTTGCCCGTGTGGATCAGGTGGGTACCGAAAACGCTAGGAAGAAATGCATCCGGGCGAGCGTGCATCCGGAGTGCCATTTGGGGAGATGTTTGCTTACAATCCGCCACCGGCGGCAAAGGGGCCGCTGAATCCGTCAGACCATCATCCGGAGAGAATTATGCCGTGCCGAGTCGGAGTTACCACGATCCCTTCACACCGCAGGGGCGCCTGGGAAAAAAGAGTCATCGGACTCAGAAACTGGAAACAGTCCCCGGCGGGCTCAAAAGCCGAGGCCCTGCAGGAGGCGAAAAGCAAGAAGAATGGCTGCATGGAGTCCCACAAGCGCGGTACCTGCCATGGCCATCCGGGAGGCGGCGACCCCGACAACGGGAAGTGGTACGTCTATGAATTCGACTATGTGCGGGAGAGAAGGTAACGGCAATCCCCGTTGCCACTACCGGCGCGGAACCGGCCCCGGGCCTGTCCTGCCAGAGCCGGAAAATACCTGGTGTAGCCCTCCGGCGGCGCCTGGCTCAAGATGCCGGCTGACCACCGGGCCAATCTTCTCTTCCATTGCTTTAGGTTCCTGAGCAGTATCGGGCAGTTCTTTCAGGGACCGGCTACAGCGTCATGCTGCGTGGGAACTGTACCGGTAGCCTTCCGGCTCGTGTTCCATCATTGTCCCGCGAATGACTTGCAGGAATCTTCGGTTCCGCCTGTTCGACGAAGAACGGATCGGCCACCAGGGCAGGCGTGCCGGGTACCATCCCTGCCGTCTGGTCATGAGCCCCCAATGGGATGTTCCGTTCCCTGCCGGACACGGCGCAGCACCCGAGGCGGTATACTCCCTCCATCGAAACCGGAATCCGGATCCGTGAAAAACCCCGATCCCTCGCGCTACGTGGCGGAAAACGCCCTGGAACTGGCCATCGGACGGCAGGTGCGGGCGTACCGTACGCATCAGGGCATGACCGTGGCGGACCTGGCTCGCGGCTCCGGGCTGTCGCCGGGCATGTTGTCCAAGGTCGAAAACGGGCTGACCTCTCCCTCGCTGGCCACGCTCAACGGCATCGCCGCCGCGCTCCACGTGCCGGTCACCGCGCTGTTCCGCCTCTACGAGGAGACCCGGGAGGCCACGTTCGTGCCGTCGGGCGAGGGACTCACCATCGAACGCCAGGGGACGCGGGCCGGCCACCAGTACCAGTTGCTCGGCCATTCCAGCGGGCAGTCCCCCATGGTGGAACCCTATCTGGTGACGCTGACCGACGAATCCGAGATCTTCCCCCTGTTCCAGCACGACGGCGTGGAATTCATCCACCTGCTGGAGGGGGAGATGATCTACAGACATGCCAGCCGGACCTATGCCATGAAGCCCGGCGACTCCCTGTATTTCGACTCCGACGCCCCCCATGGCCCGGAACAGCTGCAGAAACTGCCGATACGGATGCTCGCGGTGATCGTGGGACGGCATGGAACGGATACGGATTGATTCATATAGTTAAACTAAGTTTCATGGTAGTTGATTCTCCGGATTCCCGGTGCTACCATCCGTGACCCATCCATCTCCCTGACAGGCTGGTCATGTGCGGAATCGTCGGGCTGTACTACAAGAACCCGGACCTGGAGGGCCGCCTCGGCGAGATGCTCTCCGACATGCTGATCCAGATGACCGACCGCGGTCCGGACAGCGCGGGCGTGGCTCTCTACCACGAGCCCGCCCCCGCGGGGTCGGTGAAGATCACCCTGCAGGGACCGGATGACGTCGACTGGGGAGGCGTTGCCGACGAGATCCGGGACGGACTGGGCTCCCGGTCGACGCTGACCCCGCTGGCCAACCACGCGGTGGTGGTGGCCGAAACCGGCGGGGACGCCGACAGCGACCGGATCGCCGCCTGGCTGGAGGAACGCTTCGGAGACATTCGCGTCACCAGCATCGGCAGCGCCATCGAGATCTACAAGGAAAAGGGTCTTCCCGCCGGGGTCATCGACAAGTTCGCCCTCCGGGGAACGGCCGGCACCCATGCCCTTGGCCATACTCGCATGGCCACCGAAAGCGCGGTGACCACGGAGCATTCCCACCCGTTTTCCACCGGCAGGGACCTCTGCCTGGTGCACAACGGCTCCCTTTCCAACCACAACCGCTGGCGGGAAAGACTCCGCCGCGACGGCATCCGTTTCCAGACTGACAACGACAGCGAGGTGGCGGCGGGCTACCTGACCTGGCGGCTGGGCCAGGGTGCCGGCCTGAACGAGGCCCTGGAAGCCGCCATCGCCGACCTGGACGGTTTCTACACCTTCGCCATCGGCACCCGCGAGGGCTTCGCCGTGCTGCGCGATCCCATCGCCTGCAAGCCGGCAGTGCTGGCGGAGACCGATGACTGGGTGGCGATGTCCTCGGAATACCGCGCCATCGCCCAGCTCCCGGGCAGCGAGAACGCCCGGATCTGGGAGCCGGACCCGGCCACCATCTACAGCTGGGAGAAGCACTGACATGCCGTCATTCGATCTTCAGGATGCCGGCGTCCGGGAACTCAACGCCTACCTGCACTCGGACGGATCCGCCGACCAGGCCGTGACAGTGGAACATCCCGGCGGCAAGCACAACGTCGCCGCTGGCGCGATGCACGATACCCGGGTCGACATCCACGGCCACGTGGGGTACTACTGCGCCGGCATGAACGACCGCGCCCTGGTCACGGTGCACGGCAACGCGGGCCCCGGCCTGGCGGAGAACATGATGGGCGGGGAAGTGCGCGTCCGAGGGAATGCCTCCCAGTATTGCGGCGCCACCGCTCACGGCGGCCTGCTCGTGGTGGAAGGCGACGCGGCCGCCCGCTGCGGCATCTCCATGAAGGGTGTCAACATTGTCGTCGGGGGGTCCATCGGGCACATGAGCGCGTTCATGGCGCAAAGCGGCATCCTGGTGGTCTGCGGCGACGCGGGGGATTCCCTGGGCGATTCCATCTACGAGGCCCGGATCTACGTCCGCGGACGGGTCTCGGGCCTCGGGGCCGACTGTATCGAAAAGGAACTCGGCGAGGGGCATGCTGCGGAACTTGGCGCCCTGCTGGAACGGGCGGGAATGGATCCCGACCCTTCCGGGTTCCGCCGCTACGGTTCCGCCCGGCAGCTCTACAATTTCAGAATTGACAACGTCAGCGCGTATTGAGGTCCGCACCCATGGCAAACAAGATCGATCCCAGCTGGCTGCGCGAATCCGCCGCGTTCAGCCGCCCGGTCATCCGCGAGATCCAGCGTGCGGCTAGGGAGGGTATCTACGATATCCGGGGCGGCGGCGCCAAGCGAACCGTCCCGACCTTCGACGACCTGCTGTTTCTCGGCGCCAGCGTGTCGCGCTACCCCCTGGAGGGGTATCGCGAGAAGTGCGACACCGGGGTCACCCTGGGGACCCGGTTCGCGCAGAAGCCCCTTGAACTCAGCATTCCCATCACCATCGCCGGTATGAGCTTCGGGGCGCTCTCGGCCCAGGCCAAGGAGGCCCTGGGACGCGGCGCCTCCGAGGTGGGCACCAGCACCACCACGGGCGACGGCGGGATGACCCCGGAGGAGCGGGGACAGTCCAGGTACCTGGTCTACCAGTACCTGCCGTCCCGCTACGGCATGAATCCCGTGGACCTCCGCAAGGCCGACGCCATCGAGGTGGTGGTGGGCCAGGGCGCCAAGCCCGGCGGCGGCGGGATGCTGCTCGGGCAGAAGATCAGCGACCGGGTGGCCGGGATGCGCAACCTCCCCCAGGGTATCGACCAGAGAAGTGCCTGCCGCCACCCCGACTGGACCGGTCCGGACGACCTGGAAATCAAGATCCTGGAACTGCGCGAGATCACTGACTGGCAGGTGCCGGTGTTCGTCAAGGTGGGCGCCACGCGGACCTTTTTCGACGTGCAGCTGGCGGTCAAGGCCGGCGCCGATGTCGTGGTGGTGGACGGGATGCAGGGCGGCACCGCGGCCACCCAGGACGTTTTCATCGAGCATGTCGGCATCCCCACGCTGCCCGCCACCCGCCTGGCCGTGGATGCGCTCAAGGATCTCGGCATGCACCGCGAGGTGCAGCTCATCGTGTCCGGCGGCATCCGCTCCGGCGCGGATGTGGCCAAGGCGCTCGCCCTTGGCGCCGACGCCGTGTCCATCGGCACCGCGGCGCTGATCGCCATGGGAGACAATGCCCCGGAGTACGAGGAAGAATACAACCGGATCGGCACCAGTGCAGGCTACTACGACGACTGGCAGGAGGGCCGCGACCCGACCGGCATCTCCACCCAGGACGAGGCCCTCGGCAGGCGGCTGGACCCGGTCAAGGCCGGCCACCGCTTGGCGAATTACCTTCGCGTGCTGACCCTGGAACTGCAGACCCTGGCACGGGCCGCCGGCAAGACCGACGTCCACAACCTGGAACCGGAGGACATGGTGGCCCTCACCGTGGAGGCGGCGGCCATGGCACGGATTCCGCTGGCGGGGACCGACTGGATTCCCGGGCAGGGCGGGTTCTGATGGCCGGCCCCGATGTGTCCCGGCTTCAGGCCGCCGGTCGCCTGCGCGCCGAACCAGGCGGCCATCCGTGGTTTTGCCCCGGGGAAAATCTTTGCCATAATCTTTTCACGTTTCCACAACAACCCCACAGCACCAGACAGGAGTGACACCATGGCCACCAATCTCGCTACCGTTGCGAAACAGAAGAAAATCGAATATTTCCTGATCAGCTTCGTCGACCTGTTCGGCGTGCTGCGCTCCAAGTTGGTTCCGGCCCGGGCGATCGGCGACATGCAGAAGGAGGGCGCGGGATTCGCCGGATTCGCCGCCTGGCTCGACATGACCCCGGCGGACAGCGACATGTTCGCGGTGCCGGACCCCGACAGCCTGATCCAGCTGCCCTGGAAGAAGGAGGTGGGCTGGCTCGCCGGCGACCTCTACATGGACGGCAAGGCGGTGGAGGCCTCCCCCCGCGTGGCGCTGAAACGCCAGGTGGAAAAGGCGGCGAAGAAGGGCTACCGGCTCAAGACCGGCGTCGAATGCGAGTTCTTTCTGGTCAATGCCGACGGCACCGAGATCTCCGACTCCCGGGACATCCAGTCCAAGCCCTGCTACGACCAGTCCGCGCTGATGCGGCGCTACGACGTCATCACCCAGATCTGTGATGCCATGATCGAGCTTGGCTGGGGGCCCTACCAGAACGACCACGAGGACGCCAACGGCCAGTTCGAGATGAACTGGGATTTCGATGACTGCCTGAAAACCGCCGATAGGCACGTGTTCTTCAAGTACATGGTCCGGCAGATCGCGGAGAACAACGGCTTTCGCGCCACCTTCATGCCCAAGCCCTTCGCCAACCTGACCGGCAACGGCTGCCATGCCCATGTCTCGCTCTGGAACCGGGACGGCAAGCGGAACCTGTTCGAGAAGAAAACCGACGAGATGGGCCTTTCCGCCCTGGCGTACCATTTCCTCGGCGGCATCATGCACAACGTCGAGGGGCTCGCCTCCATCTTCAACCCCACGGTGAACAGCTACAAGCGCATCAACGCCCCGCGCACCCTTTCCGGCGCCACCTGGTCGCCCAACGCGGTCAGCTACGGGGGCAACAACCGGACCCACATGGTCCGGATTCCCGATACCGGGCGGTTCGAGCTGCGCCTGATGGACGGCGCCGCAAACCCCTATCTCCTGCAGGCCGGGATCCTTGCCGCCGGATTGGACGGCGTCGCCAACAAGCGTGATCCGGGTAAGCGGCTCGACATCAACATGTACGAGGAGGGTGACAAGGTGCGGGGTCTGAAGAAGCTGCCGCTGAACCTGCTCGACGCCATCCGGGCGACGCAGAAGGCCACGTCGCTGCGCGAGGCGCTGGGCGAAGAGCTGATGGACGCCTACTGCAAGCTGAAGCTGGAACAGTGGAATGATTTCACCCGGTCCATCACGCAGTGGGAGCGGGACAACACCCTGGATTGCTGAGGGGCTGACAGGGCAGGGCCACGCTTCCGCCGCACTCCTTCGGAGCGGCCCGGGACTGCCGGGGGGCCGGTCCGGATCCGGCCCGCCCCGCCCGGCCGCGCCTCAGAACAGTCCCCGCAGAACCGATACGGCCCGGTCCACTTCTCCTGCCGTGTTGTAGTGCCCGAAGCTGATCCTGAGGACGCCGTCGTCCGGGTCCCTGATGCCGGCGTTCTCAAGGAGCCGCCTGGCATAGAAATGCCCGTGACCGGCGGCGATGTCCGCGCGGCCGAGCGCCGCCGACATCGTGGACGACGGCATGTGGTCGCAGAACAGCGCGATATTCGCCTCCCGCCCTTCCATGCGGGTCCGCCCCAGTATCCTGAGGGGCAGATCCGAGATGCCGTCGAGCAGCCTCTGGCAGAGGACCGTCTCATGGGCATGCATCAGCGAGGACACCGCTTGGGTGCGGGCGTACAGGCTACCCCGGTCGTGGCCATAGTGGTGGCTGTGGGATGCCGCAAAATAGTCGCCGAGACCGGCCAGGGCGGCGATGGAGGCGTGGTCCGGCCCGGCGGCGTCGAAGCGCTTCTCCGGGTACCCGGAATTGAAGTAGTGGCACTGCGGGTCCAGCGCCCCGGCGAAGTCCGGTGAGACGTACATGATGCCGAGGTGCGGGGCATAGGTCTTGTAGGTGCTGAAACAGTAGGCGTCGGGCTCGAGCGAAGGGATGTCCGGCCAGGAATGGGGGGCAACGGAGACACCGTCCAGGACGACCCGTATGCCCAGGGGGCGCGCCAGGCGGATCACGTCCGCCACGGGGTTGACGGTGCCGACGACGTTGGAGCTGTGGGTCATGCATAGGATCCGGACCTTTCCGTCCAGCAGGGGATGCAGCTGCTCAAGCTTAAGTTCCCCGTCCCCGTCCACCGGCCAGGTGCGAAGCTCGGCGCCGCTGCGCCGGCAGAGCCGCTCCCAGGCGCCGATATTGGCCTCGTGGTCCTGGCCCGTGACGATCACGGCGCTGCCCGGCGTCACCAGGCCGGCAGCGGCCAAGGCCAGGGTGTTGATGTTCTGGGTGGTGGACGGACCGATGGTGATGGCGCCGGCGTCGACCCCGAGCAGATCCGCCATGACCTGGCGCCCCAGGTCCATCTGTTCCCCGGCCACCCGGCAGATTTCGCTGGCGCCGTAGGGCTGCACCTTGTTTTCGGTGTAGAACCGGATGTAGCGTTCAAGCACCTGGCCCACCACGTAGCTGCCGCCTGCATTCTCAAAAAAGGCGGTTCTGGCGGGCAAGGGCTGCTGGAAGGCCGGGAAGCAACTGCGGACGAATTCGACGTCGAGGACGGTCATGGCTGGCGCGATATCGGAATACCGGGCGGAGTCTGTGGAAATCGACCAGTGGTGTCAATCCGGGCCTGCCCGGGCGGGATCCGGTCCCCGGTAACATCCTTTCCGCGCGGAATTCCAGGGGACCGCCCGGAACCCGGCGGGATCGGGGTTACCCGGTTGTCCCCCAGTTACCCGTTTGCGGCCCGGATGATTTACAATCCTTAGGCGAGAGGCCAGAACGTCTATGGCGGTGAAGACCGGTCTCCCTGGTGGCGATAGGTTGTGAACCCGGTCAGGTCCGGAAGGAAGCAGCCGTAGCAGCCGATTCGGGTACCAGGGTCAGGCTGGTCGGAGCCGCCACCTCTCGGACAGGCTGCAATGCCTTGCCCTTCAGATGCCGGATCCCTGTTTCCCGCCTGAAATCAACCGCTTCGGAACCCTGGACAACCACATCGCCATTTCGCCAACTCCATGAGTTACCAGGCCCTGGCAAGAAAATGGCGACCCCAGACCTTCTCCGAGGTGATCGGCCAGGAACATGTCGTGTCCGCCCTGGCCAATGCGCTGGAGTCCGGCCGCGTGCACCACGCCTACCTGTTCACGGGCACCCGTGGCGTCGGCAAGACCACGCTGGCCCGGATCCTCGCCAAGGCGCTCAACTGCGAGACCGGCATCACGCCCGCGCCCTGCGGGGAATGCACCGCCTGCGCCGGTATCACCCAGGGCAGCTACGTCGACCTGATCGAGGTGGACGCCGCCTCCCGGACCAAGGTGGAGGACACCCGGGAGATCCTTGAGAACGTCCAGTACGCCCCGACCGTGGGACGCTCCAAGATCTATCTCATCGACGAGGTGCACATGCTCTCGGGCCACAGCTTCAACGCGCTCCTGAAAACCCTGGAGGAGCCGCCGGGCCACGTCAAGTTCCTCCTTGCCACCACGGATCCGCAGAAGCTTCCGCCCACCATCCTGTCGCGCTGCATCCAGTTCAACCTGCGGGCCATGGACATCCAGCAGCTCCAGGATCACCTCGGGCGCATCCTCGAGGCGGAGGACATCCCCTTCGATGCCGAGGGACTGCAGGTGCTGGCACGCTCGGCGGACGGCAGTGTGCGGGATGCCCTGAGCCTGCTGGACCAGGCCATCGCGCACGGCAACGGGGAAGTGCGGACGGACCGGGTGCGCGTCATGCTGGGCATGATCGACGAGCAGTTCACCCTGGACCTGCTCCGGGCCGTGGCGGCCCGTGACGGAGCGGCGGTACTCGCGACGGTGGCCGGGATGGCCGGCCGCGCGGTGGATTTCCGGGCGGCGCTGGATGACGTGCTCGCCGCCCTGCACAACGCGGCGCTCCACCAGGTGAATCCCGAGGTTCTGTCCTGGAAGGGAGCGGATCCCGGGCCGGCGGCGGAACTGGCCGCCCTGGCCGATCCCGAACTGCTGCAGCTGCTCTACCAGGTCGCCCTGATGGGCAAGCGCGATCTTTCCCTGGCGCCGGATCCGCGCTCGGGCTTCGAGATGACGCTGCTCAGGATGGCGGTTTTCCAGCCAGGGGACGGGGCTCCGGATGATCCCGGGGCGGCGGGGGACAACCCGCATTCCAGCCCGGCCCGGCGGTACGGTCGCCCGGAAGACCCTAAAGGGGAGGCCGGGGCCGCCATGCAGGACCGGGGCACCGGCGGCAACGGCAGGGACGACCACCCGAATCCGGAACGTGCTGCCGGTCCCAGCGGTCCTGCCGCTGTCCGCGGAACCACGGCCCCCCCAGGCCCTGGTACCGTTGAGGCGGTGACGGACACGGACCCCGACGTGGAGGAGGTGGTCCCGGTAAATGACCCGGCCCCGCCGGCTTCCTGCGGCGCCATCGACACGGCCGACGGCTGGGCCGCCTTCGCTGACGGCAGCGACCTCGCCGGGCTCACCCGGGAACTGGTGATGAACATGGTGCCGGTAAGGCTCGAGGGCGACACCCTGGAGCTGGTGCTGGCTGACGCCCCCGAAAACCTGCTCAGGGACGATCGGGTGGAGAAGATCCGGCAACGGTGCAGCGCGTACCTGGGCCGGTCGCTGCAGCTCGATGTGAAGACCGGGTCCCCGGAGGCGATTTCCGGGGAATCCCCGGCCAGGCGCCGGGAATGGGAGCACCGGGAACGCCTGGCCAGGGCCGAGCAGACGTTTTGCGACGATCCCAACGTGCGTGACCTGATGGAACGCTTCGATGCGGAGGTGGTGCCGGATTCCGTCCGCCCGCCCCTGGAATGAACCCCGCCGGGAACGGCCCGGTCGCCGCCGGGCGCCGTTCCCGCCAACCTTGGAATGTACCGGGAGAACTAACGATGAAAGACCAACTCGGCAACCTGATGAAACAAGCCCAGGCAATGCAGGAAAACATGCAGAAGGCCCAGGCCGAACTGGCCGACACCGAAGTGACGGGGCAGTCCGGCGCGGGCATGGTGGAGATCGTGATGACCTGCCGTCACGACGTGCGCAAGGTGACCATCGACCCCGCCCTGATGTCCGACGACAGGGAAGTGCTGGAGGACCTGGTCGCCGCGGCGATGAACGATGCCGTGCGCAAGGTGGAGAAGACGGCCCAGGACAAGCTGGGCGGCCTGGCGTCGGGACTCAGCATCCCCGGCTTGAAGCTGCCGTTCTGAGGGAGCCCCGGGCCGTGGCCGATCCGCGCTCTGTCGAGGTCCTGAAGGAAGCCCTTCAGCGCCTGCCCGGCGTGGGACCGAAATCCGCCCAGCGGATGGCGTTCCACCTGCTCGAACGGGACCGGGACGGGGCCCGCCAGATCGGCGAGGCCATCCGTCATGCGCTCAGCAAGGTCAACCATTGCCGCCGCTGCAACAATTTCAGCGAAACCGAGCTGTGCCCGATCTGCGACTCTCCCCGCCGGGACGCGACCCGTGTTTGCGTGGTGGAAACGCCGGCCGACCTGGAAGCCATCGAGCAGACGGGGATCTACCAGGGCTCCTATTTCGTCCTCATGGGCAGCCTGTCCCCGCTTGACGACATCGGTCCGGACCAGCTCGGGGTGGACCGGCTGCTGGCGCGGGTGACGGAACAGCCGGTGGAGGAGCTCATCCTGGCGACCAACCTCACCGTGGAGGGGCAGGCCACGGCGGACTTCCTGATCGACCTGATGGCGACCGTCGACATTCCGGTGACCCGTCTCGCCCGCGGGCTGCCCATGGGCGGCGAACTGGAATACATGGACCCCGGCACCCTGAACCAGGCCTTCGAGGGCAGGAAACCGGTCCGGGACTGATGGGAAATCCGCAGGACGGGATGCAGCGCTACGCCGCCTGCGTCGAGTATTGCGGGGTGCGCTATGCCGGTTGGCAGCGGCAGAAGCACGCGCCCTCCGTGCAGGAGGCGGTGGAGCGGGCCATCAGCCGGGTGGCGGACTGCCGGGTCGGCGTGGTGGCCGCGGGAAGGACGGATACCGGCGTCCACGGCAGCGGCCAGATCCTCCATTTCGACACGCCCAACCTGCGCGAGGAGGTGAGCTGGCTGCGCGGCGTCAACACCTGGCTTCCCGACGACATCAGCCTGCTCTGGACCCGGCCGGTGGAGGGGGAATTCCACGCCCGCCACAAAGCCCTGGAGCGGCACTACCGCTACGTCATCCTGAACCGGGAGGTGAGCCCCTCCTATCTCCACGGCCGGGTGACCTGGTTCCGCTGGCCGCTGGATGTCGAGGCCATGCGCGCGGCGGCAGGGGGTCTGCTGGGCACCCACGATTTCAGCGCCTTTCGGGCCGCGGGCTGCCAGTCGTTGAACCCGATAAAGGAACTGCGCCGGCTGGATATCGGGCATGCCGGGCAATGGATCTGGTTCGATGTCTCCGCCGACGGCTTCCTGCACCACATGGTGCGGAACCTGGTGGGCGTCCTGTGCGCCATCGGCCAGGGCGAGGCACTACCCGGCTGGGCGGCGGAGGTCCTCGCGTCACGGGACAGGAAACAGGGCGGAGTCACCTTTCCGCCGGACGGTCTGTATTTTAGCGGGGCGGACTACGCCCCCGACTGGGGACTGCCGCCGCCGCCGCCGGTGTGCCGATTTTGGTAGAATTCGCTCCCCTTTTCCGGCAGTCCCAGCGTGAACCCACCCCGACGCACCCGAATCAAGATCTGCGGCATGACAGGCCCGGATGCGGCCGTTTCCGCTGCCGCTGCGGGTGCGGACGCGGTCGGCCTGATCTTCCACGAACCGAGCCACCGCCACCTGACGCTGGAACAGGCGGCGGCGATCCGGGGGGCACTGCCGCCCATGGTGGACAGCGTGGCGGTGATGGTGAATCCCGATGCCGACTACGTGCGCGCCATCCTGGACAGGGTGGGGCCATCCATGCTGCAGTTCCACGGGGAGGAGCCCGACGAGTACTGCGCCGGTTTCGGGCTGCCGTATCTGAAGACCATCCGGGTTTCGGGACAGATCGATCCCGCGTCCCGGGAACGGGACTATCCCCGCTGCCACGGCATACTGCTGGACACCTTCACCCCGGACAAGTATGGTGGCAGCGGGCTCCGTTTCGACTGGGGCAGGGCCGCCTACAGCGGGACCAAGCCGGTGTTCCTGGCGGGCGGACTGGATGTGGACAATGTCCGGGAAGCCCTGGATACGGCCCGTCCCTACGGGGTGGATGTCAGCACCAGCCTGGAAACCGGCGGGGTCAAGGACCCGGACAAGGTCCTCGCGTTCTGCCGTCAGGTCCAGGCCCTGGACAATGCATAGGTAATATTCATATATTAGTTGAATAAATAATAATATCTATATGAGTTGGCTGGATAAAATCATTCCTCCAAAGATCCAGACCCGGACCGGCCTCGGCAAGCGCGGGGTGCCGGAAGGGCTGTGGAGCAAATGCGTGTCCTGCCAGGCGGTGCTGTACAAGGAGGAACTGAGCCTCAGCCTGCAGGTGTGCCCCAAGTGCGGACATCACATGCGGCTGGGCGGCCTGGAGCGCCTGGAGTCGTTCCTCGACGCCGACAGCCTCGAGGCCATCGGCGAGGATGTGGAACCCAAGGACATACTCAAGTTCCGGGACCAGAAACGCTATCGTGACCGGCTCGCCGAGGCCCGCAAGTCGAACCGGGCCAGCGAGGCGGTTGTCGGGGCGCACGGCACCCTCAAGGGCGCCCCGGTGGCGGCCCTGGCCTTCGATTTCTGCTTTCTCGGCGGTTCCATGGGTTCCGTGGTGGGAGAGCGGTTCGTGCGTGCCGCAGATCACAGCCTTGAGCACCGGGTGCCGCTGGTCTGTTTTTCCGCCTCCGGCGGTGCGCGCATGCAGGAGGCCCTTTACTCCCTCATGCAGATGGCCAAGACCACTGCCGCCATCGCCCGCAACCGGCGCGCAGGCATTCCCTTCATCTCCGTGCTCACCGACCCCACCATGGGCGGGGTGTCCGCCAGCCTTGCCATGCTGGGGGATGTCATCATCGCCGAGCCCAATGCCCTGGTGGGGTTCGCGGGACCCCGGGTGATCGAACAGACCGTGCGCCAGACCTTGCCGGACGGCTTCCAGCGGGCGGAGTTTCTGCTGGAACACGGGGCCATCGACATGATCGTTGACCGCCGCCAGATACGTGACGAGATTTCCGGCCTCCTGGACAAGTTCGGGTTCGGCGGCCGTCCGGCCGGTGCCGGCGACGGGGCGGATGGGTCCGGGCCGGACGCGAAGATTCTCGAGGCGGAAATCGTCGACGAGAACCCGCCCCGGGCGACCGGGCCGGCGGCAGATTCCCCGGAGCCCGGGGATTCCTCCTGAATTGGGTTCTTTCCTGTCGTTCGGCCTCGATGAGTGGCTGGACCATATCCAGCGCCAGCACTGGCGCACCATCGACCTGAAGCTCGATCGGGTCTCCAGGGTCTGGCAGCGGCTCGGGGGCTCCCGCCCGCCCTTCGTCATCACCGTGGCAGGCACCAACGGCAAGGGGTCTTGTGTGGCCATGCTGGAATCCGTCCTGCGCCGGGCCGGGAACCGCACCGGCAGCTATACCTCGCCGCACCTCGTCCGCTACAACGAGCGCATCTGCGTCGATGGCCGGCCGGCCTCCGACGCTGAGATCGTCGATGCGTTCCGACGCATACAGGCCGCCTGCGGTGACGTCGGCCTGACCTATTTCGAGTACGGCACCCTCTGCGCCCTGATGGTTTTCTGGGCGCGCTGCGTGGACGTGGCGATCCTTGAGACCGGCATGGGGGGGCGCCTGGATGCGGTGAACATGATCGACAACGACCTCGCCCTGATCACTTCGGTGGGCCTGGACCACATGCAGTGGCTGGGATCGGACCGGGAGCAGATCGGCAGGGAGAAGGCCGGCGTGATCAGGCCCGGCGCCTTCGTGGTGAGCACCGACCCGGCGCCTCCCGCCGCCATCGCCGACACCGCGGCGGACCTGGGGGCGCTACTGCTGCAGGCCGGGGAGCAGTACGCGATCGAACCCGGTCCGGACGGGAAAACCTGCCGCTGGCGGAGCGAACACCCGGCAGTGCCGGAAGACTGGCGCCGGCTGGCGGGCCTGCCGCTGCCACTGCCCGGCGACTGGCAGCCGCATAACCTGGGCGGGACGGTCGCCGCGCTGGCGCTGACGTCGGGCGCCACCGGGGTTGAACCCGTCCACCTGGTCCCGGGGCTGTCCTCGGCCCGGTTGCCGGGACGCTGCGAGATCATCGGCCGGGAGCCCCTGACCATCATCGACGTGGCCCATAACGCCGACTCCGCCGCGGGGCTTGCGCGGTTCCTGGACGCCAATCCCGTACCCGGGGAAACCCACGGGGTTTTCGGCGTGCTGGCCGACAAGGCGCTCCCGGGCGTGCTGGACGACCTCGGGATGCGGGTGAACCGCTGGCACCTGGCCGGGATCGACGAAGCACGGGGGCAGTCCGGCGAGGCGCTGGCCCGGAAGATGCGGCTGCTGTATCCGGACATGGAGGCGGAGACCTACCGGGATGCGGTGCGGGCCTTCCAGGGCGCCCGCGCCCATGCCCGTCCGGTCGACCGGGTGGTGGCCTTTGGTTCATTCCACGTGGTCGGTGATATAATCGGGTCTTTCGAAAGGACCAGCGTTCCGCAGTAGCTATACGGCCGCCTGCGCCAACACCGTCAGCCGGTTTGCCACGTCTCCATGACCGCACCCCCGATCCCAAGAGCCTGAGTTCGCCTATCGTTCGCCTTCCCATGCCCGCCGATGCTTAAATCCGCCAAGGGAGCAGAACCCGAATACGAACTGAAGCACCGCATCACCGGGGCGATCATACTGGTGGCCGCCGCGGTTCTGGTGATTCCCATACTGCTGTCGGGGCCGGGCCCGGAAGGGGATGGCGATCTCCGGAACCCTGCCCGGGAGGCATCCTCCCAGTCGCGTATCGTGCCGCTGGACCTCAGCGAGATTCTTCCCGTTTCCGGCGAGGGCGGCGAGGATCTCCCGCTCGCGGCCATGGAGGACCAGCAGCCGACGCTGCTGGACCTGACCGAAAACAATGACGGCGGAATCACGCAGACCGAATCCCGGACCGGCCCGGACCAGGGCGAAGATGCCCGGGATGAATCCGCCCGGCCCGCGCTGGTGATGACACGGATTCCGGATACTCCGGAGGAGCAGGCCGAAGCCCAGGCAAGGGCGGACACGGCCGCGAAGGCAGAGGGCCAGGGGGACTGGTTCGTGCGCGTGGGTACCTTCTCGAAACCGGCCAATGCGGAACGGGTGTTCGAACTGCTGACCGAAAACGGATACGCGCCGAAAAGGACGCCGGTGTCCGCCTCCGGGGACAGTTCCACCCGGGTCTGGCTCGGACCCTATGCCGAGAAAAAGGCGATAGAGGTCAGCAACCGCATGAAAGACCTGGTGGGCGAGAAGGGATACGTCACCAAGGACAGTTCCTGACCCCGCCGCGATTGCCCAGCATGAGCCCGGTCGACATCGTCATCCTTGTCATTCTCTCGCTTTCCACCCTGATCGGCGTCTTCCGCGGCTTCATCCGGGAAGTGCTCTCCCTGGCCTCCTGGATCGTCGCGCTGTACGTGGCCTGGCTGTTCGCCGCCCAGGGCGCGGTCCATCTCGAACCCTACATCGGCCAGCCGGCACTGCGCATCGCTGCGGCATTTGCCGGCATTTTCGTGATCATGCTCATCGCCGCCTCCATCCTGAGCTACCTGCTCTACAGGCTGCTCTACATCTCCGGCATCAGCGGAATGGACCGCTCCCTGGGTGCGGTTTTCGGAATCGCCCGCGGAGTGGTGCTGGTGGCGGCGGTGATCCTGGCCGCGGTGTACATGGACTTTGCCGCCCAGCCCTGGTGGCAGGGCTCGAAGCTGGTGGTGTATTTCACCCCGGTGACGGACTTCCTGCTGTCCCTGATGCCGCCGGATGCGGTGGAGAACTTCCGGCCGGCGGTCACCTGACCCGCCCCGGCGCCCGAACGATGGAGACATGACATGTGTGGAATCGTCGGCATACTCGATCACCAGCGAGTCAATCAACAGCTCTATGACGGCCTGACCGTCGTCCAGCACCGTGGACAGGATGCCGCCGGCATCATGACCAGCGACGGCAACCGGGTGTTCCTGCGCAAGGACAACGGGCTGGTGCGGGATGTCTTTCATACCCGCCACATGGTGCAGCTGGTCGGCAACATGGGCATCGGCCATTCCCGCTATCCCACCGCGGGCTGCGACTCCCGGGCCGAGGCGCAGCCATTCTACGTGAACTCCCCGTTCGGCATCGCGCTGGCGCACAACGGCAACCTCACCAATGCCGACAAGCTCAGGGAGGAGCTGTTCCGCCAGGAACTGCGCCAGATCAACACTACCTCCGATTCGGAAATCCTGCTCAACGTTTTCGCCCATGAACTGCGGGGAAGCATCGCCAAGAGCCAGATCGAGGTCGGGCCCGAGGAGATCTTCAACGCGGTGCGGGGCGTGATGCGGCGTTGCCGGGGCGCCTACGCCGTGATTGCGATGGTCGTGGGCGTGGGCATCGTGGCGTTTCGCGATCCCCACGGCATCCGTCCGCTGATTCACGGCACCCGCTCCGATGCCGGTGGCACCGCGCACATGTTCGCGTCCGAGAGCGTGGCCCTGGACGTGATCGGCTATGAGCGGGTGCGCGACCTGAAACCGGGAGAGGCCATGCTGGTGGACATGGAGGGCACCCTGCATCAGGCGAGCTGCTGCGAGAAGGCCCGCTACAGTACCTGCATTTTCGAATACGTGTACCTGGCGCGTCCCGACTCCATCCTCGACAACGTCTCGGTGTACCAGTCGCGGATGGAGATGGGCAAACGGCTGGGACGGAAGCTGATCCGCGAGTGGCCGGACCACGACATCGATGTCATCATCCCGGTTCCGGACACCAGCCGCACCGCCGCACTTGAGGTGGCCAAGGACCTCAGGGTGTCCTACCGGGAGGGTTTCATCAAGAACCGCTACATCGCCCGGACCTTCATCATGCCGGGGCAGGCCGAACGCAAGAAATCCGTGCGCCAGAAACTGAACGCGATCGAGGCGGAGTTCGCGGGCAAGAACGTGCTGCTGGTCGACGATTCCATCGTCCGCGGCACCACGTCTTCCCAGATCATAGAGCTCGCCCGGGAGGCGGGCGCGAAGAAGGTCTATTTCGCCTCCGCGGCGCCGCCGGTGCGCCATCCCAACGTCTATGGCATCGACATGCCGTCGTCCGGCGAACTGGTGGCACACAACCGCAGCATCGACGAGATCTGCACCATCATCGGGGCGGATCGGTTGATCTACCAGGACCTCGAGGACATGGTGGAGTCGGTGCAGCGGTTCAACCCGGAACTGGAGCGCTTCGATACCTCGTGTTTCAGCGGCGACTATGTGACCGGGGACGTCACGTCCGCCTATCTGGCGCTGGTGGACGGCGCACGCAACGACGACGCCAAGACAACCGACCGGGGTGAACTGGACCTCTCGGAACTCAGCGACGTCCAGGCCAGGACGGCCTGACTGGCCCGGAATCCGGCGAAGGACATCCGGGCTGCGTACGCGGTTTCCGGGTCACCCGGGTTGCCGCCGCCGTCCGGGCGGGGCGGACTGAATAAAGCCCTCTGCCGCCAGGTGCCGCTCCGCCTCCTTCTCGCCAAGCGCGATGCCGAGACGGTCCAGGGCGACCAGCAGCGATGCGAGGTTGCTGGTGACCACCGGCTTGCCGAGATGTGCCTCGATCTCGGGGATCGCCTCGGTGGCGCGATAGTCGGTGCAGGAAATGACGATTGCCTGCGCCGCCTCGTGGTCCGCCGAGAGCGCGGTCTCGACGATTTCCCCGGGCCTGGTGTCGCCGACCGCCTCGTTGCTCATCGGCACGGGTGCATCAACCCGGTGCACGCAGCTCATGCCAAAGGACTCGATGAAACCGATCGCCAGGTCGTTCAGGGTGGCCACATAGGGAGAGGTGAAGGCAAAACGCCTGATCCCGAGAGCCAGCAGCACCTCCACCAGCGCTGAGGCCGCGGTCACCGCCGGCACCCCGGCGATTTTCTCAATGCCGTCGCGAAATGCCCGGTCGTATTCCGGCCCCTGGGCGAGCGTCGCCGAGGTGCATCCGTAGACGATGGCATCGGCCCGGCAGTGCACCAGGCTCTGGATCACGTCATCCGCCTGCGTGTCCGAATATTGCCGCATCTGGTCCTCGTCCGGGATGCGGTCCACATCGTATCCCCCGGCCCGCGCGAAGTGGAGCGATACACCCGGGGGCGCCAGCATCGCCAGGTCGGGCTCGAGATTGGTGTTGGAGACCGGTACCACGACTCCGATGCGCGCCAGTCCCCGGCTCGGGTACGTGGCGGCCGCCTTCATGCCGCTCCCCTGACGATCTGTCTTCTGCGTTCGGCAGTCGCGGCTTCGTCGAGGCTGCCGTTACCGGCGAACACAACACCGTAGATCTCCGTTGCCGCCTGCGGCGACACCAGGCCGAGTTGCACGTCGCGCGCCACCGCCAGGGGGTCGCGTTCGGACGGCTCGCCGTAGCCGCCGCCGCCCGGCGCTTCCCAGTACAGGAGGTCGCCCGCGGGAATCAGTTGCTCTCCCTTGCCATTGAGGGTCGGCCCGGAACGCAGCGTGATACGCCCGGGGGCACCTTCATGTCCGCCGTCGCGGCCCCGGGCAGGATATTTCGTGCGCTCGACGCCGGCGAGCAGGAGTATGGGCGCCCCCTCGCTGCTTTCGAGTTCGATCATTTGACCAAGTCCGCCGCGGAACCTGCCTGGGCCACCGCTGTCGCGGATCAGTTCGCGCCGGCGGATATAGAGGGGCGCGGTACTCTCGGCGATTTCCACCGGGGTTCCCCACAGCCCGCTGGGGTAGGCGGTTGCCGACAGTCCGTCCAGTGCCGGCCGTGCGCCCATGCCTCCCGAATGGCACAGTTCGGTGGCGAAGGCGCTGTTCCCGCCCCCCGGCTGGATCGCGGCGATGCTGCGAAGCGGCAGGTCATACAGACAAGTAGCTCCTTCCGCCGGTGCGGTCCCGGGCATTGCTCCGTGGAGACAGCCGAGCATCAGGTCGGCCACCATCTGTCCAATGCAGTGGCGCATCGCCACCGGCGCCGGGAATTGTGCGTTGAGGATGCAGTCCCTCGGCGCTTCGAACCTGAACGGGCCCAGGGATCCGGCATTGTTGGGAATGCCGGCGCCGATCAGGCAGCGCAGGGCGAAAACCGCATAGGCTTCCGTGTATTTAATGGGCACGTTGATGCCGCGCGCCGAGTGTCCCGAGGTGCCGCTGAAATCGGTGACGATCCGATTGCCGGAGACGGTCATGCGCGCCTTCAGCTTGATCTCGAAGTCGTAGCCGTCGGTCATCAGTTCGTTTTCGTAGTCGCCGTCCGGAATCAGTGCAATCGCGGCCTCGGTGGCGCGCCTGGATGCGTCGAGGATGTGTGCGGCGAGCGGCTCGATGTCGTCGGCCCCGAACTCGCCCAGCATCTCGTCAAGCCGCGCCGCGGCGACGTCACAGCAGGCGATCAGGGCATACAGATCTCCCTCGTTGGCAACCGGCGAGCGGGAATTCGCCTTCATGATATCCATCACCAGCAAATTGACCTCGCCATTGTCGACCAGCTTCATCGGGGGCAGGCTCAGCCCCTCTTCGAAGACATCGCTGCCGTCGGGTCCCATGCCGAGTCCCCCGAGGTCGTACAGGTGCGAGGTGCAGGCCGTGAAAGCGACCGGTTTGTCCCGGTGGAAGATCGGGGCGAACATGACCACGTCGTTCAGGTGCCCGGAACCGATCCAGGGGTCGTTGGTCATGTAGACGTCGCCGGGCCGCATCGTGTCCATCGGGAAATACGGCAGCATCTTCGAAACCGAAGCCGCCATGGTGTTGACATGTCCCGGCGTGCCGGTCACCGCCTGGGCCAGCATGCGCCCCTGGAGATCGAAGATGCCCGCGGAAATATCACCGCATTCACGCACGATGGGACTGAACGCGGTACGCATCAGTACCTGAGACTGTTCCTCCACGACCGCCATCAGGCGGTCCCACATCACCTGCAGGTCAATCGTCGAATGCCGCGGGACTGCCCCTGCCGTGGAACCGGGGCGGGACTCCCGGCGTGTCATCACGATGTTGCCGGCGGCGTCGACACGCGCGGTGAACGCGGCGGAGACGAAGGTGGTGGTCTGCGGCTCGACAATCAGGGCAGGACCTCCGATCGCGTCGCCGGGCCGGAGGCGTCCGCGCTCGAAGATACCGGCCCTGATGTGCTCACCGGTCGTGCCGATGCAAAGCTCGCGGTGGTCGGTGGCGGCGACTTGGCGGGATTCGCCCCCGTCGACAATGACATGCGCCGGCGGAACCCTGTTGCTCACGGTGACCGACCAGTTCATGATCTCGATCCACATGCTCGGTACCGCGCGCACAAAGAGGCGGGCGTACTCGGATTCGAAACGTCCGGCCAGCGTCGGCAGGCTGTGCTCGCTGATGTCGCCGTCAGGGATCCCGACCTCGATCTCGTGGCCCTGTCCGGCGTACCGCATGAAGGCGATGCGCCGGACCTCGAGGCGCTCGCCCGGCGCACCGGCGGCCACGACCGCCCGCGCTTCTTGCTCGAGATTCCGCAGCAACCGGTTGATCTCGTCGAAGGGGAAGGAGTCGACGCGCACGTGGCGGCTGCGGACGATTTCATAGGCCACCGGGGCGTGCAGGAAACCCACCGCGGAACCGACGCCGGGACTCGGCGGCACGATGATTTCGCCGATGCCGAGCTTTTCCGCGACCCGGGTTGCGTGCAGCGCGCCGTTGCCGCCGAAGGCGATCATGGTGCACTGACCGAGGTTCTTGCCCTGTTCCACGGCGTGAATCCGCGCCGCGTTGGCCATCGCCTCGTCGACGGTTTTCGAGATGCCGTCGGCACCGGCGGTTACCGTGGTATCCAGCGGCCCGGCGATCGCGCCGGCGATCGCTGCCCGTGCCAGTTCGGGACGCAGTTCCAGCCGTCCCTCGGCGAAATCCGCTGGGTCCAGGTAACCGGCCACCAGGTCGGAATCGGTGACCGTGGGCGCCACGCCGCCGCGGCCGTAACAGGCCGGGCCCGGGACGGAAGACGCACTGTTCGGCCCGACGCGAAGGCGGCCGAGCGGATCCACCGTCGCAATGGAGCCTCCGCCGGCGCCGATCTCGATCATCTCGATCACCGGGATACGCGCCGGAATGCCGCTGCCCTTGAGATACCGGTCTGCGCGGTCGATTTCGAAACTGCGTGAGCTGCGTGGACGGGCATCCTCGATCAGGCACACCTTGGCGGTGGTACCGCCCATGTCGAAGGACAGCACGTCGGCGATATCCCGCTGCGCGGCGACGCGCGCGGCGAGGATGGCGCCGCCGCTTGGACCGGATTCGACCAGCCGGATCGGGAATCGCATCGCGGTCTCGGGCGTGGTGATCCCGCCGCCGGAGGTGATCACGAACAAGGGACATTCGAATCCCCGTCCGGCAAGCGCGGTTTCCAGCTCGCCCAGGTAGGACGCCATCAAAGGCTTGATATAGGCGTTGCATACCGTCGTGCAAAGACGGTCGAATTCGCGCACTTCCGGCGACACCTCCGCCGACAGCGACACCGGCAGACCGGGCGCAAGTTCGCCCAGCCGCTCACGCACCCGCTGCTCATGTATCGGGTTCTGGTAGCTGTGCAGCAGGCAGACGGCCACGCTCTCGACTCCGTCGTCCAGCAGTCTTCCGATGGCGAGTGCAAGCGAAGCCTCGTCCAGCGCCTCGATGACTTCACCGGAGGCGTTGATGCGCTCGCGAACGCCGAACATGCGGTCGCGCGGCACGATGCGGTCCGGCTGCCCGATGTTGATGTCGTACTGGTCGTAACCGGCCATTCCAGGGCGTCATTCCATTACCCGACCTGAGGGATTAGGTTG
>VYFG01000102.1 GCA_009842505.1 Gammaproteobacteria bacterium
CATTGTGCATTGCACAATTCCCTTGTCCCTATTGGAATTTTGCAAGCGGCTCCCTTTTCACCGTGTTCGCCATCGGCGCCCTGGTCGCAGCGCTCCCCCTGCCGCTGTTCGAGGTCTGGCTCGGCAACCTGCAATGGCCCACGCCGCGGGGCTGGGTACTGGTGGTGCTGGTCATCCTGTTTCCCTCCTTTCTCGCCCACGTTTTCTTTATCAAGGGGGTGGCCATCATCGGTCCCGGCCGCGCCAGCATCTTCTTCAACCTGGTTCCCATCTTTGCCGCCCTGATCGCGGTGACGTACCTGGGGGAACACTTTCAGGGCTTTCATGCGGTCTCGCTGGGCCTGGTCCTGGGGGGCATCGGACTTTCCGAATGGGTCAAGCGCAACGAGCTGTGACACGGATGTCAATGGCGGCGTAGAGGGTCGTGGCAAGCCAGACGGCAGCCGGTGATCCTTGTTTTCCGGGGAGAAACCATGCCGGTCTCCCTGTCCCGGGGCGATCCCGGGCGCCTGGCCCGCAGCTGTCCGCCCCTTGATAAGTGGCCGGGCGCTGATACATTAGCGTTCCAGATTTTTCTACGGGAACGACCATGCTCGAACAGGCACGCCTCCGGACCGCCGAATTCCAGCGCCGCCTCGGGGAAGGCGGTATCGACGTCGCCATTATCACCGATGAAAGCTCCATCGCCTACCTGGCGGGTTTCTGGGGTTACCTGTCGGTGGAATTCGGCCGGCCCACTTTCCTGTTGGTGCGTCCGGACGAGCCGCCGGTGGTGATCACCCCGCTCATGGAAAGTGAAATGGTGTCCGCAATGACCTGGGTCGAGAACGTGCTCACCTGGGAGGATGCCGGCGCCAACCGCTGGGAAAGCGTCCTGTCCGGGGCACTCGGCCCGAAACCCGGCCGTGTCGGAATCGAGGCCGCAGCCATTCCGGCGATGGTGCGCAACCATCTGGATGCACAATTCCCCGGACTGATACTGGAGGACATCTCGCCCCTGCTCGGCGCCATGCGGATGATCAAGTCCAGCGAGGAGATCGCCGTCATGCGCCAGGCCGGCGAAATCGCCGGGGCCATGATGGCGGCGGCGGAGGGCGCACTGGCGGAAGGCAGGCCGGAATTCGAGGCCGCCCTGGCAGTCATCGAGGCCGGCACCCGCAAGGCGGCCGGTTTCCTCACGGACCGAGGATGGGAGGCGTTCATCTCCCCCATGATCCATAACCTGCAGATCATGCAATCCGGCCGCAACACCTCCATGGTGCACCGACGCGCCGGTGTGAAGAAACTCCAGCGGGGCGACCCGGTGTATTTCTGTTTCTGCAACATGGCCCAGTTCAAGCAATACAAGCTCGGCTTCGATCGCCTTTTCTTCATCGGCGAGGTCTCGGACCAGGCGGCGGAGGTGCAGACCGCCGCCATCGATGCCCAGCAGGCGGCCATCGCCTCGATCCGTCCGGGAGTGACCGCGGAATCCGTCGCCGCGGCCGCCGACGAGGTCTACCGGGAGCGCGGGTTCGAGACCGGGTACCGCACGGGGCGTTCCATCGGTATGGCATACCTGGAGTCGCCGGAACTGAAGGCCGGCGACAGGACCGTCCTTGAGCCCGGCATGACCTTTGCCGTGGACGGCGGCATTTCCGTGGACGGCAGGCTCGGGGGGCGCATCGGCGATTCCGTGGTGGTCACCGAGGACGGCTGCGACTTCCTGACCGAATACCCCCGCCGGGTCCAGGTGGTGGGGCGATAATCTGGGCCAGTCGTCCCGGTACGCTGGACGCGGCCCAAGGCCTGGCCGGCCCTGTTTTCGGAACCGGCGGTGGAGCCGCCGATTGCAGCCCCCGAGCGGCAGGCCGCTGCAGCGGCCGCCGAGGGCGGTACAATTCCGTGACAGAAACCGGCAAAATACCGTTTCCCCGCATTTCCAGTCCCCATGCACCGCACCATACGCTCAGGCTCATACGACATTCACGCCAATGTCGTTGAAGGCCGGCAGCCCACCGTGATCTTCTGCGGCGGGTTCATGTCCGACATGGCGGGCACCAAGGCCATGGCACTGGATACCTGGTGCCGGGAACGGGGACAGGGTTTCGCCAGGTTCGACTATTCCGGCCACGGCGAATCCGGCGGGAAATTTGAGGACGGCACCATCGGCCAATGGCTGGGGGACACCCTGTCGGTGATCGATGGCCTGACCGAGGGGCCGGTGATCCTGGTGGGATCCTCCATGGGCGGGTGGGTCATGTTGCTTGCGGCGCTGGCCCGTCCCGTGCGGGTGACGGGGCTGGTGGGCATTGCAAGTGCCCCGGATTTCACGGATGAACTCCTGTGGGGGGAAATGTCCCCGGAGGAACAGGCCGTACTGATGGACTCGGGCAGGATCGTGCAGCCTTCCGAGTACGGCGATGAGCCCTATATCATCACACGACGCCTGGTGGAGGAAGGTCGCCGGCATCTGCAGCTTGATGACACCATCCATATACACTGCCCCGTGCGGTTGCTGCACAGCCTGGACGATCCGGATGTCCCTTGGGAAACCAGCCTGCGAATCATGCGGCAACTGTCCCATGACGACGTCCGCCTGATCCTGCTGAAGGATGCCGGACACAGGGTGTCCAGGCCGGAGGATCTGGCTTTGGTCATGGATTCGCTGGAAGACCTGCTCGGGAGCGCTGACACCCGATAGCCACCGAGCATGAATCCCCGGAAAACCCTGCCCCCCATGCCCTGATGACCAAGCCTGACATTCGCGCGCTGTTGTTTGATGTCTTCGGCACCGTCGTGGACTGGCGCGCCTCCATTGTCGGGGAGGGCCTGGCCATGAACCGGCGTCTCGGCATCGACGTGGACTGGGAAGTGTTTGCCGATCGCTGGCGCGGCATGTATCAGCCCGCCATGGAAAGGGTACGCACCGGCGAGCGGCCCTGGACCATTCTCGACGTGCTGCACCGTGAAAGTCTGGACACGCTTCTTCCGGAATTCGGCCTGGATCACCTGGATGAACCGGCACGGGACCGGCTGAACCGGGTCTGGCACCGTCTCAGGCCCTGGCCCGACGCGGCGGCGGGACTTGCCAGGATGAAGGAAACCCGGGTCATTGCCACCTGCTCCAACGGCAACGTTTCCCTGGTCGTGAACATGGCCAGGTTTTCTTCCCTGCCCTGGGACATGGTGCTCGGCGCCGAGGTGACCCGGCACTACAAGCCGCAGCCCGGGGCGTACCTGGAATCGGCCAGGATGCTCGGCCTCGCGCCGGAGCAGTGCTGCATGGTGGCAGCCCACAACAGCGACCTCGTCGCCGCCGAGGCCCTCGGACTTGCCACCGCTTTCGTGCCACGCCCGACGGAATACGGGCCGGACCAGGATTTCGATCTCGTGGCGGAAAACGACTATACCTACGTGGCCACGGACTTCATCGACCTTGCCGAGCAGCTGGAAGGATGAACAAGCCCCGGGCCCTGCTTGACCATGTCGTCGTTGCCGCCCGCTCCCTGGACGAGGGCGCGGACTTCGTGGAAACGAGGCTCGGCGTGCGGACGCCCCGCGGCGGCCGCCACGAGATGATGGGCACACATAACCGGGTGATGGCCCTCGGGGAAAGCGTGTATCTCGAGATCATCGCGGTCAACCCCGAGATGGCACCGCCCGCGCGGCCCCGATGGTTCGGCCTGGATGACCCGTCGGTGATCCGCGGCCTCGCGGATGCCCCGCGGCTCCTGACCTGGGCCGTCAATACGGAGAGCCTGGAAGCCCTGCTGGCATCGAGCCGGATCGTCGTGGGGGAGGTCCTGGAGGCCCGGAGGGACGACCTTCGCTGGAAGGTCGCCCTTCCGGATGACGGACGTCTGTTCGCCGGCGGGTTCTTCCCGCTGTGTATCCAGTGGCAGATGGAGTTCCATCCGGCGTCACGCATGCCGGACCTGGGGTGCCGGCTCAAGTCCCTGACCCTGTACCATCCCTACCCCGAGTGGCTGCAGGGGCTGCTTACAGCCATCGGCGCCGACACCGCAGTCGTGATCGAGGGCGTGAGCGACCCGGCCGCGGCCCGGCTCGTGGCCCGCATCAGCACCCCTGGCGGCGAGGTCGAATTATCTACCTGACGGGTTCTTTCTTCTGGCCGGACTTGGCTGAAAAGTAATTTTTATATTACTTTTCATATAGATATAGTATTTTATTATTATTCGTCATCAACCCGAAACCGTATTGGATCTCTGCTTGGCTGCAGCGAGAGTCACTAATTTACAGGCCTATCCGGCACCATCATACACCGTTGGGGATTGATCCATGTTAAGGGCTATATTGAAAGTCGGCTTACCGTCCGTTCTTGCGCTTTTGGTCGCCTCGCTTCTGACAACCAGAACATTCCACGTTGAGATCGTCATCCCAGCTCCACCGGAGGATATCTGGACTGTTTTGATGAACACAGAAAGTTATCCAGATTGGAACCCTACTGTTATCCAAGTCGATGGCCAATACGAGGTTGGTGCCAAATTACCAACCAAAGTAATGGATCCGGTGGGCAAGGTTGTCGAAATGACAAACACCGTGAAAACACTCACGCCCAACCGGGAACTGCGCCAATCCGGTGGAGTAGTTGGATTAATTACCTATGATCACCAATGGCTACTTGAGCCCGTTGAACTCGGCACGAAAGTCACCCAGCATGAGGTCGACCGCGGTGCTTTTCTATGGTTTTGGAACTCCGATTGGATTGAGCCTGCCTATTCCAGAGCGAATGAAGCACTATCTCGAAGAGTTGCAAATTTGACGGAGTAGTTTCTGGAAGCCATTCTGTGAACCAGATCACAAACGTTGCAGATATTCCGAATGATCTGAACCATCCGGGATAGGATTCCATCTCCGAACGACGGCCAGGGGCCTCACCAAGTTCGGCGATGGCGTTTGCAGGAAGGACGAAAGCCTTGCTGTTGCCCAATGCCAACGGGCCCGGACTTTTCGGAACATCTATTGGCCGGAATGCGGCGGAAAATTCGCCGACCCCCTATGAACGCGGCCTGGCGAGACCCGGAACAATCTCCGCCGCAGGCAGCCGGTAGACCAGTTCTGGCGAAACCTTGAGCTTGGATGTACGGTTGCCACCGCCGAGGATGATGTATTCACGCTGCATGATCGTGTCATCCACCCAGACGGGCAGTTCCGGCGGCAATCCGATGGGGGTCACGCCGCCGATCTCCATGCCGGTGATTTCCCTGGTCTCCTGCGCATCGGCGAAGGATACCCTGCGTGCACCGAGTTTTTTCCGCACGGTGTGATTGACATCCAGCAGATGCGTGGCCAGCAACACGCAAAGGGCATGCTTGCGCTCACCAGTTTTTGAACGCACCAGGATGGTATTCGCGGAATTCTCCGCCGGCACCCCGTAATGGGCGCAGAACTGCGCGGTATCCGCCAGGTCAGGATCGCAGTCCCAGACCTCGAAGGCCAATCCGGAATTCTCCAGGAAGCCGCGAATCTGTGGCAATGTGTCACTCATCAGACACGCCCGGTGCGGGATGCATCCATTGTCAGGAGCCGATGGCGGGAAATCATGCGAAAGCGGCCTGCATCCTCAGCGCCTGATCGTCGAGGTCTCCCATCAGTTGTTCCCAGTATCGCCCGGTGTCGAACCATGGAAAGGCCCGGGGGAACGCGGGGTCACGCCAACGCGAGGCAAGCCAGCCGGCATGATACACCAGGCGCAGCGTGCGCATCACTTCCACCAGGCGTATTTCGGCATGGTTGAAATCATGGAACAGGTCATACCCCCGGAGCAGGTCCTGCAGCCTTGCCTCCAGGTAGTCGCCGTCCCCGGAAAGGAACATCCACAGGTCCTGGATCGCCGGTCCCGTGCGCGCATCGTCGAAATCCACGATGTGGGGGCCCTGGTCCGTCCACAGGATGTTGCCGTGATGCATGTCGCCATGCAGCCTGATCCTCGACAGATGCCCCACCCTGGCAATGGCATCCTCGGCAATATCGCACAGCATGTCGAGCGAGGCCGTCCACCGGCGCTCCAGGTGCGGGGGAATATGGCCTTCCGTCACCAGGAAGACGCCAGGTTCGCGGAGAAAGCTATCCACGTCGATCGCAGGACGGTGCCGGTAGGGCGTCCTGGACCCGACCGCGTGGATTCGGCCGATGAACCGGCCGAGCATTTCCAGGTGTTGCGGGTTGTCCGGCTCCATTGCACGGCCGCCCTGGTACGGGTACAGGCTGAAACGGAATGGCCCCGAATGGTGCAGGGTCCGGCCGTCAGCCGCCCTGAGCGGCGCGACGACCGGTATCTCCTGGTCCTCAAGTTCACGGGTAAACCGGTGCTCTTCCAGGATCGACTCGTCGGTCCATCGCTCCGGACGGTAGAACTTGGTCACCACCGGCGGCCCCTCCTCCACGCCCACGCGGTACACCCGGTTCTCGTAACTGTTCAGCACGAGGAAACGGCCGTCGCAGGGAATGCCCAGGGTCTCCACCGCATCCAGCATGTCATCCGGCGTCAGGGCCAGGAATGCGCGAACCGGGTCCTCTTTGGTCATGGATCAGGTGGCCACGATCACCCGAAGGGCATCGAAACGCAGCGAGGACGACTCAAGCCGGTCGGTGAGGTCGGCAAGCTGGCTGTGCAGGTGGTCGATTTCCTCCTGGCGGACATTTGGATTGACAGAAGCCAGCGCTTCGAGCCGCTCGATTTCCCGGGACAGTACAGCGCGTCCGTTTTCCACCGCCCGGGCAAGCAGTTCGGGTGCCAGTTGATCGGCAAGCCTCTCACTGGCCGCCACCATCTTTCTCAGCAGCTTGTGCCGTGTAGAGAGTAACTTCCGCACGAGCTCCGGTCGCAGCTGCCTGCCGGGACTTTCCAGGGTACGATGGCTCGGCAGGTGGTCATGCCGCTTCCCATGCTGGTCGATCAGCGTCCGGATGGTGGTGGGAGGAAGATACCGGTTGCTCCGCAGGGTTTCGCTCGACGCGGATTCCAGCACAAAAATCGCTTCGAGCAGGATCACGCCAGGTTCCACGCCTTCCAAGGGCACGGCAATCACCGAGGTGTTGCCGAGTTCACCGCCAAGAATCATGTCCATGGCATCGGTCACCAGGGGGTGGTCCCATGTGAGGTAGTTCACGTCCTCGAAACTTAGCGCGGTGGCACGCTCATAGGTGACGGTCATCCCCTCGTCCGGCAGGGTCGGCAGCGGCAGGGTTGTGTGCGCCCCGGGATTGATGGCATAGCATCCCTCGGAATGGAATTCGTGATCCACGCCAAAACAGTCGAACACGGTCTCCATGTAGTCCTTAAGTGTACTGTTGCGATCATGGGACAGGGAGAGCCGGCACAGGTGCTCCGCAACCCCCGGGCGACAGGAATTGTATTCCAGCAACCGGTCCCTGCCCTGTTGCAGGGCCTCGGAGAGTTCCCGGTAATGGGCTGCACTCTCCGCCACCAGGTCCTGGTACCGGCGTGCCGGGTCATGCAGCACCCGGGTGATTTCCTCCCGCATCCGGGCAAACACCGCGTGGCCCACGGGACAGGTGCGGGCAAAGGCATTCAGCCCCTCGTGGTACCAGTGGTACATCACTTCCTGGGCGGTATCCTGCATGAACATCACGTGCAGGTGGATGGTCCTGGTCTGGCCGATACGATCTAACCGGCCGATCCGCTGCTCCAGCAGGTCGGGATTCAGCGGCAGGTCGAACAAGACAAGATGATGGGCGAACTGGAAGTTCCGACCCTCGCTGCCGATCTCGGAACAGATCAGCACATGGGCGCCCGTATTCGTCTCTCGGTCGGCAAACCAGGCTGCCGCGCGGTCACGTTCAAGCAGGCTCATTCCCTCGTGGAATACGGCCGCGCCGATGCCTTTTGCCACCCGCAGCCACTCGGCGAGATCCAGGGCGGTATCCGCGCTGGCGGCAATAACGAGTATCTTTTCCCTGCGGTGCTTCTGCAGGATTTCCGCCAGGGCCTCCACCCGGGGATCCACGCCGGTCCAGTCGGGCGACTCCGTGATGGCCTGGTACAGGAGTTCCGGGCACAGCAACAGCTGCATTTCCGACAGCTCGCTTCCGGCGATCTGAATGAACGCCTCCGCGTAGGCGTCCGGAAGCGGCAACGGATAGTGATGCACCTCCCTTCCCGGAAATCCGTGCACTGCGGAACGGGTATTCCGGAACAGGACACGGCCCGTGCCATGGCGGTCGACCAGGGCTCCGAGCACCCTGTCCCGCGCCTCGCGGAGCGTATCCGGGTCCGTGGATGACTTGCCGATGCGCTCGATATCATCCGCGAACTCCGCACCCAGCCTGCGTCGCACCTCTTCCAGGGCGCCTGCACCGACCCCGCTGGCCGCCGTGAGAATCGCGTCCACCGCGTTCGCTACAGGCCCGTAGTCCTCCTCGTCGGCCAGAAACTGCCCGAAATCAGGAAACCTGTGCGGATCCAGCAGCCTGAGCCGGGCGAAATGGCTGGAGCGCCCAAGCTGTTCCGGCGTGGCCGTGAGCAGCAGGATCCCGGGAATGCCTCGTGCAAGGTTCTCCATCAGTTGATATTCGAATCCCGGATCGTCTTCGGACCATTCCAGGTGATGTGCTTCGTCCATCACCAGCATGTCCCAGCCGGCAGCACAGCATTGCCTGTAGGTTTTCGGATCGCTGCAGAGAAACTCCAGGCTACACAACGCCAGCTGTACACTGTGAAACGGGTTTTGCGCCAGAGTATCACCGGCGTCCTCCCCGTCACCGGATTCGCCGCCGGCGGTCAAGGATTCGATCCGCTCGGCATCGAAGATGCGGAAGTGGAGGTTGAACCGGCGCAGCATTTCAACCAGCCACTGGTGCACCAAGCTTTCCGGCACCACGATGAGAACACGCCCCACCCTCTCGGTGACCAGCTGGTGATGGATGACCATGCCGGCCTCGATGGTCTTGCCGAGTCCGACCTCGTCCGCCAGCAGCACCCGGGGCGCATGGCGGTTGGACACCTCGTTGGCGATGTAGAGCTGGTGCGGAATGAGGCTGATACGTCCGCCGATCAGTCCCCGCAACGGATCCGTTGCCATGGCGGTGGACAGCAACCTGGTCTGGTAACGCAGTTCGAACCAGGGATCCCGGTCAACCAGGCCGTTGAACAGTCTCTCGGTGGGACGGTTGAGCTGAATCTGGTTATCGAGACGGCTTTCCTCGACCTCGTGCAGGCGACCGTTCGCATCCCGTGCACTGTAGATGATGAGGGCCTCCCTCTCGGCCACGCCCTCCACCTCCATGGAAACCCCTTCCAGGGTGACGATATGATCGCCAGGGGCAAAACGGACCCGGGTCAGGGGAACCGATTCCTTGGCGTAAACGAAGGTTTCGCCGGTGGCCATGAACAGGACGGTCACGGTGCGCAGGTCGGTGCCGAGGACGGTACCGAGGCCCATGTGCAACTGGGCATCGTTGATCCATCGCTGTCCAGGAATGAATTCTGCCATGCAGGGGGGATCCGGTAGGGTTACAATGAAAGGCGCGTATTTTATGGAAAACAACTTGACAGCTTCAAACGCCCCCACCCGACCAGCGCCGGCCGGGCTGGACCGATCCCAGGAACGAAGAGTCATCGACCGCACCCACATGCTGATACAACGGGCCGCCTCCCTGTTTGACATGACCCTGCCGCCGCTGCCGGTGCATTTCAACCTGAAGGGCCGGGCCGCGGGCATGTTCCGTATCCGCCATGGCCAGGCGGAGATCCGTTACAACCCCTGGATATTTGCCCGGTGGTTCGAGGAAAACCTGGCGGAAACCGTGCCCCACGAGGTGGCGCATTACGTGATCAGCCGGCGCCACCGCTCCGGCACGGTCCGCCCCCACGGCCCTGAATGGCGGGCGGTCATGCACGCCTTCGGGGCAGCGCCCAGGGCGACGGCCGCTTACCGTCCGGAGGACATCGCCGACCTGCCAAGCCGCCGCATGCGGTATTTTGACTATGTCTGCGGCTGCGCAATCCACAAGGTCTCGGGGATCCGGCACAACCGGATGACGCGGGGGATGGCGGAGTATTTCTGCCGCAAGTGCCGGCTTCCGCTCCGGCCCGCCCCGGACGATTCCCCGTAGATGCCGACCCTGTCCAGCTGTTGCATTTCCCGTATCGGCGTTTTCCAAACCAGCCTCTTCACGCAACGGTCGAATGGACGTGCCAGATGCGATTCTCCCGGTTCGGCGGAGAGTGACCCGGAACCGGACGCATACGCCCGGACCAAACGCATGCACGTCACCGGCTGCGCCATGATTTCGGCCTGGCACTGAACCCGGGACATGGAAATGCAGCAGACCTGGCACGTGTACATCCTGCGCTGCGCCGACGGCACGCTCTATACCGGAATCACCACGGATATCGAACGCAGGCTTAAGGAACACAATTCCTCTGACCGGGGCGCACGCTACACCCGCAGCCGCAGACCTGTCTGGCTGGCCTGGTTCGAGGAAGCGGAAAGCCATGCCGCAGCCAGCCGCCGGGAGCATGACATCCGGAAATTGGACCGCCACGGGAAGCTGGCACTGCTGGCAGGCCGGGGGGAATCCGCCCCGGACCGGTCTGCCGCCGGGCGTCAATTCGGGCACGGTTCCGGCAAGCCCCGCTGAGCATACCAGGCACTTCCGAACGCTGACGTCTCGATTGTGGCTACAATCAACCGGAATCCCGACCCGGGCGAAGACCCCGTTAGGCCACAGGACATCGTTGAAAATCGAATTTATCGACAACACCCCCTACTCGCCGCAGTACCGGGATGTGTATTTCTCCCGTGAGGACGGCCTTGCCGAGGCCCGGCACGTCTTCCTGGCCGGCAACTGCCTGCCGGAGCGGTGGGCTGGATGCAGTTCCTTCACCATCGCCGAGATAGGATTCGGCACCGGTCTCAACTTCCTTGCCACCTGGCAGTGCTGGAGCCGGTACGCGCCGGCCAGCGCGAGACTGCATTTTGTCTCGGTGGAAAAGCACCCGCTCGAGTCGGCAACCCTCAAAGCCTGCCATGCGCTGTTTCCCGAACTCGGCTCGCTGTCCCGGGAGCTGCGCGCCGCCTGGCCCGGCACGCTCCCCGGGTTCCACCGGTGCATCCTGGACGGGGGCCGCGTCACCCTTACCCTGTGCCACGGCGACGCGGCCGATGCGCTCCGGGAACTGGTCGCGGGAGTGGATTGCTGGTACCTGGACGGTTTCGCGCCGGCAAGGAATCCCGGAGTGTGGAACGAGCGCGTCCTGAGGGAAGTCGGGCGGCTGGGCCGCCCGGGAACGACTTTCGCCACGTTCACCGTGGCAGGCCGGGTACGCCGGGAACTGACCGCCCAGGGATTTCACGTCCGCAAAACCCCCGGGTTCGGTTCCAAGCGGGAAATGCTGGTCGGTGTCATGGAAGCCGCACCAGCCTGCCGTCTCCGGGAGCCCTGGTTCCGGACACTCTCGATGCAGTTTCCCGCCCGGGATGCGATCGTGGTCGGCGCCGGGATCGCGGGCGTCCAGGTGGCCCGCCACCTGGCGGATAGGGGCTGGTCGGTCACCGTGCTGGAGCGCCACGGGAAGCCGTCCATGGAAGCGAGCGGCAGTCCCATGGCCGTTTTTTCACCGCTCCTGACCACCCGACCGTCCCGGGAGGAGCAGTACTCCCTGCAAAGCTTCGTCTACCTGCTGCACCACCTGAAGGCGCTGGACCCTGATCGCATGTTCCACCGCCGCTGCGGTGTTCTTGAGCTGAGCATGACCGATGAACGGCGGCAACGCGCCGAGCGGGTCGCCTCAAGGCCGCTGCCGGCGTGGCTGGTACATCCCGTGACCGGGGAACAGGCGAATGCCATCAGTTCCGCCGAATGCGGATTCCCGGGACTGTTCTATCCCGAGGCGGGCTGGATCCGTCCCGGCCAATGGATCCAGCGCCTGCACTCGCATCCGAACATCACACTTCGAACCGGCAGTGCCGTATACGATGCGGGACACGACGGAACCGCATGGCAGGCACTGGACGGAAACGGCAAGGTACTGCACACGGCCCCCGTCCTCGTGTTCGCCTCCGGCCGGTCCATGGACTGGCGGCAGACCCGCTGGCTGCCCTTCACGCCGGTTGTGGGGCAGAGCACGTTCATCGATGCCGGGATGCTGCGCGTCCGCCCGGACTGCGTCATCCGCCATCACGGCCACCTGCTCCCAGGAAACGGCGGCCCCCTCCTGGCCGGTTCCACCTATCAGCGCGGTCACGGAAAGGCGGTCGCGGACCCGGCAGCGGACGCGGAAAACCTGACCGGGCTGGAAACCTCCCTGCCGGGTCTGCTGGCGGAGCCTGCTGATGCTGGCCGGGCGGTCTCCACCGCCCACTGCGCCGTGCGCATGTCCAGCGAAAACCGCCTGCCCCTGGTCGGGGCGCTCCCGGACCCGGAGCGACTGTCGGCGGAGTATCCGCGCATGCTGGGACGGAACTACCGGCCCCCGGCAGGGAATCCGGTATATCCCCCCGGCCTGTACATCTCCGCCGCATGGGGATCCCGGGGGATGACCAACGCCGCCCTCGGCGGCGAGTTGCTTGCGTCGCTGATCTGCGGTGAACCATTGCCGCTGCAGGCGTCGCTGGCGCATGCGACCCACCCCGCACGCAGCCTGGTCCGCGCCCTCAAACGGGGCACCGGGTAACCTCCGGGCAACCTCACTTTCGGAACCACTGTGAATTTGGTAGAGTTTGGAACCACTTCGGGTGTACGTTCCCGGGCTTTCTATTGTTATTTCTACTGAAAAGGAACCTCCCTATGAATCAACTGAACAAACGAATCATCGCGGCGGCCGCCCTTGCGGCCATCTCCGCCACTGCCACCGCCGACGAAGTCAGGATCGGCATGCTGCAGGGTTTCACGGGTCCGACCGAATCCCTGGTAGCGCCGATGGCCATGGGCGGCGAACTGGCAATCCGGGAAGCCTCCGACAGCGGGCTTTTCCTGGGCGGCAAGACCGTGGTTTCCGTCCGCGGTGACAGCACCTGCATCGACGCCGCGGCCGCCACCGCCGCCGCGGAGCGCCTGATCACATCCGAAGGCGTTGCCGCCATCAACGGTGCGACCTGCTCCGGCGCCACCACCGCGGTGCTGAACAACGTTGCCGTGGCCAACGGCGTCGTGATGGTCTCGCCGTCGGCCACTTCCCCGGCCCTGTCCACCATCGAGGACAACGGTCTGTTTTTCCGCACCGCGCCCTCCGACGCCCGCCAGGGCGAGATCATGACCAAGGTGCTGAACAACCGCGGGGTGAAGTCGGTGGCGGTGACCTACACCAACAACGACTACGGCAAGGGACTGGCGGATGCCTTCCAGGCCGCCTACGAGGCCTCCGGGGGTTCCGTCACGGCGGTGGCGGCCCACGAGGACGGCAAGGCGGACTATTCCGCGGAGGTGGGTGCGCTGGCTGCGGCCGGTGGCGAGTTGCTGGTGGTGGCCGGCTATATCGACCAGGGCGGCAAGGGCATGATCCAGGCCTCCCTGGACAGCGGCGCCTTCGACCTCTTCATGTTGCCGGACGGCATGGTGGGTGACGCCCTCGCCGACCACTTCGGCGACTCCATCGAAGGCTCCTTCGGTACCGTACCCGGCACCGACAGTCCCGGAGCCGCCATGATGGGGGAACTCACCAAAGACCAGGGCTTCAACGGCACCGATCCCTATGTACCGGAAGCCTATGACGCCTCCGCCCTGATCCTGCTGGCCATGCAGTCCGCGGGTTCCTCGAACAGTGCGGATTTCAAGGGGCACATCGAGAAGGTCGCCAATGCGCCGGGCGAGGAGATCCTCCCCGGTGAACTGGCCAAGGCGCTCAAGATCCTGGCGGACGGGGGCGATGTCGACTATGTCGGCGGCACTGCGGTGGAACTGATCGGTCCCGGCGAGGCGGCGGGCAACTACCGCGAAGTAGAAATCAAGGGCGGCAAGTTCGAGACTGTCACCTACCACTAAAGTCAACCGCACAATTCGATGACACCTGAGACGGCCGGGACCATTGTCCTGGCCGTTTCCTTATGTCTACGGGAAGGCGCCGACAGGACTGTACATCTTTCCGTCGGCCGGAAATCCATTGATTGCCGGACATGATCACGGTCTCGGATCTGCACATGCATTTCGGCGGCATACGCGCTGTCGACGGGACCTCGCTGACCATCGAAAGAAACTCGATCACCGGCCTGATCGGACCCAACGGCGCGGGCAAGACCACGCTGTTCAACGTCATCGCAGGTGTCCTGGAGCCCACTTCCGGCTCGGTGACTCTGGATGACGAGGACATCACCGGTCTCGAACCGCACCAGCTCTTCACCAAGGGACTACTGCGTACTTTCCAGATAGCCCACGAGTTCTCCACGCTGACGGTATTGGAAAACCTCATGGTTGTTCCGGGCAACCAGCCGGGAGAGCGTCTCTGGCAGGCCTGGTTCCATGGCCGCGAGGTGCAGGATTTCGAGGGCCGGATCCGGCAACAGGCCCGGGAGGTCATCGAGTTCCTGGAAATTACCCACCTGGAAAACGAACTGGCCGGCAACCTGTCCGGCGGCCAGAAAAAGCTCCTGGAACTCGGACGGACGATGATGGTGGATGCGAAGATCGTGTTCCTCGACGAAGTCGGCGCCGGCGTCAATCGCACCCTGCTAAAGACCATCGGCAGCTCCATCAAGCGGCTTCACGAGGAGCGCGGCTACACGTTCTGCATGATTGAGCACGACATGGATTTCATCGGCCGCATGTGCGATCCGGTGATCTGCATGGCCGAAGGGAAGCTGCTGGCCCAGGGAACGATTGACGAAATCAAGGCGAACGAGGAAGTCATCGAAGCCTATCTCGGCACCGGCCGCAAGCACAGGGCAAGGAACGAGGCATGAGCTTTCTCGACGCCAGCGGCATGACCGGCGGTTACGGAAGCGGCGCTGACATCATACGGGACTGCACCATCACCGTGGAAAGAGGCGAAATCGCAGTCGTGGTGGGCCCCAACGGCGCCGGTAAATCCACCGCCATGAAGGCGGTGTTCGGCATGCTGAACCTGCGGGAAGGAACCGTGATGCTGGACGGAAGGGAGATCACGCACTTGCCCCCGCAGGAACGGGTCAATCTCGGCATGGGGCTCGTGCCCCAGGTGCGCAACATCTTCGTCACCATGACGGTGCAGGAAAATCTGGAGATGGGGGCATTCATCCGGAACGATGACTTCGGTGACACCATGGCACAGGTTTTCGAGCTGTTCCCCGTCCTGAAGGAAAAGCGCCACCAGCCCGCGGGCGAGCTGTCGGGCGGCCAACGCCAGCAGGTGGCCGTGGGCCGGGCGCTGATGACACAGCCAAAGCTGCTGATGCTGGACGAACCCACGGCGGGGGTTTCCCCGATTGTCATGGACGAGCTGTTCGACCGCATCCTGGAGGTGGCCAGGAGCGGCATCGCCATTCTGATGGTGGAGCAGAACGCACGTCAGGCCCTGGAAATCGCGGACCGAGGCTTTGTGCTGGTAAATGGTGAAAACCGCTACACGGACAGCGGCAGGGCCCTGCTGGCAAACCCGGAAGTCCGCCGCTCGTTCCTCGGGGGCTGAATGGACATTCTGAACGCACTGGTCCTGTTCGCCAATTTCGTCTTCGTGCCCGCCACGGCCTACGGAGCCCAGCTTGCTCTGGGCGCCCTCGGCGTCACCCTGATCTACGGCATCCTCCGTTTCGCCAATTTCGCCCACGGAGAACTGATGGCATTCGGCGCCATGGCGGTCATCCTCTGCACCTGGACCCTGCAGGACATGGGCATTAACCTCGGACCGCTGCCCACGGCCCTGCTGGCGCTGCCTGTCGGCATCTTCGTCGCGGCGATCATGGCGCTGCTGACCGATCGTTACGTGTTCCGGTTCTACCGCCTGAAAAAGTCCGACCCCATCGTTTTTTCCATCGCCTCCGTAGGGGTCATGTTTGTCATGGCTGGTCTGATCCGGGTGATCATCGGGCCGGATGACCAGAGCTTCGCCGACGGCGCCCGCTTCATCATCACCGCGCGGGAATTCAGGGAGATGACCGGGCTCAGGGAAGGTCTCGCCATCCGGCAGACCCAGGTCATCACCATCGTCGTGGCCTTGCTGGTCATGGCACTGCTGTTCTGGTTCCTGCAGAAAACGCGCTCCGGAAAGGCCATGAGGGCGTATTCCGACAACGAGGACCTGGCCCTCTTGTCCGGCATCGACCCGGACAGGGTGGTGCGCATCGCCTGGATCATCACCGCAGTCCTGGCCACCATAGCCGGCACTCTTTACGGCCTGGACAAGACCTACAAGCCCTTCATCTTCCAGCAGATCCTGCTGCCGATCTTCGCCTCCGCCATCCTGGGGGGCGTGGGCCAGCCGGTGGGTGCCATCCTGGGCGGGTTCCTGGTGGCCTATTCCGAAGTCACCCTGACCTATGCATACAAGAAGTTCCTGGCCTATCTCGGTCCGGAGGGCTGGGTGCCTGACAGCCTGATGCAGTTCCTGTCCACGGACTACAAGTTCGCGGTGTCCTTCATCATCCTGGTGGCGGTTCTGCTGGTAAGGCCCACCGGGATCATCCGCGGGAAGGTGATATGAACCGACGCGGGCCGCTGTATTTCGGTGTTTTCCTCCTGCTTCTTCTGTCGGTGGGTTTCGGCCAGAGCTGGAACGTGGCCCTCGGCATACTCAACCTGTGCCTGATTTCGGCCATCATGTCCCTCGGCGTCAATATCCAGTGGGGCTATGCGGGCCTGTTCAACGTGGGTGTCATGGGTTTTACCGCCCTTGGCGGCCTGGCAGCCGTTCTCATCTCCATGCCGCCGGTGAAAGAGGCCTGGTCCGCCGGCGGCGCCGGTATCGGTCTTTCGCTGCTCGGTCTGCTGATTACCGTTCTGGTTGTCGTCTTCGTGCGCCGGAAGACCCCGAAGGTGTTTCGGTTCTGGGCCACGCTGCTGGTCATCCTCGTGGGCATGATCCTCATCCGCCTGGTATACACTCCGGCGGTTGAGCGCATTGAAGCGATCAACCCGGCATTCTCCGGCTATCTTGGCGGACTCAACCTGCCCATCACCCTGTCCTGGGTTGCCGGGGGACTGATCGCGGCCGGCGCCGGCTGGCTGATCGGCAGGATCACCCTGGGCCTTCGGGCGGACTACCTCGCCATCGCCACCCTGGGGATTTCCGAGATCATCCTCGCCGTCATGAAATACGAGGAATGGCTGACGAGGGGCGTCAAGAACGTCACCGGCCTGCCAAGGCCGGTACCCTACGAGGTGGACCTGATGGCATCGGAAGGTTTTGTCTCCCTTGCCGGCGGGCTGGGGGCGGAGGTGGATACCGCGGCCAGCATCGTGGTCAAGCTGTGCTACGCAGCGCTCTTCGTTTTCGTTCTCGCCACCATCCTGTGGCTGTCGGAACGGGCGCTGAAATCACCCTGGGGCCGCATGATGCGTGCCATACGGGACAATCGGGACGCCGCCAGCGCCATGGGCAAGGATGTCAAGGCCAGACACCTCCAGGTCTTCGTCCTCGGATGCGCGGTCTGTGGAATCGCGGGCGCCATGCTGACCACACTGGACGGCCAGCTTACCCCGACCAGTTACATACCCATGCGCTTCACCTTCCTCATCTGGGTAATGGTCATCATCGGCGGGTCCGGCAACAACTGGGGGGCGGTGCTCGGGGGTTTCGTGATCTGGTTCCTCTGGATCGAGGCGGAACCGCTCGGCAACTGGTTCATGCAGACCATCACGCTGTTCATGCAGGACGGGTACTGGCTCAAGGACCACCTGATCGCCGGTGCGGCCTATACGCGTCTCATCCTGATGGGGGCCATTCTCCTTCTGGTCATGCGATTCGCCCCGCGCGGGCTGATTCCCGAGCGCTGACACGCACACCCGGGGTACCACCTGCCCAGAGCAGGCCATGGGTCCGGTTCCATCGACGGGCCTGGACGGCCAGGCCATCAGGGTCAACGTCGGTGGTCTTGAGCCGGATCAGGCCGCCACCCTGGCATTGAACATGCCGATGAGATCATCCCACGCCTCGAGCTGGCCCGCCACGCCGTGCCAGAATTCAGGCTGGCGGCGGAGATTGAAGTCGTCCACGCTCACTCCCCGCTGCTCCACCCAAGTGTAGTAACCGAGGTTGAAAATCCGTTCACGCCCGCGACTGGTGAGTTCCATCACGTGGGCGGGTTCACACCCGGCAAGGCAGCGGCCGAAGACTTCCGCGGCCTCCTCGGTGTCGAACCGGCCCCTGAAACTGCGCTCAATCGCCTGTTCCAGTTCGCTGGCGTACATTGCCGCTCCGTCCGTGGCGACGCAGAGCAGCACCGCCCGTTCGTCCAGGTCATGGTATCGGGCCAGCTTGATGGCTGACTGGATATTGGCGATACCGGACAGTCCCACATGCCCCAACGCCCGGATCAATCCTTCATCCGAACCGGTGCGCCGGACGAGATACCGCCGCCCTGCGTCGGTGTTGAAAAGGACATTCAGGAGATCCGGCCCGGTGTCGGAAATACCCACCACGTAGTCCATATTCATGACATTGTGGATCAGCGGAATGTGCTTGTCCCCGATACCCTGGATTCCGTGTTCTCCGTAGCCGTTGGCCAGCATGGTGGGGCATTCGAGGGGCTCCGTGGCCACGTTGGCGGCCCCGTAATGCTGTTTCAGGTAATCGCCCGCAGCCATGGTACCGGCGGAGCCGGTCCCGGCGATGAATGCCTGCAGCCGATCTGCGGGCCCTGCCACCGCCTCGAAGAGCAAACCCAGCGCCGGACCGGATATCGCCCGGTGGCACAGGTAGTTTGCGAACTCGTTGAACTGGTTCAGCACCACGTTCGACGGGTCCCTGGACAACTCGTCACAGGCATCATAGATTTCCTTGACGTTGCTCTCCGACCCGGTTGTGCGGACGATGTCCTCGTCGGGATGCAGCGCCCATTGCTCCAGCCAGGCAAACCGCTCCCGGCTCATCATCTCCGGAAGCACCGCCACCCCGCGGCAACCGAGTATGCGGGAAATGGCGATACCGCCGCGGCAATAATTCCCGGTGGACGGCCAGACCGCCCGGTCAGTTCCGGGGTCGAAGCGTCCGCTCACCAGCCTCGTCGCCAGGCAGGCATAGGCTGCCAGCACCTTGTGGGCCGCGATCATGGGGAAGGCGTCCCCAAGCACCACCACGATGCGGGCCGCAACGCCCGTCAGGGCCGGCGGCAGTTCCAGCCAGGCCGGCGTTTCCCTGAGACCGCCGTCATGGTCATTGAACCAGTGAATCCGGTAAAGGTTCAAAGGGGAGGCAGCATTCATCGAAACGCCGCCAAGGGCCTCTTGCAGGCGGGACTCGATCGAATCCGGAGCAGCCAGCTCCGCCAACCTGGGCAATACGACCTGGCGTGACCTGGCATGGCGCACGGCAGTTTCCAGCACGCCTTCGTCGTGGATCTCCGGGGTGGTCAGCATGGACGGTGATATGAGGGAAGCCTGTGGGCCGTATTGTAGTGGGTATCGCGTCGCCGTCTGTGGATCAACAACGACAGGGCCCGTTGATCCTCAACGCATGACGAACGGGTTGGACATGGGCTCACTGGAAATATTGATCCAGGTGGTCTTGCTGCGGGTGTAGTCCTCGATTGCATCCAGCCCCGCCTCACGGCCGTAGCCGCTCATGCCGAATCCGCCGAAGGGCGCAATGGGAGAAATGGCACGATAGGTGTTCACCCAGACGATTCCGGAGCGGATTTTGGCGCTGACGCGGTGGGCCCGGGCCACGTTTTCCGTGAATACACCGGCGCCCAGTCCGAAGCGGGTGTCATTCGCAAGGGCGACCCCTTCATCCTCGGTATCGAACCGAAGGGCGCTCATCACCGGACCGAACATTTCCTCGCGCATGGTGGTCACCTCCTGGTGCGGGCACTCGACGATGGTGGGCACAACATAGTATCCCTTGGGAAATTCCTTCGGCCGGCCGCCGCCGAAGCGGATGGAAGCACCCTGTGAAGCCACTTCCGACATGGCCTGCGTAATCCTTTCGACCTGCATCCGGGTGGCCAGTGGACCCACCTGCGTGGCATCGTCCAGCGGGTCACCGATCACGATCCGCCGTGCCCGATTCTCCAGTTCCGCCAGGACCTCGTTGTAGATTCCCGACTGGATGAACACGCGTGATCCGGCGACGCAACTCTGGCCGGATGCCCCGAAATTGCCCGCGACGATGCCGTTGACCGCCCCTTCGATATCGGCGTCATCAAACACCAGGATGGGCGACTTGCCGCCCAGTTCGAGGGAAACCACGGCAAAGTTGCTGGCTGTGTTGGCAACGACCCTGGCGGCGGTTTCCGGGCCTCCCGTGAATGCCACCCGGGAGATACCGGGATGGGACGTGAGGGCGCGGCCACAGGGCTCTCCCGAGCCGCTGATGACGTTGACGACCCCGGGGGGGAATCCCGCTTCCTCGATCGCCCGGGCAAATTCGAACATGGTCGCGGGAGCCACCTCGGAGGCCTTGAGGACCACGGTATTCCCCGCCGCCAGGGCGGGGCCGAGCTTGGTCGCGGCCAGGAACATCTGTGCGTTCCACGGTACCACCGCCGCCACCACGCCAATGGGCACCCGGGTGGTGAACACATGCATGTCCGGCTTGTCGATGGGCAGTGTCTTGCCCTCGATCTTGTCCGCCAGACCAGCGAAATAGTCGTAATAGTCCCCGACGTAGGCGGTCTGCGCGCGGGTTTCCCGGGCCAGCTTGCCGCTGTCGGTGGTTTCGATTTCGCCGAGGTACAGGGCCTTTTCGCGTACCAGCGCCGCCAGCCGTGAGAGCAGTTTTCCCCTCTGCGTTGCGGTGATGCTGCCCCAGGGCCCCTCGTACAGGGCGCGCCGGGCCGATTCGACGGCACGGTTCACGTCCGCCTCACTGGCGGCGGGAAACTCGGCCCAGGGTTCCTCGTTGGATGGATTGATGCTCGTCATCGTCTGTCCGTCGGACGCGTCGCACCATTCACCGTCAATGTACTGCTGGTATCTGTTCACGGGACCTCTCCTGTCCTGCCGGATCAATTGCCGTCGTGGTGAACCACCGTGCCGGTTCGCTGGTTACCGAAATACACGCCGTACCGCATGTCCCTGGATTCATCGATATACCGCTTCAGCATGACCCGGATGGCGTCACTGTCCACCGCGTCCCAGGGGATTTCCTCCGGCCGGTAGAAATCCCCCGCGCAGGAGCCCTCCCTGTCCACATTCACACGATAGTAGATAAACTGGCGGCCGGTGCTTTCATCCTCGAACACCGCATAGAGCGACGTGATCGTCGCGCCGATATCAAGGTCTTCCAGGATCGCCTTGAGTTTTGCAATGCTGCCATATTGCTGGCGCAGACCGCTTGCTACCGGTTGCAAGCCGCCACCGCTTTCCGGACGGCGCAGGAGCAGTCCCCCGTTAAAGGACACGAGCGCTCCCACGACGATGCGCGAGGCATGCCCCGCGGCGGTTACCGCTGCCTGCTCCAGCCCAAGGGTCACGTATCCCCCACGCACATAACCAAGTCCGTTCTGTTCATTGTAGTCATACGCGTGAACCCGGCCGATCACGATGATGTGATCGCCAGCATCAATCTGCTGAACCACATTGCAGTCGAACCAGGCGCAGACACCTTCCAGCACCGGGTGACCGAGTGGCCCGTCATGCCAGGAAGTCACATCGAACTTGTCCGGCCGTTTGGAGGCGAACAGGCTGGACGTTTCGGCCTGATTCTCGCTCAGGATGTTGATCGCGAATCCGTCTGCCTGGCGAAACACCTCGATGCTCTCGGCTGATTTTCCGATGCAGATCGAGAGCATGGCGGGGTCCAGGGACACCGAGGAGAAGGAATTCGCCGTAAACCCCCGGGGTGTGCCCCCCTGCTCTCTTGTGGTGACCACCGTGACCCCGGTCATGAAGGTACCGAACGCATTGCGCAGTTCGCGCAGATCAGACAGATCGGGCATCAGTGACGATCCGGCGCCGGCACGGTGACATCGGAAGCATGCTGACGAAGCTGGCGGACACTGCGGTTGGATTGGAACTGTTTCAACATGTCTGAGATTCGCGTTCGGGGAACAGGATCGAAGTGCCTGTCCCGGATGAAATCCCGGCTGGTATCCGTCCGGTGCAGAAACGGGATTCTCCGACGCCCCAACCGGCTGGACCCACTGCCTGGTACAGGGGCATTCGATGATAATGACGGCCCGAACGGATTGTCAACGACATGGGGGATGCCGGTATTGCCGTATGACGCGAACAGGAAGGAAACGGGTCCGAAACCGGGGCAACACGGTATCCGTATCGCATCCCGATGGGCCACAGGGCGTTATTCCAAAGTGCCGGTGAATCAAAGCTATATTACAATCCGCCGGTTATTCGGTTACCCATAATCCTTTCCAACCAAACGGCATCATCAACAATGCGAAAAACCTATCAAGTGCCTCTCACAAAAGCCCAGATAATCAATACCCTCGCTGAAAGTACCGGCCTTTCCCGCAAAGATGTAACCAGCGTACTGGACGGCCTCGGCAACCTGATCCAGGCCCATGTGAAACCCCGTTCCTGCGGCATATTCAGACTGCCGGGCCTGTTCAGGATTTCGGTGGTTAAAAAGCCTGCCAGCAAGGCCCGTAAAGGCGTCCCGAACCCCTTCCGTCCCGGCGAAACCATGGATATCGCCGCCAAACCGGCAAGCCGCAAGGTCAGGATCCTGCCGTTGAAGGGTCTCAAGGACATGGCTTCCTGACCGGAAATGATGGGCGGCCGGCTGCTGACCCTACACTTTTTGCAGCCGGTTTTTCCCTTGATCCTGCGTCGGGTGTGCTTTTTACCTACGGAAATGGGCGCCTTTCAGGACCGGAAGTGTCGATTATCCGGCGTCCGTGACTGGATACGGGGGTTCGCTGGTGGAATCGACCCGGCAGATTCCTCTCAGGCTGTCTGAACAAGAACTTTTGAGCACCGACTATTTTAGTATGCAATCATGAAAATTACCCGTATTGCCGTCTACCAGGTCGAAGTTCCAATCGATCCATTTCCTATTTCCCATGGCCGTGTCATGACCGTTTTCGATGAAACACTGGTTCGCATTGAAACCGATGCCGGTATTGAGGGCTGGGGCGACAGCGTGCCCTGGGGATCAAATTTCATCGCCGCGTTTGCACGTGGTGCACGTGCCGGACTCGACGAGATGGCACCGAAATTGATCGGCCAGAATCCGTGCATGGTAGGTGAAATAAACGAACTCATGGATTTCGAAATGACGGGCCAAACCTACGTCAAGACGGCGCTGGATGTCGCCTGCTGGGATATTCTGGGAAAGTCGCTGGGAGTTCCCCTTTACGTGTTGCTGGGCGGCATGCTCAACCCCGATCCGATCGTTTACGGATCGATTCCATCCTATATCGACGAGAAAGTCGATGAAGCCATTGCGGGCCACCGCGCTAATGGTTTTTTGAGGTTTTCGTCAAAATCGAGCGGCGATGTGGCGCAGGACATCGCCTATCTACGCTGGGTCGGCGAACGCATGCACCCCGGAGAATTTCTCAAATACGACGGCAATGGCGGCTGGCGCGCCGACGAGGCGATTCGCATCGCCAAGGGAATGGGCGATATCGATGTCTATTTCGAACAGCCCTGTGCCACCTATGAAGAATGCCGGGAAGTCAGGAGAACCACCGGCGTACCTCTGATACTGGACGAATCCGCCACTGGGGTGGAGGTCGTGTTGCGTGCCAGGGAAGACGGCATCCTGGATGGGCTTAATCTCAAGCTCGGAAAGGTGGGCGGAATTACCAAGATGCGGCTGATTCGGGATCTGTGTGCCGCGCTGCATGTGCCTATGGAAATCCAGGATTCCGCCTGGAGCGAACTGGCCTGCACGGTTGTTGCCCACGTCGCCCATTCAACACCGAAACGCGCCTTTATGTCGGCCCTGGCGCCCATCGGCATAATACTGAAAACCATCGTGGGTGGTCCGGTTTACGAAAATGGCCGGGTCAGAGCGCCCGATGCTCCGGGGCTGGGGGCGACGCCCATGCTGGAAGTTATCGGTGATCCGATCGCCGTATATGAATAATGTCCGAAGTCCTGCCCCTGTTATCGGTCAACCACAGCCCCGGTTTAATGATTCACGCGACAATAGAGCAATGTAATGAGTAATGAGTTTCCCGATCATATGACTGCCGTGCTACTCGTCGGTCATGGCGGCATCGAGATGCTGCAATATCGTCACGACGTGCCGGTTCCGACCCCGGATGCCGGCGAAGTTCTGATCAAGGTTGCCGCTGCCGGCATCAACAATACCGACATCAATACCCGCATTGGTTGGTATTCAAAGAAAGTCAGCGACGCAACCAACGAAGGCGGCGCAGAGGGATTTGAAGAGGTTGACGTCGATGATGCTTCCTGGTCAGGCGTTCCGCTCACCTTTCCACGCATCCAGGGCGCGGACTGCTGTGGCCGTATCGTGGCTGTGGGCGAAGGTGTTGACGCCTCACGTATCGGCGAGCGTGTACTGGTGCGGAATATGCTGCGTTCATACGCGGACTACCGTCCCTATGAATGCTGGACCTTCGGGTCGGAGTGCGACGGTGCATTCGCGCAATATGCCAAAGCGCCTGCCCGCGAAACCCACAAAGTAGAGTGTGATTGGTCAGATGAGGAACTGGCCTCGATCCCATGCGCCTATTCAACGGCGGAAAACATGTTCCATCGTGCGAATGTCGGCGCCGAACGTGTTCTGATCACCGGTGCCTCGGGGGGCGTGGGATCGGCCGCGGTGCAATTGGCAAAGCGCCGGGACGCCCATGTAACCGCAGTTGCCAGCGCATCCAAGGCTGACGAAGTGTTGGCCGCCGGAGCAGATCGGGTTGTGGATCGAAATGCCGACCTAGTCAAGGAATTCGGCCGCAACAGTGTTGACGTTGTCGTCGACCTTGTGGCCGGCGATGGCTGGCCCGCGCTTCTCGACTTGTTACGAACTGGCGGAAAATATGCCACTGCCGGTGCCATTGCTGGCCCGATCGTTGAACTGGATGTGCGCACGCTCTATCTCAAGGATCTCACCTTTTTCGGCTGTACCTTCCAGGAAGATATCGTGTTCGAAAACCTCGTGACCTATATTGAGCGAGGGGAAATCCGGCCGCTAGTCGCCAGGACGTTCCCTCTGAACGAAATTGGTGCGGCACAAGAGGCGTTCCTGTCCAAAAAATTCACAGGAAAGTTGGTTCTGATTCCACCGTCATAATCAAACTAGGAGGCCCGGCCCATGAAAATCACACGAGTTGATCTTTACCAGCTCGACATACCGCTGGAAAAGCCCAAGCGGTATCCAAACAAGACGTATGAAGCGTTGGATGACACAATCGTACGGATTGAAACCGATGAAGGTCATTCGGGTTGGGCCGAAGTCTGCCCCATTGCAACCACCTATCAGCCCGAGCATGCGCTCGGCGTTCGCGCTGCAATGGAAGAAATCGTTCCCGGGTTGATCGGAGAGGACCCGACCCAGACCGATCGGATCAACGAAAAAATGAACCTATGGCTGATGGGCGCGCAATACGCGAAATCAGCCATAGACATTGCTTGCTGGGACCTTTGCGGCAAAGTCTATAACCGCCCGCTCTATCAACTTCTTGGCGGACGACTCCTGAACAAGGCAGCTGGATATCCAGAAATTGAGGCTGGACAACCCGAGATCGTAACCGAACGTATCGCTCAATATCGAAACGAAGGGTTCAGGCACTTTCAACTAAAGCTCGGGCGCGGCAGCAACTTTGATCTTGATATTGCCCGTCTTCGCTATGCGGCCGATGCCGTTCACCCTGGTGAAACGCTTGTTGCTGATGCCAACAAGGCCTGGAGCACTCATGAGGCCCTCCGGATTTTACGCGCCACCGAGGATATTGATTACTACATAGAACAACCTTGTTTGACCTATGAAGAGTGCCTGTCAATTCGTCATCAGGTACGTCAGCCGATGATCCTCGATGAATGCATGACTGACATCAAACTGATGCTGCGCGGCCTGGCCGACAATTGTTTTGAAGGCATCGGCTGCAAAATCACCCGCGTTGGAGGAATCACCGGAACGAAGCTGATTCGCGATGTCTGCAAGGCGGCGGGTAAGATAATGACAGTGGATGATGCCTGGGGAGCCGATCTGTCCGCAGCTGCGCAGGCACATATTGCTGTATCCACTCCCGCTCGTACTTTCTTTGCCACTTATGTCTCGACCTATTTCTCGAAGGTGCGATACGACCTGGAGGCGCCAATGCTGGTGGATGGCTATCTCAACACCAATGAGAAACCAGGTCTTGGGGTAGATCCGGACATGTCGATGCTGGGCGAGCCGGTCAGAACCTTCACATGAAACATACCTGCTCACTTTCGTGCCCTGATTCTTGGGGGCAGCGATGATGGCCAAAATTGGTGTTTAGAAAGTGAAAATCACACGAATCAGCATTTTCCAGGTCGATGTGCCAATCAAGCCGGCGACCATATCCCACGATCGGGTGATGTCACATTTTGACGTGACCCTGGTTCGCATAGAAACGGATTCCGTCATCGAAGGATGGGGCGACAGCGTGCCCTGGGGATCCAACTTTGTCGCCGCGTTTGCGAGGGGTGTGCGGGCCGGGTTGGATGAACTTGCTCCGAAGCTGATCGGGCAAGACCCCCGAATGATAGGTGCCATCAACGAGCTTATGGACTTTCAGATGAAGGGACAACCCTTTGTAAAAACCGCATTGGACGTCGCCTGTTGGGACATCCTGGAACGATCGCTGAATTCGCCGCTTTACATGCTGCTTGGGGGCATGATCACACCGGAACCTGAAGTGGTCGGCTCGGTCCCGCCGGAGCCAGGTGAAGAGCTGGAAGCCATGATGGAAAAGCTTCGGGCCGACAGGATTACTAATTTTTCCGGAAAATCCAGTGGAGATGTAGCGAAAGACATCGAATACCTACGCTGGATGGGGGAACGTATGCGTCCGGGTGAATCCCTCAAGTATGACGGCAATGGCGGATGGCGCGTGGACGAAGCAGTCCGTGTAGCCAAGGCGATGGGTGATGTCGACGTCTACTTCGAGCAGCCCTGTGCCACCTATGAAGAGTGTCGCGAGGTGCGTCGTACTACCGGTGTCCCTTTGATCCTGGACGAATCAGCACTCGATGTCGAGGTCGTAATTCGCGCAAAACAGGATGGTGTGCTGGATGGATTAAACCTAAAACTTGCCAGGGTTGGTGGAATTTCCAAGATGCGGCTCATTCGGGACTTGTGTGTCACTCTCAACGTACCCCTGGAGATCCAGGACTCATCGTACAGCGAGCTTGCAAGCGCGGTAGTTGCTCATATGGGACATTCTACTCCCGGGCGTTGTATCCGGTCGGTCATTTATCCCAAGGGTTTGAAGAAAGCCACCGTGATTAACCCACCAACAATTGTCAATGGGCGAATGTTTGCACCAGACGCGCCAGGTCTCGGTTCAGTACCCATGCTGGACGTAATCGGCGATCCTATAGCCGTTTACAATTAAGACCCGGTCGACGCATCGGGCCTTAAGGCCCGTTAGCGAAGGAGCAAAAACACAGACGATGAAGCCGAAAGGCTGACTTTTGGGAACTTTGGGGAAGGTCGCTGGATGGTTCCAACGACCTTAATATTTGACTCCCCTGTCCATATTACGAATAACGCATGGGGATCAGAACCAGATGTTGGTCTGGTCGTAACGAATTCACAATATGTCCACCTTGTGAACATCTCCAGCTGCACCATGAGCGTCCGTTTTGGAGATCTGTCATAAGCATAAACTTCAACCAACGGGAGGAAATGCCAGATCGGAGTGCGCCGGTCGGCAGGGGAATCGTCCGCCAGGGCGAATATGCGGCGATGTTCATGGAATTGACCATGGCGTGATTCACGCTGCCTCACTGGTGGGGTTGCAGCGTCCACGGCGCCCTTGGCATCAGGCGATGTCCGGAAAGGACTGGGCGATGGGAAACACCGGCATACGGGCATGGCAGTGTCCAGCCACAGGTTCTTGTGACCCCTTGAAACGGGGTTTTTCAGGGACGACTGTTTCAGGGCTGGAGGGATTTCCGGAAAGAGGGCTCTGGATAGCTGCCCTGGTACGCTTCGCGCGTCGTCGGGCAGGCAGGTTATTCCTGGACATGCAGATGCTGATTGAACATGGGAGCAGGTTTACAGGGACTGATCGCCAGAGGACCCCGGTGGTCAACGTTCCACCGATTAGGTGTCCGGCGGGCGATGCTGTATGCTGATGCGCCGACTCCAGGAATCATTCAGACCAGGACCGAAGCCCATCCTATGAATGCAGAAACCCTCTGGGAGATTCCCGAGCCGCTTTCGTTGTGCGAGGTCGACATAGAAGGCGGGATGACCACCCTTGTACGGCGCCATGGCAATCCGGATGCCGATATCCGGCTCGTGTTGAGCCACGGCAACGGGCTTGCCATCGATCTCTACTACCCGTTCTGGTCGCTGCTTTCCGCCGATTTCGACCTCGCTGTCTACGACCTCCGGAATCACGGCTGGAACCGGGTCGGGCGCCGCCAGGAGCACAATATTCCGATGCTCACGCACGACCACGACCGCATTCTCAAAGCCATTGACCGGCACTTCGGCAGCAAGCCGACTGTCGGGGTCTATCATTCCCTGTCGGCGCTTGTGAGTCTCCTTTCGGACCCCAGGTATTATTCAGCGCTGGTCCTGATGGACCCGCCGCTCTGCAAGCCGACCGCGAACGAGAGGGAATTCGATGAGGCAGCCGAACGCGGTGCCGCAATGATCCGGCGCCGGTGCCAACGTTTCCGATCCCGGGATGAATTTGCCGATCTGCTCAGCGTTATGCCGGGCTTTGTCCGCGTCTTGCCCGGCGTGCACCGGTTGATGGCCAGAACAACCCTGCGGAAAACCGACGGCGGTCGGGAGTACGAGCTTCGCTGTCCGCGGGAATACGAAGCCCAGATCATGGAATATGTCAGGAGCTTTGCACCCATGCTCGACCTGACCTCGCTGACCTGCCCCACGAAGGTCATCGGTTCCGACCCGACCGTGCCCTTTGCCTATATGCCGAGCTTCGACCTCAGCCATATCCTGACCGTGGACTACGACTTCCTGCCAGAGACGACCCATTACCTGCAATTGGAGCAGCCTGCGGAATGCGTCACGATCCTGCGCGAATTCCTGAACAGCAAGTTGCGCTGACAAGGCCGGCTTGTCACCTGGCAGCGATTGCAGGCTCGTCAACATGAGCGGAACGACTGCCACTGGTCTTTTTCTCCCCGGCATCTTTCGATGGAAGCCGGCAGGCGTCGGTGATCGTCCGGGTCGGGGATTGCCGCGGGCCGGCTTCCGGTACTGCCGCGACTCCCTGACCCGCCACAATCGCCGCGTTGCACCGACATGCCCGATCGATGCATGCAGGCCAGGACCCGAATGCTCACTCTGCCCCACCACTGTGGCAGGCTTCGGGTCATCTACTTGCCTCTACGAGACAAATACTTGACCTCGCACAGGGTCCTGGATCTGCACGAACCGGCGCTGGTCGCATGCGTACGCCGGTTTCTGCAGTCCATAAAGTTCCACGAGGGTAGAGATTTCCACCAGGGACAGCAGGAGCAACCAGAGGCGCTGATCAGGGACGGACAATTCCCCGCCCCACTTCTTGTCGAAATAATCCAGCAACTCGTTGATCTGCCCCATCATGGCGTCGTAGAACGACCGTATCTCGTCTGCCGAGCTCGCGAACTTACGTTCCACCCGCTCGCGTTCGGATTCCAGCGACCAGCCAACATATGGCTCCAGGCTCGCGAATTCCGCCGGGAGCCTAGACGCCCTCATTGCGGGCCGCCGATGAAATCTTCCACCACCTTCTGGCGATGACGCAGGATGATTTCGGAATCCTTGAGGATCATGTGGGACTTCCCGCGTGAGGCCATTCCAGCATAAACGCTTTCCGCGGCAAACACATCCTCCTGGAGGATGTCCAGCGAGACGCGCCGGAATGACTGTTGCCGGAGATGGTCCCTGACGGATGCCGGTTCCTTGAAGTGAAATCGCACTTCCCAGAGCGTCCGTCCGACCTCCATCGGCCAGACGGCGTAGGTGACACAGACCGTGGTTCGGGCGAGCCTCACAATTTCGATGGTAAGGTTCGGAAACAACGTGTATTGGTCCATATCACCGGTCATTCCGGGAACGCGGAATTCGGGTGTCTCGTAGAGATCGGAGGCCAGGGCCATGCGCAGGGGTGTCACCGTCCGGTACGACGGAAAGTCCACGGCGCTGAAGCTGTGGCAGGCGTAGAGGCGCAGGTCCCGGTAGCGGTGGTGCCCCTGTGCATTCGTTACGAAATCCCTGCCCATGATGTGGCGATGCAGAATGGGCAGATGGTAGAACTCGTTCTGTCCATCGAAGAGCAATTTCCAGTTCGCGTTGACTTCGACCCGGTAGGTGAAGGTTCGCTTCAATTCATCAAAGGGGCAGCCGTCCAGCGGTTCCATGATTTCGCCAAGGTAGTCTGCCAGGGTCTCCGGCGGATCGGCGGCCATATTGACAAATATGAAACCCTGCCGGACGTCGGTATGCACCGGGGAGAGTCCGTGGCAAGTCTTGTCGAGATCGAAGAAGTCCTCTTCGTCCGGGATGTGGATGAGGTCCCCCGCAGCGCCGTAGAGCCAGTGGTGGTAAGGGCAGAGGATTTTCGTGCCCCGCCGCGCCCGGCCGTCATCCGGCACCATGCGGGTGCCCCGGTGCGAGCAGACATTGTGGAAACCGCGAACCTTTCCGTCCGGACCCCGGACGATCAGCACGGATGCTCCGCTGGCCTGGATGTCGCGGGCGAAGCAACCGCCTGTCTCCGGGAGGTCTTCGATGCGTCCGACGTTGAGCCACGTTCGGCCGAAGATCCTCTCTTTCTCTCTGGCGAAGCGCTCTTCCAAGATATAGGGTTCTGTGGATAGCGGCCCGGTTCCCAGATCCGGGTATCTTCCGGCCCACTGCCTGTTGTGTGCCTGGGATTCCATACCCTAGCGGTCCGGATGTTCGATCGGCGTGATCCGCGCGGCCGCCAACGTGCCGATGTCGCTTACCTTGATGTCCCCCTCTGCGCACTCGCCGAGCGGCGACACCTGACGGAACCGGTCGATCCTCACCCGGTCGGACAGCCGCACGACAGCCGGTCATCGGTCATGGAGATCCCGGCCCCGGAATTCCTCATCGCCGTGGGGCATGAGGCGGGTCGAATCCCCCGGCGGACTCCCGGCCTCCTGCAGGAGGGCGACATCGGCCTCGCCCTGTCCCGCCGTTCGGTCCAGTTCCCGCCATGGCTCGCGCCGCCTGTCGATGTTCCAGCATACGACGCGGATGGTTTGGTTCATCGGCCTGTTTCCCGCCCCCCCTTTCACGGTTCACGGCGCCCGCCTCGCCCCGAACGCGCCGATGTGGCTGGTCGTGTCGAACACTCCCCAGGCCTCCTCATGCCCGGGCCCGTGGAAGCTGCCGCCGATCCAGTCGGTCCCCGCCGTGCCTCCGGTGAAACCCCCGTCCGCAAGCGGCAGGTCGGTCCACCTGAGCGGCCGGTCGACCCCACCGTCGTCGAGGTCGATGCCGACATCGACCCGTGGCCGCGACAGGTCCGCGATGGTCACCGTCGCCGTGCCCATGAGCCGCCCGAACGTCACGGTCGACACCGCCTCGGCGATGCCCGTCCAGGTCGCGCCTCCCGTCCCCACCGGGTTCGTGTCCGCGGCGTCCCCCGCCGCGTACGCCTGCGCGATCGAGAAGTCGCCGCTGAATGCCGTCCCGTCGATCTCCGCCGACAGCGTCCCCGTGCCGAGGGCCACCGCCACGAACCCGTGCTCACCCCAGAACCCCCAACTCGTCACCTCGGGGGTTACCGTCAGGCTGAGGCCGGGCAGCGTCTCCGTGATCCCGAACGCCCCCCCGGCCGTCACCGTGTCGAATCCGCCCCGCTCGCCCACCGTCGCCCCGGCCCCGTCCGGATCGATGCCCCCGGGGCCGGACAGATCCCGCACCGCGGTCTCCGTCCCGTCCGCCGCCACACAGCGACCGCCCCTACAGGACACACCCTCCACG
>VYFG01000025.1 GCA_009842505.1 Gammaproteobacteria bacterium
GTTGTATATTGGATAAAATTAAATTAGTATCAGCTTGTGAATATTCCGTGAAAGGGATTTCGCCCCCCCCAAATCAATTATTGCAAACACCATAAATTCTGGAGGTCGGTACTCGCATGATCAAGAAAACCTCTTTTTTCGCACTTCTGGCTTCGTTCCTGATGTTGTTGCCGGGGACCTATGCCACGGTCAGCGCAGATGAGGCGATGGTCGCCAAGGGCAAGCAGGTTGCCCTGGACCGTCGGAAAGGCAACTGCCTTGCCTGCCACATGATGGACAACGGCCCGTTGCCCGGGAACCAGGGCCCGCCCCTGCTGGCGATGAAGGCCAGGTTCCCCGACCGTGCCAAGTTGAGGGAGCAGGTTGCCAATCCCCTGACATTCAACCCTTTCTCCATCATGCCGCCCTTCGGACTGCACAACATCATCAGCGATGACGAGATTGACGCCATCGTGGAGTACCTGTACACACTTTGAACCAAACACACCAACGGTAGAACTATGAACAGAAGAGAATTCAACAAGACTCTGATGTTGCTGACCGGTGTCAGTGCCGGGGCAACCATGAGCACGATTCCGCTGAGGGCCCTGGCCGCATGGCCGACCGACGCGTTTCGTGCAGACAACATCGAGGGTGCGGTCACCGCGATCTTCGGCACCGCCGAAGCCGAGGCCACGGACGCCATCCAGATGAAGGGGCCCGATATTGCCGAGAACGGCGCCGTGGTCCCCATTTCGGTGACTTCATCCATTGACGGAACCGAGAACATCGTCCTTTTGGTAGCTGAAAACCCGTCCCCCATGGTCGCCACCTTTGATGGCGCCACGGCGGCCAGCACGCGGATCAAGATGGGCAAGTCCTCTCCCCTGGTCGCGTATGTGCGTGCGGGCGGCAAGCTCTACACGGCAACCAGCAAAGAAATCAAGGTCACCATCGGTGGCTGCGGCGGTTAAGCGAGGAGACAATCATGGCAATCAAATGTAAAGCGAAAGCAAGCGGTGGCGCGGTCGAGGTCAAGATGCTGATGAAGCATTCCATGGAGACCGGACTTCGCAAGGACAGCAAGACCGGCGAACTCATCCCTGCGCACCACATCACCGAGGTGTCCTGCATGCACAACGGCAACGAGATCTTCCATTGCAACATGGGTCCCGCGATCTCGAAGAACCCGTACCTGGCCTTTACCGTGTCCGGACCGGCCGCGGGAGACAAGCTGATGATCAGTGCGGTGGACAACAAGGGTGGAACCGATGCCGGGGAAGCCACGATCAAGTAGACCGGAACCCCTGATCTTACGAACCCAATCAGATACAGAAACAATAGTCACCAACTGGAGCACAATATGAGAATGTTCTTGGTAGCCCTGGCGGCGACGGCGATGGCGATTGGCGGGTTGGCTACGCATGCCGACCCCGAAACGGATCGGATCGCCTTCCAGAAATACTACACCACCAAATTCCCGAGCGTGCCGAGGGACGATTTCCAAAACGGAATCTACTCCATCGACAAGGTCTCCCGCGAGGAATGGATGGAAATCGAGGAATTTCCTCCCTACGAGCTGGCCATTGATGCCGGCAGGGACCAGTTCGAGACGCCCTTCGCGAATGGCAAGAGCTATTCCGACTGCTTCGAGAACGACGGCGCCGTACGCGGGCAATACCCTTACTGGGATGCCGAGCGCAAGGAAGTGATCACGCTGGAACTGGCGATCAACGAATGCCGCGAGGCAAACGGCGAGAAACCGCTCAAGTACCAGAAGGGCAAGATCGCGGAACTGTCCGCGTACATGTCATTCATGTCCCGTGGTCAGAAGGTGAACGTGGTGATTCCCACGGACGATCCGGACGCGCTGGCGGCCTATGCGCGCGGCAAGGAATTCTACTACCGCAAGCGCGGCCAGCTGAATTTCGCCTGCATCGACTGTCACGGCTCGGGTTCCGGGAACAGGGTGCGGTCGGAAATGCTGAGCCCTGCATACGGCCATCCCACCGGCTGGCCGGTGTACCGCTCCAAGTGGGGCGCCATCGGAACCATTCATCGCCGTTTCGGCGGCTGCAACCGCCAGGTGCGTGCAGCCTCCTTCAAGCCCCAGGGGCGGGAATACCGCGAGCTTGAGTTTTTCCTCACCTACATGAGCAACGGCCTTGAGTTCAACGGCCCAAGCGCACGCAGATAAAGGAGAATAGACATGCTGAAAAAACTGATTTCACTGCCCATTGCGGCCGCGTTCCTGGTGTCCTGTGCCTCCGTGTCGAGCAATGACGATTTCAATGCCGCCTGGGAAGCCGCGGATGCCAAGCGTAAGGAGGCCGCTGCCGTCGGTTACGAATGGCGGGACACCAAGAAGTTCCTGAAAAAGGCGAAAGCGGAACACGAGGCCGGCAATACCGAGGCGGCCATGAAGCTGGTTGCCAAGGCGCATGAGGAAGCCGAGGATGGCATTGCCCAGCATGCCCGCGAAGCAGAACTGTGGGCCAGCCGGGTACTCAAGTAGGCTTCATTCCGGCAATCGATTCGTGAACCACCAATCACGACTCGGAAAACAGCAACGGGCGGGCGCTGCAATTTGCAGCGCCCGCCTTTTCTTGCATAGAATAGACCGTCTGCCGGCCATGCCATGATGGACAAGATCGACAACTGGAAGGCTGCCACCGAATCCGCCCGCCTGGGGCGCAAGCCCTTGGTGATCATGATCGACCAGGAGGACTGTCCGTATTGCCGGATCGTGGAAGGGGAGTTCTTCTCGGCCATCCTGGCGAGCGGCGAGTTTGACGGCAAGGTGATCTTCGGCAAGATTTCTCTGGACGCCGGCGAATTCATCACGCTGCCCGATGGCAACCGGGTCCCAACCTGGGATTTCCTGCAGCCGTTCTTCACTGCCGGCCTGACGCCGACGGTGATCTTTCTGGATCCGGACGGCAATGAACTGGTGGAACGGATGGTCGGACTGTCCACACCGGATTTCTACGGCTTTTATCTCGAGCGGTCCATCCGCAAGGCACGCGCGCTGCTGAACGGCTGAACGCCGGGTACATTCCCCGAAGATGATGGGCCGTACGCCAGTGACGGCCCGGTGACGAAAGGGCCATGTCACGAAGAATGAATCGGGCAGGCCCCCTGGTCCTGCCCTTGCTTCTTTTCCCGTTGCTGTGGGGAGCTGCAGCGCTGGCCGCCTCCGACCTGTCGAGCCATCCATCCCCCTACCTGCGAAGTCACGCCAATGATCCCGTGAAGTGGCGTTCACCGGAGTCGGCATCCGTCGAAGAGGCACGTGCCCGGAACTTGCCCTTTCTCGTCTCGAGCGGCTACCAGTCCTGTTACTGGTGCTATCGCTTCAAGCAGGATACGCTCATGGATGCGGATCTTGCCGAAGTGATCAACGGCTCGTTTGCCCCGGTGTTGCTGGACCGGGAAATGCACACCCAGGATGACCGCGTACTGCAGGCGTTCATGCGGGACTTCGTGGGCATCGGCGGATGGCCGGCCACGGCAGTCGTGACGCCGGACGGTGTGCCGGTCATGGCCTGGACCTTTGTCACCGCCCCGGAACTTGCATCGGCCTTGGAGACGTTCTCAAGGGCGTGGGAGGAAAACCCCGCTGCGGCGCGGCGCCTCCTGGTTCCCCGGCATCCCGATGCCGGCGCGGACGCCCGCAGCGGGACCGGTTCGTCTGACCTCGGCGAGTTGCTGCAGGGCTATCTTGAGCAGGCGGGCAGGGTGTCGGACGCACGCTTCGGAGGATTCGGCACCGATTCGAAGTATCCCTTCGCGCCGCAGCTCCTGGCGCTTCTGGACCTCCACCAGCTCAACCCCAGCGATGCCATGGCGGCGTTTCTCCGTCACAGTCTCGATTCCATGATTGCAGGTGACCTGGTGGACCCGGTGGAGGGCGGCGTTTTCCGGTATACGGAAAACCGTGACTGGACGGGGCCGCATTTCGAGCAGATGCTCTACACCCAGGCCTTGGTGGCCCGCCTCCTGTTCCGGGCGGCGATGACCCTGGAAAGACCCGGGTACGGCGATGTGGCGGAGGGGATTCTCGACAACATGCTGGCGCGTTTTGCCGCCGGAGGGGGCTGGTTCGTGTCGTCGCTGTCCGCCACGGGGCAAGGCGGCGTCAACGGTGAATACTATCTTGCAGCGCAGCAGGACCTGGAAATCCTGCTGGGCGAGTCATGGCGGGAACGGGTGGAAATCAGGCAGCAGGCGGGTAACCGCCTGCTCGTGGCGCCGGTGGGACTCGTGGCCGGGGTCACCAGGCAGGCGCTGGTCTCCCTGCGACGCCGGGAGACCCTTGAACGGGACGGGAAGCTGCTCCTGTCATGGAATGGCCTGGCGTTGTCGGCGCTCAGCCACGGCGCCTCCAGGGAACCGGACTACCTGCAGGCAGCCGGCCTTCTCGCGGATGTGATCATGAAGGCAACCGGGAGCCCCCATCCCGGATTGCTCGCGGGGAATGATGCAAAGGCGGCGCCGGCGGATCTGGACACCCTGGTCCATGCGTCGGCGGGGTTGTTCGACTGGTGGCAGGTATCCGGCGACCCCGCGGCGATCAGCCGGGTCGGACAGTTGCTGGAACTTTCCGTGGAGCGGTTTTTCCGGGAAGACGGGTGGACCAGGGCGCCCACGTACCTGTTCGCGGGCGACGACAGGACCCTGTCCATCGCCGACGGCCAGCTGCCGTCCCCCAGCGCGGAGTGGCTGCGTATCGCGGGCGGCCTGAAAGCCGCCGGGATTCCGCTCGGCCCGGGAACCGGTAAGGTGTTCACCCTGATGACCGGGCACTGGTCGCCCGGGTTGATGCAGTCGGCATTTTTTCATCCCACGCTGGTCAGCGCACTGGTCACGGGACGGTTTCTTGGCATACACTGAACCGATGAGTACCGAGATCGCCCTGCTCAAGGCAATTTTCCGGCGCGGACCGACATCCCTGGAGGAAGAGCCGCTGCTTCCCTTCTACGCCTGGATGCTGGTGAGCGGGCTGGTTCTGTTCGGTGCCTTCTTGCTTTGGCGATTCGGCTACTTCTCCCTGGTGCTGGATGCCGACCGGACCTGGCTTTCGGTGGTCATCATGGTGCTGTTCGTCATCGTGGCCGGGATGCTCGGCAAGGCGGCCTGGCGGCTCTCCCGGCTGCGGCAGGCACTGGCGTCCCTGGCCGCCCGGGGACCTGCGGTCACCCTGGCGGGCGGGAACGAGGACCGCGAAATCGCGGAGCATTTCTCCCTGCTTGTGCGGGAGCGCGGCAACGGCATGGGTGAGGCGCTGCACGCGCGCCTGGTGGAACGGGTGCACCGGGGCCATCACCTTGGCTGGTTCGCCGCCGACATGCTGATCCGCATCGGCCTGATCGGGACCGTCATCGGGTTCATCATGATGCTGGGCACGGCATACCAGCTGCGCCAGGATGACATCGCCGGTCTCAAGGTTCTTCTGGGCACCATGGGGGAGGGGATGCAGGTGGCCCTCTATACCACCTTGAGCGGGATCAGCGGATCGCTCCTGCTCAGTGTCTATTGCAAGATCCTGGACCGGTATGCGGACGACCTGGTGGCCGAAATCATCCGCCTGGCCGCGAAGGATTCGGAGAGATCCCATGAACAGTCTCTACCGGGGCAGGAATAGATTCACCCTGAACGCGGATCCGTTCATCGATCTGCTGTTCAACTGCCTGCTCGGGTTTTCCTTTCTCTACCTGATCACGCTTTTGTACATCAACCCGGAAGACAAGCTGGCCAATGTGGAAAAGCAGGCGGAATACATCATTACCGCCAACTGGCCGGATAACCTGGCCGACGATATCGATCTTTGGGTCAAGGGTCCCGACGGAAGGACGGCATCCTACCTAAACAAGGAGGCGGGATGGCTGCACCTGGACCGCGATGACAGGGGCGAAGTCAACGACATCATCATCATCGATGGGCAGGAAAAGATCTATCCCGTCAACCAGGAAATCATCACGGTGCGCAAGATGCATCCCGGGGAATACATCGTGAATGTGTATTTCTACAACGCGGTATCCGACGTGCCGGTGCCCGTGGATGTTCGTGTCGACAGGGTGAATCCCAGGTTCAGGACCGTGTTCCAGGATGACGTGGAGCTGCTGGGTGTGGACCACGAACTCACGGCGATCCGCTTCACCATCGACGAGGATGGCGATGTCGGCCAGTTCAGTACGCTGCCTGCAACCCTGACGCCCTATGCGCTGGAACACATGCCTTCATGGACAAACTAGCGATCAGCATCGGCTACATCGTACCGCTGGTACTCGTCGCCTGGGTCTGGCTCAGCCGGCGTTTCGAGCCCCGGTTCCGGATCGCCGCGCTTGCCTTCCTGCCGCTGGTCTACGGGGCCCAGTGGTATGGCGTGGAGAGCCTGGAGGGCTGGCCGACCCGCAATGTCATGCCCGAGTCGTTCGAGCTGTTGAGTTCGGACATACGCGAGCCGGACCTGTCACGGGAGGAACGGGGTGCCATCGCGCTTTGGGTGCGGGAGATGGGGGACAAGCGCCCCCGGGCCTACCTGTTGCCCTATGACCGGAAACTCCACGAAATGCTTCATGCGGCCCGCCAGCGCATGCAGCAGGGAATCCGGCAGGTCGGCAGGGTCGGGGGCCGGGAGAAGGCGGGAAATGGCGCCGGTATCGGCAACGCCCTGGAACTCACCATCGAGGACGCCCCGCCCATTGTACTGCCGCCCAAGTACTGATACGTTTTATCCGGCGTGTGAACCCATCCATATGGATCAAATCAGATATTGAACGCAACAGGAACGGTATCCATGACAGAGCAACCGAACATTGATTTCCCCCACGCACCCCATGGCTGGTCTCCGGAATCGGCCATTGACGCCGCCGCCGAGGCCGGGCTGACGCTCACCCGGGATCACTGGGAGGCCATCGCCGGCCTGCAGGACTACTTCTCCCGGCACGAGTTCGGCAAGCGCCGGGAACTGACGGATGCACTGAACGAGAAGTTTCATCACAAGGGCGGAATGAAATTCCTCTACCAGCTGTTCCCCGGCGGGCCGGTGGCACAGGGCTGCGTAATCGCCGGGCTCACCCCGCCGCCCGGCAGTATCGACAAGTCATTCGGCAGCGTGGTCTGAATCGGGGTTCTCCTCCGGTTCCGGGGCCGATGGCTCGAACCAGTTCAGCGTCCCGTGCAACGTCACCACGGTACCGATGATGAGAAGCGTCGGCGGATGCACGTTCTGCCGTTCCAGTAATCCCGGGAGGGTGGCAATGGTTGCGCAGTGCACCTTCTGGGACGGCATGGTTCCCTGTTCGATGAGCGCCGCCGGCATGTCGGGGTCCATGCCCGCGGCCACCAGTTCCCCGGCAATGACCGGCAGCCCCTTGAGGCCCATGTAGATCACCACGGTCTGTCCCGGCTGCACGAGCTGGTCCCAGGGAAGATCCACGCTGCCGTCCCTGAGTTGTCCGGTCACGAAGCGTACGGACTGGGCGTGGTCCCGGTGGGTCAGGGGAATGCCGCTGTAACTGGCGCACCCTGCTGCCGCGGTGACGCCGGGGACCACCTGGAAAGGAATCCGGTGACGGGCGAGGAGTTCGATCTCCTCCCCGCCGCGGCCGAAAATGAATGGATCCCCCCCTTTCAGCCGCGCAACCCGCCGTCCGGAGCGGGCGTACTCCACCAGCAGGCGGTTGATGTTCCGTTGGGGCACGGCGTGACGGGCTCTTTGCTTGCCCACGTAGACCATTGCCGCTTCGGGGTTGATCTGATCGAGTATGCGGTCCGATACCAGCCGATCGTAGAGCACCACTTCCGACTGCTGCAGCAGTCGCCAAGCGCGAAAGGTGAGCAGGTCCGGGTCGCCGGGGCCGGCACCGATCAGGTATGCCTCTCCTCCGGGGCTGTCGCCGGGTGCTTTCTCCAGCTCCCGTTCAAGCAGCGACTCCGCCAGGCCGGGATTGCCGGAAAAAACGCTTTCGGCCACGTTGCCGGTGAGGGCCCGTTCCCAGAACCGCTTGCGGTCCTCGGGATTCGCGAACTTCTCCCGGACCGCGTGACGGTATCTGCCCACCAGTCCTGCAAGGTATCCGTACCCCGCCGGGATCAGGGCATCGATCCGGTCCCCCAGCAGCTTCGCAAGCAGCGGCGAGGCGCTGCCGCTGGAGACCGCAACCGTCAGGGGCTCGCGGTGAATGATGCTGGGAAAAGCGATGTCCGATTGTCTGGCGTCGGTCACCACGTTGACCGGTATGTTCCGTTCTCGGGCCATGGATGCGACAGCGTTGTTGACCCCGGGATCATCCGTGGCCGCCACCACCAGGACATGGCCGTCGGTCCGATCGTCGGGCTGCCAGGGACGTGCGACAATCCGGCCGCCGGCCTCCTCGATCCGGTCCCTGAGTGCCGGATCGATGTCCGGAGCGATGATATCCACGACAGCGCCGGCCCTGAGCATGGCCCTTGCCCGCCTGGCCGCGATCCGCCCGCCGCCCACCAGCAGGCAGCGGCGGTTCCTGACATCGAAAAAGAGCGGAAGATGATTCATCAACCCGTTGATTAATCTCGCAAAGCAATCGCAAAATCTGACGGGCAGTGTATACCACCGGCCATGGCCACCATATCACGCCATGGGGATATGGCGCGAGACGCGTCCTATCTATAATCGTTCCTTCCGCAGGACCGTATCGAGGCCGGCCCTGCGGGTCCGGCCGCCTCGCTTTCTGAGCTCAACGCAACATGCGACCATCCCATATCAGTCTTATCCTGGATCATGAACTTGCCGGTGCGGGCAGCGGTGAGCATACGCCGGTGATGCTCTGGGGGCCGCCCGGAATCGGTAAGTCCGATCTGGTCCGGCAGGCGGGTGTGCGCCACCGGGTTCCCGTGGTGGACATCCGTCTTTCGCAGATGGAGCCGAGCGACCTGCGTGGCATCCCGTTCCGGACAGGGGAGCATGTCGAATGGGCCGTACCGTCGATGCTGCCCGACGAGGTGCGTCACGGTGCTTCGGGGTTTCTCTTTCTGGACGAACTGACCTCCGCCGTGCCCAGCGTTTCCGCCGCGGCATACCAGCTGATCCTGGACCGGCGGCTTGGGGACTACCGGGTCCCCCCGGGCTGGGCCATCGTGGCCGCGGGCAATCGGCAGGGTGACCGCGGCATCAGCTACACCATGCCATCTCCGCTGGCGAACCGGTTTTCCCACTACGAGATCGGAGTCGATGTCGAGGACTGGGCTGCCTGGGCCTACACCCACGGGATTGACGAGCGTGTGATCGGATTCGTGCGGTTTCGCCCGGACAGGCTGTTCCATTTCGATCCGGCGGACAATCCGAGGGCCTTCCCCACGCCGCGTAGCTGGGAATTCGTGCACCGGGCGCTCCGGAAATACGACCGCAACCCGGCGGTGATCGGCCCCGCGATCGAAGGATGTGTCGGACAGGGCGCGGCGGTGGAGTTCCAGGCATTCCTGGCAAGCCGCGAGGCGTTGCCCGATATCGATCGCATCCTTGCCGGGGAGCGGCCGGCACCCCCGGAGGCGCTCGATCTTCAATATGCCCTGGCCTGCGCACTCATCAGCCGCGCGGCCGGGCCAACGAATACCGCAGCACCGCCCGGGGAGATCTGCGGGCGGATACTCGCCTATGCCGTCACCTTGCCGCAGCGCGAGATAGCCATCATGCTGGTTTGCGACCTCGTCAGGGTGGCCGGTGACCATGTGATGGAGCTGCCGGAGTTCGCGCCCTGGGCGGATACGGTCGCGGACATCCTCCTGTATGCCTGAGCGCGAACGGGGCCCGGATGCCGATACCGGGGAGCGGGCCCGGGAAAAGTTGGCGGCAGCCAGGGCCCGGCTGGTTCTGGAACGCCCGTTTATCGGCACCCTGTTGCTGCACCTGCCCATGGTGCCGGGAGGTGGCCGCTGCCGCACGCTCCAGACCGATGCCCGACGGATTCTTTACGATTCCCGTTATGTGCTGGCCCTCAGGCACGGTGAACTGCTGTTCGTTCTGTCCAGGGCGGCGCTTTACTGTGCATTCGGATACTTCGCCCGCCGGGGACACCGGATCCGTCACCGCTGGAACCTTGCCTGCGAACTGAGCATCAACGGGATTCTCGCGGCGGAGGGTCTCGAGCTGCCGCCCGGAACCCTGGTTCTTGACGCGTACTGCGGCCTGGTTGCCGAGGAAATCTATCCGATGCTGGATGACAGTCCTCTTCGGTCGGGGGAGGCTTCGTCCGGGGAGGCGGGCGCCGGCGGTGGCGGCGGAGACGAAGACGAAGACGAAGACGAAGACGAAGACGGGGATACGGCGGCCCCGGGCCCTGACGGTCACGGAAATTTCCAGTCCCCGGAGGACCGTTACGGGGAGGTTTTGGAAATTTTCCGGGAGCCGGGAATCGGGAGCACTGCCACCGGGTCGGCAGCGCCGGACGGGACGGCTGCCAGCCTGGCACGGGCCTGGCGTCAGCGGACCGCTTCCGCGTTGCTGCAGACCGGCTCATCCGGACAGCTAAGCGGCTTGCTCGAGCGCCAGGTGGAGTCGAGCCTGGAAGGTAGGGTGGACTGGCGTGCGCTGCTGGCACGTTTCCTGACGGACAGCGCAAGGGAGAACTATCGTTGGACTCGTCCGAGTACCCGTCGGGGGCCTCCCGGCATTTTTCCCGGGTTGCGCAGCGATGCGGTGAATATGGCCGTGTCGCTGGATGTCAGCGGGTCGATCGGAGACCGGCAGCTTGATGAAGTGGTGACCGAGGTGGGTGCCATCAAGGACCAGATCCGGGCCAGGGTGACCCTGTATGCCTGTGATGCCGCCTTGGTAGACGACTACCCGGTGGTGTATGAACCCTGGGAGCCCCTGGCCAGTGCGACCAGGATCCGCGGAGGCGGCTCGACGGACTTCAGGCCCGTATTCGACCATCTGGACCGGCAGGATACCCGGCCCGATGTGCTGGTCTGGTTCACCGACGGTCTTGGCCGGATGCCCGCGGTGGAGCCCTGCTACCCTGTCATCTGGCTGATCAAGGGCGGTGCGCGTGTGCCCTGGGGGACACGTGTCCAGTACTGAACGGCGAATCCGCGGCCGCGGCGCAGAGCGGCAACTCAGTGCACAGGACAAGCTGAGGATCGGTGTCCTGGCGACTCGGAACGTCCGCGCAATCCGGATCGACGAGGCGGCGACCAGTCTTTCGGCCCTGACGGATACGGGAGAGGCGCGTATTCCACTGGACCCGGGACCCGATCCAACCCGTTATTTCCGCGCCCTCAGGGATCATCTATCGGCGCTCTTCCTGAACCTGCCGGGAGGGTATCCGGCACATATCGGCCGCTGGACCCGGATGGATTCCCTGCACAGGGACCCCGCGCGGCTGCTGTTGCTGGGAGACCCGGAGGCGGTGGTGGCCGTGGCCTTCGCCGATACGCTGGACGCACGGGTGGCAGCCGACGTCTGGTGGTGCAGCCAGAGCGTGGAGATCGCACTGGCCCTGTTGCGGCATCCGGGGGCCGCGGACTGGCCCGTGGGCCAGGAACTGGCCCGGTTCATGCTGGAGCACCTGCCGTTCGAGGAAGACGCGGCCACCGTGGCTGGGGCGCTCGGCAGGATCCTGCAGCCCGGCCTGGTCAGCAGCGACAGGGCGGCGGATTTGTGGCGGCGGGGACGCCGGCGTCACCCGTGGCGGGCCGGTTTTTTCCTGGGGCATCCCGCACTCTATCCCGACACCTGGGGCGAGCACCCTGAATACCGGGCCCTCGGGAAACGGTTGTCCGGGCACGGTATGGACCGGAATCCCGTTGCGCTGCTGTTGCTCGAATTTCTCGGGGAGCCCGGAAGAAATGCCCTCGCGGCGCTGGTCGGCGCCCTGGACAATCCCCGCGAGCAGGAGGTGGTGACCCTGGTGTTCCGCCGGGTACAGGATGTTTTCCGGTGGCCCGGTCCGGCCCCGGAAAGACCCCGTGAATCCGCAGCCGCCTGGTCTTTGGCCGACGACCTGCTGGCGCGGGAAGAGGGGCATGCCAAGGTCGTCCGGCCCTTGCTGGGGGATGGCCAGTGGGATGGCCTGCGGTCGCTCGCGTACCTGTGCCTGGTCGGCGAGGAGATGCTTGCACCGGTATTCGGCGGCAATACCTTCAGCGGCTCCGTGATGTTGCGCCACCTTGGACCGATACTGGCAGATGTCCGCACTGCGGCCAGGGCAGTGCTGGACTTTCCGGTGTCCTGAACGGATGTCGGTGGATGGCCCGAGTGTTACGAGCAAATAGACTTGTCCGGTTCTGTAGCAAATAGTTTGTCCGCTATTGGTTGATCGCCCCGCCCCCGGGCCCGGGGGCGGGGCGGCCGCCCGCGGCGGACGTTACGCGGCGGCTTTCGCATACTCTACCATCAGCTTCCCCCAGGCATCGTACCGGGCCAGTTCCCTGGGCCCGTGATGGATCGCCAGGGTGCCGTCCGGATAGTCCAGCACCTTCACCCTCGCCTTGACGTAATGGCAACGATGCCGGTCCGCGGGGATCTGCAGCACCCGGCGGTTATAGCGCACACAGTTGTCCGGCCTCACGGTGCGTTCATGGTGCTCGCACAGAATGTCGTCCAGCACCGACCGGTCCCTGCAGGGGACGAACGCACAGCCCTCTTCCCGGGACGGCCGCATGAACTCCCCGTTCCAGGCCGGCAGGTACCGGGTCCGCAGGTACTCGTTGGCCGCCTGCCTGTCCGTGATCCCGGCCACGGCCAGTTCCTTCACCAGGCGGTCCTGGTGGGTCTTGAAGGCCCGTTCGGACCGCCCCCGGGCCTGGGGCGAGTAGGCCGGGATCATCTCGATGCCGAGCTGCTTCATGGCTCTGCTGAACTGCGTGGGGTTCTTCCGGTCCACCTTGCCCCCCGCCTCCGGGGTGTGCCAGTAATGGCTCGCCCGATCGGTGTACAGCGAGCAGAACAGGCCCCGGGATTCGATCACCTCGCGCACCCCCCGGAAACTGCTCCGGGTCCCTTCCTCGGCGCAGAAGAACATCGAGTAGTGCTCGTTGGTCGCGTCGTCCATGGTCACCACCAGGTCCCATCGCTTCCCCGGCACCCACTCGTGGGTGCTGCCGTCCTGGTGCAGCAGCATCCCCGGCCACGGCGCCGCCTCCCGGCGCTTGCGGTGCGCCCCGCGCCGGGGGGCGCGCTTCACCACCCCAGCCCCCTGCAGCGTGTTCTTCACCCAGGTGTAGCTCCGCCTGCCCCCGTCCCGGCGGTACCAGGAGTGGAAATGACGGACGTTCCACCCTCCATGATGGGCCCGGTACTGGTCCACCAGCTCGATCACCTCGTCCACCGGGGCCTTGCGGTGGGACACCTCCGACAGCCGCCGGTCCCGCAATCCCTCCAGGCCCGCCTCCTCGTAGCGGTCCACGTAGCGCCGGAACGTGCGCGAACACACCCCCAGCAGATCCGCCGCCTCTTCCTGGGTCAGACGGCTCTGAGTCCAACCCGTGTACGCATCTTCGAATCTCATCAGTCTGGTCTCCTGTAGCCACTCCGTCCGTCTCATGGCACCTCCAAGCAATGCCGCTGAAACCGGACAGGTTATGTGCTACTTGACCGGACAGGTCATTTGCTCGCTACATCGGTGGATGGCCCGAGTTGCAGGGGCACCGAGGGTAGAGTATATTAGCTTGTGTTGATATAACGGTCCACCACCGGGTGAGGAGTTCCCATGAAGTTCTTTTCCCTTTCCCTGGCGGCTTTGGTCGCCATTTTCCTGGCCTTTACCCCGCAGCGCGGCATAGCGATGGATACCAGCATGCTGGCCGAAAGCCCGGAGGAATTCTTCCACGTTTCCTTCGGCGACCTGCAGGAGGAACTGGAAATCGTCCAGGACGAGGCCAAGTCCGGCCTGCTGGTGATGTTCGAGACCAAGGACTGCCCCTGGTGCGTTCGGATGAAACATACCGTGCTGAACAGGCAGGCGGTACAGGACTATTACCACGAGAATTTCCGGATTCTCATCATGGACGCCGAGGGTGAGGTCATGATTACGGATTTCGATGGAAACGATGTCACGACCAGGGAATTTTCCCTGAAGGCCATGCGTGTCAGGGCGACCCCCGTGTTTGCGTTTTTCGACGACGAGGGGGAGCTGATCGCCCGCTACACCGGTGCTCTTAAGAACGCCCATGATTTCCTGCTCCTTGGTCGATACGTTGTGGACGGACATTACAAGAGCATCCGCTTCAGCAAGTTTCGCCGGGAAAACCAGCCGAGCTGACCGGATGCCGAACTGAGGGCTGCCCGCCCGCCACGACCACTGACAAGACCCAATGGGCTTCCTGTTTCTCGCACCCCGGGTCATAACCTCCCGGGTGATTGCCGTTGTATGCGTCTGGATGTGTGTGGTGTGGGGTGCCGCGGCAGCGGAAACCCAGGGTGACACGGAACCGTTCCCGCGCACCCTCACACTGGGACAGGCCCTGTCGATGCTGGACGACGGCGACCCGGCATTGCGGTTGGGCGAGTCCCGCCTGGCGACGAACCGGGCCGACCGGGCCCGGCTGGATGACCGCAACGCCCTGTCCGCATCTCTCCGGCTCGACCTGCGCGCCGCCGACCGGATCGCCACGGACGGGCACGATTTCACCAATGAAAGCAGGGCCATTTTGACCCTGGACAAGCCGCTGACACGCTTCGGCACGGACCGGGCCCTGTATGAATCCCTGGAAACCGGAGCGAAGGCCATTTCCGTCCGCCAGGAGCGGAACCGGTCGGAGGTAAGGCACGAGGCGCTCCGCGCGTTTTTCGGGGTGATCCTGGCCGACTACGCCTATGCGGCACAGGACGAGGTCATGACGCTTGCGTTCCTGACATTCAAGAACAAGCGCGACCGGATGGAGTTATACAACGAGGTGGCGGCCGTGGAGGTCCATCGCCTGGAAGCGGTGTACCTGGACGAATTTGCCGAGCGTACCCGCCTCCGTCTTGAACGAAGGGCCAGCCGGCTGCGTCTGGCTGTGGCCCTGAACCGGACCGACGCCTACCCTGACCGGGTGGTGGAACCGGACCTTTCCGGATACGGCAGGGAAACACCGGACTACGAAGAGGTGCTGGCCAGGGTGCTTGAAAGCAGCGCGGCTATGCGCATTGCGAGGCTTGAGACGGAAGCGGCGCGCAGGCGCCTGGAGGGGCTCTCGGCGGGTGCCGGGCCGGTGCTGGGTACCCGTTTCGAGGCCGCGGAATACCGTTACCGGGTGCCTTCCACCCGGGACCAGTTCCGGGCATCCGTCTATCTCGACATTCCCCTGGGCGGGGCCATGAAACGGCGGGGGGAAATCCGGGCGGCTGCGGCCAGGGTGCTGGAGTTGGAAGCCCGGGAGGCGGCCCTTGAGCATGACCTGCGGGTGGAGGTTCTGCGCCTGGTTCAGCGACTGGCCTACCTGGATACGGAACTCAGGGCCGCCGAGGCGGAGCTCCTGTTCAGCGAGCTGGATCTCGACAGGGTGCGTCTTCTGTACGAAATGGAGGTCCGGGCGAGGATCGGAACCGCCAATTCCGCGGTGGCGGCCGCCATCAGCCGACTGGCCCATGCACGCTATGAGCGTGCCCTGGTATGGGACAGGCTGGACATCCTGATGAACAACGAACCGGTGCAGTTCCCATGAACGATCTACGACAAATACATGCCGACAGGAACACGGGCGGGACCCCGAGGCGACATGTCGGCGGCATTGTCCCCGGCCTGGCGGGCGCCCTCATGCTCTCGCTTTCCATCGCCGCCGGCGCGGAATCCGCGACCGGTCGGGTGGACTTTGCCGACCGGTATCATCTTGATTTCGGCGTCAGCGGTGAGGTGGCGCCGCCGGGCGTGCGCCCCGGCGACAGGGTAGAGGCGGGAGCGGTGCTGCTGCGCCTGAATCAGGCACCGTTCCTGGCGGATCTGGAGGCCGCCGCGGCCGAGATGGCGTGGAAGCAGGCGCTGCTGGATGAAGCCGACCGCGCCCGGGATCGTGACAACGAACTGTACGAGGAAGGTTCGCTGTCCCAGGTAGAGCTGGATCTGAGCGGCATCCGTCATCTCCAGGCGGAATCGGAATATCGCCGCAGCGCTGCGAACCACGCCGCAAGTGAAAGCCGGCTTCGGCGCAGCCGCATCACCGCGCCCGTGGCGGGCATCGTGCTCGAGGTCAATACCCGGCCGGGAGACCGGGTCAACCTGGAGAGCGCCTCCCGCCCGGCCCTGGTGTTCGGTTCGGCAGTAACCGTGGTCCGGGCCCGGGTGGCGCCCGGTGCGGCTGTTCCCCCGGTGGGGGCGACGGTGGCACTGGTCGCCGGGGATCACGCCACGTCCGGCCGGGTGCAATCCGTACTTCCGGCCGCCGACGGTGAAGGTCTGGAGATGACCGTGGAGGGCGGGGACGCCCTGCCGCCCGCGGGCGGCCGCGTGGAGGTCAGCTACTGATCCGGCCTCGGGCGTTCTACAGGGTGTCCAGGGCCGCGGCAAGGTTGCCGACGGCCCGGTCAATGTCCGACAGCTTGTCCAGTCCGAAAAGGCCGAGGCGGAAACTCCGGAAGTCCGGCGGTTCGTCACACATCAGCGGCACGCCCGCGGCAATCTGGAGCCCGGCGGCGGCGAACCGGCTGCCGTTCTGGATGGCCGGATCCCCGGTGTAGGACACCACCACGCCCGGCGCCTGGAAGCCTTCCCGTGCTACGCTGGCAAATCCGCGGCTCTCAAGCAGTGTCCGCACGCGGCGCCCGAGTTCCCACTGGGCATCCCTGGCCCGGTCAAAGCCGAAATCACGCACTTCCATCATGGTGTCGCGGAGCACGGTCAGCGCATCCGTGGGCATGGTGGCGTGGTAGGCGTGACCGCCGCTCTCGTAGGCGCGCATGATCTCCAGCCACTTGGCGAGATCCCCAGCGAAACTGGAACTGCGTGTGTCCACGATCCGTTCCAGCGCCCTTTCCCCGAGCATGACGATACCGCTGCAGGGCGATGCGCTCCAGCCTTTCTGCGGGGCACTGATGAGGATGTCGACACCGGAATCGGCCATGTCCAGCCAAGCCGCCCCGGACGCGATACAGTCGAGGACCGTCAGGCCACCATTTTCCCTCACCGCACCGGTGACCGCGCGCAGGTAGTCGTCCGGCAGGATCATGCCGCTGGCGGTTTCCACGTGCGGGGCAAATACCAGTTCGGGCTTTTCCCGGCGAATGGTATTCACGACCGTTTCGAGCGGTGCCGGGGCAAACGGCGCTTCGGGCTCATCCGAAACACGGGATGCTTTCAGTACCGTGGATGCGGCGGGAATGTTCCCGGTTTCCAGGATCTGCGTCCAGCGGTAGCTGAACCAACCGTTGCGGATCACCAGACACCTGCGGTCTTCCGCAAACTGGCGCGCCACTGCCTCCATGGCATAGGTGCCGCCTCCGGGAACCAGTACCGTTGCCTCGGCCCGGTAGACATCCCTGAGCGTCCCCGAGAGATCGTTCATCACCTGCTGGAACCGTTCCGACATGTGGTTCAGGGAGCGGTCTGTGAACACCACGGAATATTCGAGCAGACCGTCCGGGTCGACGTTGGGCAGTAATGGGGGCATGGTTGATCCGGTTATGCCGCCTGGCCGGCGGCGTTGAAGGTTGGCGATTCGGACAAGGATTGAGTCAGCTGGCGATGTACTGCTGCAGATGATCGATCGTTTCCTGCTGTTCCTTGATGATGGACGAGATGAGATCCCCGGTGGACACCATTCCCACGACCCGGTCGCCTTCCTTGACCGGCAGGTGCCGGAAGCCGTGCTTGTTCGTCAGCGCAAGGCATTCGTCAACGCTGTTCGACGGGGACGTACAGATTACTTCAGGGGTCATGATTTCCCTGACCGGAGTGTCATGGGAGGTTTTCCCCACGAGGATCATCTTGCGGGCGTAGTCTCGCTCACTGAAAATTCCGCGCAGCTCGTCACCCTCCATGACCAGGACGCAGCCGATGTCATGCACCTTCATCAATTCCAGGGCGGCACGCACCATCTGGTCGGGCCGGACACTGTGGATCACCGGTTTCTCCGACTTGGCCCTGATCAGGGTTCCTACTGTGGTCATGGTGATATCTCCAATTTTCTGGATTATTACGGTTTATGATAGCAAAAACAGTCTGCCGGGCGGTATGCGCGGGAAGGCAGGCAGGTCTCATCAAAAGGTCGTGTGCGGAAACAGACGGAGCGGGGTGCGCGCGGCCCGCCGGTCCGTTGCGCGTTCCTGTCGCGGAATCTCCCGGCCTGTCCCGGGATCCGGGGTGCGGCGCCAAATGAAAAGGGCGGCCGGGGCCGCCCTCGAAAGTCCGGTTGTGGACGGTATCAGGGTTTCGCGGTAGTCAAACCCAGGATTTCCCAGGCCTGCATGCCGTCACGGTACCACTTGATCTTCCCTGCGGGGTAGCCGTACTTGAGCAGGGTCTTGATGCTGGCGGGGGACTGTCCGCACCACATCCCGTTGCAGAACATGACCAGAGTCTTGGCGCTGCCATAGTCGAACACCTCGCTCACCCGGTTGTTGGCAATGGCATCATCGATCTCGATGAAGTCAACGCCTTCGGCCAGAGCGACATTGAACTGTCCGGTCATGGTGTTGGTGATCACTTCCGTGGTGGCGCCCTGGGACGGAGTCAGCAGGGTCCACGGAACGTTTACCGCGCCGGGAATGGTGCCCCTGGATACCCAGTCGGGTGTCCGGGAGTCAACCAGCATGATGCTGCTGTCGCCGGCAGACATCTTCGCGGCATAGTCGAGAACCTCCACTTCACCCAGGGTTTCCACGCCCTCGGCCAGGACCATCGGCTGGATGCAGAAAGGCGGGCAGGGACGGGAGGTCTTGGCGAATGCGTCGATGACCGTGTTCTTGTTGTCCTGGTTGCGCATGACTTCCACGGACTGGCCGTTGTGGGTCACCATGACGGACATCAGGTCCGGCGTGATGCCGACCGGCTTGTTCTCTGCAAGTGCAGGGGTTGAAAGACTCGCTGCGAGCAGGGCAGGCAGCAGGATTTGATAGTGTTTCATGTCAGATTCCTCTGTATTGGTGGTTGGTAAATGTTAGCTGCGCGGGCTTCACAAGGATAGCACCATGGGTACCGTACAGCCTACAGTCAGGCTGTCGACGCCCCGGTAGGAGACTCCTGATTCAGCACTCGGGTTCTTCTTCCTCTTCTTCCACCAGCTTTTTCTCCTCGCCATCCCCCTGGATGACCGTGTCACTCTGGAAGAGTACACCGGCCCCGGAGCCAGGGGTGGTCGCGGTTCCGGCCATGGCATGGGACGCTGACACACCCAGGATTGAGGCAAGCAGGAGAAGAACAGCTGAGATCAGGGCAGGAGACAGGTTTTGGGTTTGCATGATGAACTGCTGGTTCAGATGGTTGAATTCAAGTGATGCACGATGGCGAACTGCCCGCACTCACCGTTTTGTTGCGACAGGTTTTCCCGGTCAATTCCCACGTCGGCCGGGCGGTTGTCTTTACCGATCGACGTCGGTTCAAGCATGGACTCGTGGAGTTTTCCGCGCAGTTCGACGAGTCCGTCCACAAATCCTATGGTGGAGGCACCGCAGAGGGAATAGAAGATCACCTTGGACTGCCGGCGCGTGGTCACGAGCCCGTGATCCCGCAGCTTGCGCAATTCGTGGGAGAGGTTGGGCTGCTTGAGTTCCAGCGCGGATTCGAGTTCCCCCACTGCACACTCGCCGGCCCTCAGATGCAGCAGGATGCGCAGCCGGTTCGGATTGGAGATCAGTTTCAGCCAGCTGCAGAACGCCTCTACCGGCATGCCGGTCTGCAGGGCCCCGTTCGTCATTGTTTCGTTGCCGGAAGCACGCATGTCAGTTCACCACCCTGGGTGCGGCAAAATACCACTCCGGGGTATCCTGCATGGCGTCCACACTGTCCGCATCGGTCATGGTGACTGGTGCCATGGGCACCAGTGCATCTCCGGGTTGCCAGCCTTCTGGTGTGGTCATGGAATTGCGTTCGGCCACGGACTGGAGTGCAACCAGGGTCCGCAGGATTTCGGTGGCGGACCGGCCCACCTGCATGGGGTAGAAGATCTTCGCCCGCAGGATACCGTCGGGATTGATGAAGAACACGCAGCGGACTGTGGCGGTGCTGCTGGAGGATTCATCCAGCATGCCGTAGGCCCGGGCAATGGACATGGAAATATCCTCCACAATGGGAAACGTGATCTCGACGCCGAATTTTTCCCGGATATTCCGCACCCAGGCGACATGGGAGTAGATGCTGTCCACCGACAGGCCGAGGAGGGCGCAGCCCCGCTGCCGGAACTGCCCGTAAAGGCGTTGCAGAGCGATAAATTCGGAAGTGCAGACCGGCGTGAAGTCCGCCGGATGGGCAAACAGGATCAGCCATTGCCCCCGGTAGTCCTCCAGGGAGACTGGCCCCATGGTGCTGCGCGCCGCGAACCCGGGTACCGGGCAGTCAAGCAGTAGGGCCCTTGCCGCCCCTGTCTGGCCGGCACCGTTGGAAGAGGTATTGTCCGGGGTGCTCATCGGTGTGCTGAATGATCCAGTAGTTCCAGTTTTATTTAACAAATTATTATATAAATTATATTAGAAAGACAAGTATAGATTTTCGCGTACTCGTTTACCACGTGCGCTCTCGTCCCGGGTGGCGTCTAACAGTTGGAAAAACAGCAGGATACGGATTGTTTTCGGGTGTCCGCGTGAGAATGTATCCGCCGTCCGGACGCCATCCGCCCGAACCGGTCTTGCGCAGCGGTTGACAGGTTCGGCGGAACCTTGGACCCCCGGAGGGGTATACGGTCCGTGACCGGACACTGCCCGGGCAGCGGTGGGGGATCTAGTATTTCCAGATATCCACGTCGATGCCCTGTTCCCGGATTTCCTCCGCACGGTCACTGAGATAGCGCTGGAAGTTGGGTTCTTCATGGTAAGCCCCGCTGGAGGCGTATGCCAGCGCCCCCAGGATGTGAAAGGTCCGGAACTGTGCATTGATCTTCATGATGACCCCGCCCTCCGGGTCGAACAGCACCATTGCCGGGCTGTAGCCGATGCCGAGGTCCCGGGCCCAGCGGGAAGCCGTGGTGGAGGTGCCGTCGGGGAGCCTGACGGAGGTATCCGCCCAGCGATTGACCTGCAGGATATCGAAACGGTCGAGCAGGGGACCGGCGTCGGGGTCACGGAATGTCTTTTCATGCAGGAGGTTGCAGTTCATGCAGTCCCCTTCCTCGAATAGGACGGCCAGGGGCCGGTTTTGTCCTCCCTGGGTCAGGTCGTAGGGTGGCGCCATGGCCTGCTCCATGACGTTGTCCAGGTCCGTCGCGGCGCCCTTGCGACGCTCGGCCACGTAGTCCGCCCAGGAGGAACCGGACTCCAGGCGGTTGGCGACGTATTCCAGGGCGAGGCCGAAATCCTCTGGCGGCAGGTAGCCGTCCAGGCGCAGGACCACCTTGCGGTTCTCGCCGAAGAACAGCAGGGTGGGGGTGAAATCCACATCAAGCGCGGCGGCCAGGGTCTTTTCCGAGAACTGCTGCCCGCTGACCTGCACCACCTCCCGGTCGCCCCACATGTTGATGGCCACCACGTCGAAGTGCTGGCGCACCTTCTGACCCATGATCTCGCTGCTGAAATTGTGTTCGACCAGCTTGTTGCAGTAGGGACACCCGTCCTGATGGAAGTAGAGCATGAGCCGGCGTCCCTCGGCGGCAGCTTCTTCGATATCCTCCTCGAATTCCAGGAAGCTTTCCTTGAACCATTGCGGGTGGACGGTGTTCTTGGCTCCCCGGAATTCACCCATCGTGGTTTCGCCGTGGCCGGTCTCGCCCGACGACTCCTGGGCAGCCCCCGCAAGCGGCAGGAAAAACAGTGGCAACAGGAAGAATAACCGGTAAGTCGCGAACGGTTTCATGGCGATGGCTCGTTCATGAGAATTTCCTATATTAGAACATATTAGAACATTTCCGGCACGGTTTCCATCATGCCGTTCCCACGGCTCTCCGGCGGAGGATGCAGCACGGAACGCCTGCCTTTCATCCGGCCTTGGGGAAATGGCAGTTCCCCGGAGCATTTCAATGTCTCCAGGAAACAGACGAAGTGCCGGCAGCGATACGGGAGGAAGGGTAGCCGGGTATCGGAATGCCCGGTACGGGATGCCCCGTACAAGGATCCAGGGTGCCGATCTTCACCTACGCCAGCCGGTTGGCGGGAGCTCTGAATGTCCTCCGGATTCCCGTCTGCAGATGACCTGCAGAGCGGCCGGGCTTGCCCCCTATTTACTTCGGGATATCCGGGAGTGAGGACCCCTATTCCTCCGTTACCCCATCAGCCTACAGGTTCCCAGATGGCGGAAAGCTTATACTTTAGTTTTTTATTATATAATATATTTACTAACGTCCATCGCCCGAGTTCCGGGCATTCTCGAAAGGTATCATCATGAACAGATTGATCACGACACTGGCCCTTGCGACCAGCCTCCTCGTTTCGCCATTGGCCGGTGCTCAGGGCGAGTCTTCGGACACGAATGCCCAGAACCCCATGGACGTAAACCAGATGATGGAGGCCATGATGAAGTCCATGGCCGAAGCCGGAGGAATGCCCCAGGCACCGGCGGGCCTCAATCCGATGGGCATGACGGATGCCATGTCCAACCCCATGGCCATGATGAACCCGATGACCATGATGAACCCGGGCGCCATGGCGAATCCCATGGCGATGATGAATCCTGGTGCCATGGCGAATCCCATGGCGATGATGAATCCGGGTGCCATGGCGAATCCCATGTCCAACCCCATGGCCATGATGAATCCGATGACCATGATGAACCCCATGATGATGTATCCGATGATGATGGCGCCGATGGGGGCGATGATGCCCATGATGGGGGGGATCGGACAGATGGGGATGGGACAGCCACAGGGCGGCCCCTTCGTGATGATGAGTCCGCAGAACTGGACCAACCCGGGCGCCTACATGCAGATGATGTCTCCCCAGGGGATGACTGCCATGATGAATCCGGGCAGTTTGGTGGGCTTGATGAATCCCGGCGCCTACACCCAGTTGATGAACCCCAATGCCTACATGCAGATGATGTCCCAGGGTATGAACCCGCAGACTTATACCGGGATGATGGACAGCCTGATGACACCGGACGAATACACCAAGTGGTATGAAGGCATGATGTCCAGCCTCAAGGAGGCCATGAATTCCATGACGGGGGGAGACGACCAGTAGATGTATCGGCTGGTTCCGGATGCCGGAAAGATTCGCCGGGTCTTCTTCGGCCAGCGGACTTCCGGCGGGTGTCCGGGTTGGTGCCGCCAAGCGGAAAGGTGCCGGGCAATGCTAGGCCCAACACGGCGTCAGGTTACTGGCTGACGTGATTGGACGGGGTGCCCGAAATTGCAGAGATAGACCGAAACCATCCAGGAGTACTTGAATCACCATGTCACAGAAGAAAATGGCATTGATTGCCACCAAGGGCAGCCTCGACTGGGCCTACCCGCCGTTCATCCTTGCATCCACGGCAGCGGCGCTGGACTACAAGGTATCGATTTTCTTCACGTTTTACGGCCTGCAGCTGCTGAAAAAAGACCTGGCCCTGGAGGTCAGCCCGCTTGGCAATCCCGGCATGCCGATGCCGATGGGCATGGACAAGTGGTTTCCGGTGATGGGAACGGCCGTGCCCGGAATGCAGTCCATGATGACCGCAATGATGAAGAACAAGATCAAGTCCAAGGGGGTGTCCTCCGTGGAGGACCTGCGCTCGGCCTGCCTCGACCTTGAGGTCAAGATGGTCGGGTGCCAGATGACCATTGACCTGTTCGACATGAAGCCCGGGGATTTCATCGACGGCATTGATCTCGGCGGCGCGGCGACATTCCTTGAATTTGCCGGCGAGGCCGATATCAGCCTGTTCATCTGAGTCTGCGGGCAACCGACTGATCACTAACGACACTGGAGCAGAACATGACCGAAACCACGAGAATTCCCAGGTCCCTTTCGCACGCGGCCGCCGGCCTGGCCGGGCGGCTCCTGACCGTGATCCTGGTTGCGGTGGCGCTGCCGGGGGCCTCCCTGGCCCAGCAGGCGTTCCCCAATGAAGTGACTTCCGCCATCGAGCAACTGCGAAAGAGCAATGCCTTTCCTTTCCCGGTGCCCACCATGGTGGAGCCCATGGAAGAGAAGGAATGGGTACCCAACACGGTGATCGAGCCCTTCCCCGCGGATACGCGGGAGGCCATCATGCAGAACATGGCAGGATCGAATCCGTGGTCGCTGCGCCAGGTGTTCAATTTCATGACCCTGAAGATGAAGGCCGACGAAGACCTGACGTTCGACGAGGTGATCGAGGCCATGGACAGCCGTGCCATCGAGGAGAACCTGAAGCGCCTCGGCCCGGACCAGATTTCGAAGGAGATCGCCGCCAAGACCGGCGACGAGAACACACCCAAGCTGGAGATTCACCATTACTGCGATGCCCTGGTCGCCCGGGCGATTCTGGACTACAGCCCCGAGTTTTCCATCTTCCTGCCCTGCCGCATCGCAGTACTGGAAGATGCCAACCGGGACGTCTGGCTGATGACGCTAGACTGGGACGTCTCCTGGCTCAACTTCGTCTGGCACCCGGATTCGCAGATCAACGCCGAACTCAAGGCGGAAGGCCAGCGCATCCGGGATGCCATGGTGTCCATCATGGAGGCCGGCGCCACCGGGGCGTGGTAAGCCGGACAGGGGCACGTTCCGCACCCTTCCTGGCAGGGTAGTCGGACTTGCACTGCAGGGCCCGTTGGGAGCCGGTGCCGGGTCCAGACGGGCATGATTCCCGGGTAGGCAGATGTCCGGAACGGCCTCCATGGGACGGGGCACGGCGCCTGACCGGTTGACGGCTCCATCAGGCAGGGTCACAATGCGGCGCGCCCCCATATTCCGGAAATCATGAGCGAGCATTCCGTCCCGCAGCTTCGCATGCGCGAATACCTGCAGCTGGTGGCCACCGGTCCCGAGCTCAGCAAATCCCTGGACCGGACCCAGGCCAGGGACGCCATGGGCATCATCCTGCGCGGCGAGGCGGATCCGATCCGGTGCGGGATATTCCTGATCGCCCTCAGAATGAAACGGGAGACGGACGAGGAGAACATCGGGGTCATGGATGCCCTGCAATCCGAGATGACCCGGGCCGCAGCCAAATCCCCGATCGTGCTGGCGATGGCGGACCCGTTCAATGGTTTCCTTCGCAGCATCCCCGCCACGCCCTTCGTGCCGGCGGTGCTGGCGGCCTGCGGCCTGCCGACCTATCTGCACGGAATCGAGACCGCCGGACCGAAGTACGGCCTCACCCCGCAGATGATCCTGGCCGCCGCTGGCCTCGATGTGGATCTTGACGTGCACCTCGCCCGTGACCGGCTGGATGATCCCGGGACCGGCTGGGCCTACCTGGATCAGCGCCACTACGCTCCGCGCCTGCATGATCTCGTGGCGCTGCGCGATGCCATGGTCAAGCGAAGCTGCCTTTCCACCATCGAGGTGGTGCTCCGTCCCATCGGCGGCGCCGAGGCCAGCCACCTGATGACGGGCTACGTGCACAAGGCCTATCCCCCGGTATATGCGGCCCTGGCCGCGCACGCCGGATTTCGGACCGCGGCCATCGTGCGCGGCGTGGAGGGCGGCTGCATTCCGTCGCTGAGCCAGCTGTCCCGCTACTTCGCCTTCATGGGCAAGGGGGAGCCCCGGATGACACGTCTTGCCCCGGAAGATCTGGGGATTCACAGATCCGAGCGCGCCATCGCGGTCCCGCAACGGTTTGCGAAGCAGTTGTCCGCCTCGACGTACGGCAACACGGAAGTCCTTACGCCGGTTGCGGAGCACGCGCTGCAACTGGGTCTCGATGCATTGTCCGGAACGCCGGGACCGATGTTCGACAGCCTGGTGTACGCTGGCGCCATTGCCCTGTCCCATTGCGGCATCGTCGGCGACCAGGCGGAAGGCGCCGCGCTTGCGAGGGAAGCCATTGCAGGCGGGGAAGCATTACGGCGCTTCCGGGCCCCCTAGGGGAGGCCGGACAGGGATCCCGGTGTCTTACCCCGGGCTCCGGAACGTTCGCTTCATCACACGAATCAGGCGGGCAAAAAAAAGTGCCGGGAGACCCGGCACTGAACACCACGTAGGAGAGTAATTGAAAGCCGCCAGAATAGGTGGCCTTCTAGAGGAAATCTGTTAATACTGGCTGGCAGGCCCGGTGTCGGTCTCGTTGCCTGCAGCCTGTCCCTCGGGGACGAACGATGCCATGTAGTTGGCGGGATCCAGCAACCTGGTATAAGTGTTGGGATCCATCCAGGCCATGTAGGTCGCCGGATTCATCCATGTGAAGTAGCTGTTCATGTCAAACATTCCGGTATACATGGCGGGATCGAACATGTGCATGTAGGCATTCGGTGTCATCCAGTAGTTGAAGGTGGCCGGATCCATGAACGTCTGGTAGGAAGCGGGGTTCATCCAGGCGAAGTAGTTGGCCGGGTTCATGAACTCCATGTAGAAACCGGGCTGCATGTAGTAGGTATAGGTTGCCGGGTTGGTCATCGCCATGTGGAACGTGTTGTGCTCCTTGGGAGAGGCGATGGCAGCCCAGCTCTGGGGCTTCAGCGGATGGAAAACGAAACCGCCACCCTGGGTGCTGCCGGCTTGGCCGGTGACTCCGGTCATGTTGAACCAGGCCATGGGGTTGGCCAGATCAAAGATGTTGCCGGGCTGGGCCTGGTTGGCCTGTACCGGACCAAGGCAAAGCGACATGCCGAGGGCAGCCGCCGATATGGTTTTCAGAAGGGGTTTCATGACTTGGATCCTCTGGGCTGATACTGAAAATTGAGCGCCCATTGTGCGAGAAACCGCCTCGGGGAAAAATATCCTGTGCGGATAAATGCAAGGAGTTTTTGTGGATAGAAGGTGCGTGTCCGGTATTTAGGATGGGGTATATAAGAAATATCTAATATTTTATTATGATTTTATTTCAACAGGTTATTTTGAATCTTTACTGGAGATCCGCTCCATGATCGCTGTAATCATGGTATCTGAAATACCGAGGTGATCGGTGATGCGGACCGGGACGCCCGGGTTTTGCCGGCGGATCCGTTCGACTTCCGCCGGGACATCCGTCACCACGTGTCTTCCGGCCACCAGGAAGTACGGCATGACCGTGAGTTCGGTTGCGCCGCGCCGGATCAGATCCTCTGCGCCGGTGACGATGTCCGGCCCGGAAAGCTCGAGGAATGCGCAGTCGACCAGGTCAAATTCCCCGGCGGCTTCCGCCAGCGCCCGGGTCAGGGTCCTGACTTCCTCATTCGAGGATTCACGCCGGCTGCCGTGGGCCACAAGGAGCAGGGCCTTTCTGGTTTCCGTCATTGCCCGGGATGCCATATAAGGAAAAACTTGTTTAGAGAACAGAGATTCTGATTGTGATTCGCGTAAAGATTCTGCGAAACTGGCTTGCACCAACAGCAGACCTTTTACACTGACCGATGGGCAGATACAACGACAAATTCACTCTCAATCCCGGCGACCTCGAGCTGATCGAGCAGGCGCTGGAAAGCCAGGTGACCATGCGTCTGACTCCCGGGGCTGAACAGGAAGCGGAGATGGATATCGTCCATCGCATCCGCCGGCTGCTGGGAAAACTCCACAACCAGAAGATTTTCTATTCGCACGCCAATCCGGGAAGCTGCCCCCTGGGCTAGGCGCCGGCAGGGTCCGGCCGCTCAGTTGCCGGACCGGGTCACCAGCATTTTCCGCAACAGCCGCTCCACCGGCGCATAGTCGTCGGTAATCACCTCAGCAACATTCCTCGTCGCCTGTTCGCCGACGAAATCGGCAATGTTGAACCAGCGCCGCCGGGGTCCCGAGCGCGAATCGATGACGTCGCCGGGCAGGGGACGGCCGGATGCCGACAGCACGAACGTCAGGCGGGTTTCCTCGCTCGGGGGAGACTCGATCCAGACGCCAACGTGGGAGAACGAACCGTGAAGCGTCCGCAGCATGGACTGCACCAGCGAGTTCTGGGGAAAGACGTCGATCACGTTGATGAGATAAAGCCCGCCATCCTTCAGGGTCCGCGCCACCTGTTCGTTGAACTCCCTTGTGGTCAGGTGCCAGGGGATGCCGATGTCGTGGAAGACGTCGGTCACAATGACGTCGAAGGACCTTGCCTGCGTCCGTCCGAGCAGGTTCCTGGCGTCGACATGGTGAATGGTGATCGGGTCCGGGTCCAGGTAGAGCTCGTTGCCCGCAAGCCGGGTGACTGCCGGGTCGATTTCACTGACCGTGACGGTGGCCCCGGGGTCCCGGTGCAGAACCGCCCGTGGCAGGGTATAGGCACCCCCGCCGCCGAACAGAAAGGACTCGGGTGTCCCACCGGGAAAATACGCCTGGATCAGGGTGTCCATGGCATGGGCGTAGGGCACCCACAGCAGCCCGGGGTCGTGCCGGCTGTTGGTGCTGTGCACCATGTGGTCAATGATGAGGCTTCTGCCCTGCAGTACGCCCGAGGGGTCCTGCTCGTCCACCACCCGCAGGCAGTAATAGCTGCTCTCCACATCGCAGGGACTGGCGAAACCGTCCTCCAGCCAGGTCAGCAGCACCAGCAGCATGGCGGCGGCCAGCCCCGCGACCATGGTCCTGGCGCCCCCGGTCCGCCCGACCAGGAATGGCAGTGCCATGGCGAAAAGGACCACCGCCGAGGACCATATGATGGACCGGGTGCCGAACCACTGGACCAGCCAGTAGCCGCAAAGAAACGTCCCGAGGATGCTGCCCACGGCAGACAGGGCGTGCATCCGGCCGACCACGCTGCCGGGGTTCCGTTCCAGTTTAAGGGCCAGGGTGGTCAGCAGTGGCGAGATGACACCGATGGCGGCGGCGGGCAGGAAGAAAAGGGTCAGCACATAGATGAAACTGGCGTTCAACAGCCCGATTTCACTGTCCTGCACGATCGTGCCCACCAGCAAGAGCAGCGGCAGCACGGCCAGGGTGGCCAGGGCGGCGACGATCAGCACGGCTCCCGCGGCCACGTGGCCCGCACCGTTGTCCGCCAGCCTGCCGCCGATCCAGTGGCCCAGGGAAAGCCCCGCCAGGATCACGCCGATGATGGAGGTCCAGGTGTAGAGCGAAACGCCGATGTAGGGTGCCAGCAGGCGCCCGGCCACGATCTCCAGGATGAGGAGGACGGCGGCGGACAGGAAGACCACCAGCCCGTATAGCCCGGAAAGGGTTTGCGCTTTCATCTGATATCGGCGGGAACCAGCTGCGGAGTGTAGCAACCGGGTCCACGGGGCCGCCACCCGGCTATTCGACGGGTTTCCCGGTCAGGGTGCGGCCGATCCGGTGAAGCACAACCGGCTCCGTCACCGCGCCAGGAGAAGCCTTCCCCTGAATGTCCGGCAGCCTGGCGAGAACCCGGAACAGGGCAAGGTCTAGGATACGGAACCGGGCGAAACATGTCGTCGGGTACCGGGCAGAGGCGCCGGCAATGGTGCGGACCCGGACGGTCGGCACCGGCGGCCTTCACCGGCTCCCCCGTATCCAGGATTCGTCCGGATTCCCCGTTTTACCTGCTTTGCGTTGACAATCCCGGTCACCGGGCTTAAGTTCAGAATTCCATGGACCGTCTTAACGCGCCGGCTTCCGGTGCTGGAGGTTGAAATGGACAGAACGCCCGCCCCGTCCAGATACGCGGGCACCGCGCGGCATTTCCTGGCCGTACTGCTGCTGATCGTAGCCGTGCCTCCCTGCGTTTCCCAGGAGCGGGACAATCTGGTCGAGGCCACTCTCAAGGCCGTTGTAGGACTCCGTGCCGCGGTGCCCGAATCCGCAAGAACCGCCCGCAGCCTGGGTACCAGGCGGCAGGGCAACGGAATCGTCATCGACGACGAGGGTCTCGTACTGACCATCGGGTACCTGATCATGGAGGCATCCGACATTGAGGTCACGGACGGCAGCAACGAATACGTTCCCGCGGAAATGGTTGCCTACGACTACGACAGCGGCTTCGGCCTCGTGCGGGCGAGGCAGCCGCTCGGCATCAAGGGGATGTCCCTGGGGGACTCCTCCTTGCTCACCCCCGGCGACGCGGCCCTCATCGTCGCGCATATCGGCCCGGACTTCCTGCAACCGGCGGAAGTGGTGGATGTGCGGGAGTTTCCCGGCTACTGGGAATACCTGCTGGAACAGGCCATCTTTACCGCCCCACCGTTCCAGGGATTCGGCGGCGCGGCACTCATCAATACCGACGGCAAGCTCGTCGGCGTGGGGTCGCTGATCGTGCACGACGCCCGCACCGGGGACCGGCCGGTGCCGGGCAACATGTTCGTCCCCATCAACGCGCTCAAACCGATTTTCGACGACCTTCTGGATATCGGCCGTGCCAGCGGTGAGTCGCGGCCCTGGCTCGGAGTCCATACCGAAATGGACCGCGGGCACCTGTTTGTGTTGCGCGTTGCCGCCGACGGCCCGGCCGAATCGGTGGGAATCCGCCGAAACGACATCATCGTCGCGGTGAACGGAAACCCGGTTTCCGGCATGGCGGAATTTTTTCGCCAGGTGTGGGCCACAGGTCCCGCGGGCGTGGCCGTGCGGATTTCCGTGATGCGCGAGGGTGCGGTGAAGGAGATCACCGTGGAGTCGGGCGACCGCTACGACTGGCTCAGGCTCAGCCCGGGGTCCCGGTATTCGGCCATGCTGTGAGCAGGGTTCGGGCCGGCAATCCGCCCGGTTCCGAAACCACCATATAATCGCCGCTTTCCCAACCAGTGGACCCCCGTTGTCATCAGTGTTCCTGCGCGATCTGCGCAACATCTGCCTGACCTTCGCCACCGCCCTTGCGGCCGGCACCGCGCTGAATGCCGCTGGCGCCCCGGCGCCCTATCTTCTCGGCAGCCTGTTCGGCGTTTGGCTTCTGGGGGGACTGTTCAAGCCGGCGAGGAAGGTTCTCGACATTCCGCGCTGGCTGCACGTGTCGGTCACCCTGGGCCTTGGCGTGCTGGTGGGCGCCATGTTCGATCCCGGCGTGATCGGCAAGTTCGGGCAGTGGTCGGTGTCCGTGGTCGGCATGATGGTGGCCACCGCGCTGGCCACGGCGGCAGGTTACGCATATCTTGCCGGCCTGCGCCGGTATCCGCCGACCCTGGCCCTCCTGTGCTGCCTGCCCGGCGGACAGGCGGAGACCATCGCCGTCAGCCGGGGTCTGGTGGACAGGGATTACGTGGTGGCACTGTGCCACCTGGTCCGGGTTGCGACGGTTTTCTGTGTTACGCCGATTCTCTTGACCCTGGTCCAGGGACAGGCTGCGGTGGAGGCCTCCAACCGGGTGCTTTCCGGCTTCCCGAGTCTCGGATCCCTGCCGCCCGTGGCCATGGCGGAGTTCATTGCCATCGCCCTTGTGGGATACGTGCTCGGCAGGGCGCTGCGCCTGCCGATGCCGCACCTGCTCGGACCGCTCATCCTGAGCGCGGGCCTTCACGTGACCGGCATCCTGTCCATTCCGAGGATCCACGAATTCGTGGTCCTGGCGCAGTTAACGATCGGCGGAGCCGTCGGCGCGCGCCTTTGCCGGATCCGGGCACGGGAACTGCTGGTCTACCTGGTGGATGCGCTCCTGAACTCGGTCCTGGTGATCGGGATCTACGCCACCCTAGCGCTGGTGCTGGCACTGGCACTCGGCATGCCCTACCTGAACGTCCTGCTCGCGTTCATTCCCGGGGGATTCTACGAGGTGACACTGCTGGCGCTGCTGTTCGGCTTTGACGTGGCTATGGTGACCTTCCACCACACCGTCCGGTTCCTGATGATTTTTGCGGTCCTGCCCCTGATCGCGTCCGCCGGGCGGCGAGCGCCACGGGATCCGTAAATCCCCGGAAGCCCCCGGATACCATGGAAGACGCAGCAGATCAGGGTGGTTTGCCCAAATTTAATGGTGCAAAAATGGTACTACTTTTGGGGTAGATATAACGGTAGAGCCGCTTGCAAAATTCCAATAGGGACAAGGGAATTGTGCAATGCACAATG
>VYFG01000070.1 GCA_009842505.1 Gammaproteobacteria bacterium
GTGCGGGGCCGGACCGGACCGCATCGGCGTGTTCAAGGTCCTGTGCCTGGACGCGGCGCTACGCGTCGCCGACGGACGCGGCGGATATGGCGTCCTGTGCGACGGGCGGTACGGGCGCGATGCACTGTTCAGGGCGACCGGAAGCGGCCTGTGGATCGGACGCCCCGTGGAAAAGCCGGGAACATGCCCGCTGGAACTCGAGATTGGCAATGACTTCGGCTCGGCGCTGGCGGAGTGGCCAACGGAGCATGCGGTCAAAGTGCTGTGCCTTTACCATCCGGATGATCCGGAGGACATTCGCCGCAGCCAGGAATCGACCGTCCTGCGGCTGGCGGAAGCCGCCCGCGCCAACGGGCTGGATTTCCTGCTGGAGGTGATCCCGTCGAAATCCGGGCCGGCCGACGACCAGACGACGGCCCGGATTGTCCGCCGGTTCTATGCCATCGGCGTCTTTCCGGACTGGTGGAAGCTGGAACCGATGGCGACCGGCAATGCCTGGCGGCTGACCTGCAACGCCATCACCGAAAACGATCCGCATTGTCGCGGCATTCTGGTCCTTGGACTGGATGCGCCCCTTGCCGAACTTAAGGCGAGCTTCACCGCCGCCGCCCGGTTCGAACTGGTCAGGGGTTTTGCCGTGGGACGCACCATCTTCGGGGATGCTGCACGGGGCTGGATGTCGGATGAACTGGATGACGAGCAGGCCGTGACGCTCATGGCCGACAATTACGCGAGACTGTGCGGGATCTGGGATGAGGCACGTACGGGAAAGGGGGGAGAAATGCCATGAGTACCATACGGTTGACCGCGGCCCAGGCCCTCGTCCGCTATCTCGGCGCGCAACTGAACGAGGACGGCGAGAACCTGATCGCCGGGGTCTGGGCAATTTTCGGACACGGCAACGTGGCGGGGCTGGGCGAGGCGCTCGAGCAGACCGGCGACGCCCTCCCGACCTGGCGCGGCCACAACGAGCAGGGCATGGCCCATGCAGCCATTGCCTACGCCAAGGCATGCAACCGCAAGCGCCTGATGGCCGTGACCTCATCCATCGGGCCCGGCGCGACCAACATGGTGACGGCGGCGGCACTGGCGCATGCGAACCGGCTGCCGGTGCTGTTGCTGCCGGGCGATGTGTTCGCCAACCGGCTGCCGGACCCGGTCCTGCAGCAGATCGAGTATTTCCAGGACGGAACCATCAGTGCCAACGACTGTTTCCGCCCGGTCAGCCGCTATTTCGACCGCATCGCGCGGCCCGAGCAGATACTCTCGGCCCTGCCCCGGGCGATGTCGATCCTCGTGGACCCTGCCGACTGCGGCCCCGTCACGCTCGCACTATGCCAGGACGTGCAAACCGAGGCCTATGACTATCCGGAAGCGTTTTTCCGCCCCCGAACCTGGTCCATGCGCCGGCAACGTCCCGATCCCCGGGAACTTGCGCGCGCCGCGGCTGCCCTGAGGACAGCCAGGGCCCCGCTGATCGTGGCGGGCGGAGGTGTCCATTATTCGGAGGCATGCGAGACGCTGACGGCGTTTGCCGAGCGTCACCGCATCCCGGTTGCCGAAACCCAGGCCGGGAAATCGGCGCTTCCATGGTCTCACCCCTGCAACCTGGGCGGTGTCGGTGTTTGCGGCTCGGAAGCCGCCAACGCAATTGCCCGGAATGCGGACCTGATACTGGCGGTGGGAACCCGCCTGCAGGATTTCACTACCGGATCCTGGAGCCTCTTCGGCAATCCTGAAGTAAAGCTGGTAACAATCAATGCGGCCCCTTACGACGCGGTCAAGGGAAACGCCATCGCCGTTGTCGGCGATGCGCGCGCCATACTGGAGGAACTCGGTGCAGCACTCGGGGAACACGCCTTCGTACTCCCCGATGACGCGCTGAAGTCTGACTGGGACAGCACCGTGGAAGCTGCCACCCGCGCTCCGGGAAACGATGCGGTGCCTTCGGACGCCCAGGTGATCGGCGCCGTGCAGCGCACCGTCGGGCGGAACGGAATCGTGGTCTGCGCGGCCGGCGGCCTTCCCGGAGAATTGCACAAGCTGTGGCGCTCCGCCCGGCAAGGCGATTACCACCTCGAATACGGCTACTCCTGCATGGGCTACGAGATTGCCGGCGGCCTGGGGGTCAAGATGGCGCACCCGGATGCCGAAGTCATCGTGGTTGTGGGTGACGGCTCCTACATGATGATGAACTCCGAACTGGCAACCAGCGTCATGCTCGGCCTGAAGATCATCGTCGTCGTGCTCGACAATCGCGGCTTCGGATGCATCGACCGGCTGCAGCGTGCGGCGGGAGGAAGCAGTTTCAACAATCTGCTCGATACGGCCAGGCACCAGACCCCGTCGGCCATCCGCTTCGCCGCCCATGCCGCCTCGATGGGGGCCCTTGCAACCCATGTGGAGGATATCGCCGAATTCGAGTCCGCCATGGTCCGGGCCAGGTCGGCGGACCGGTCCTCGGTCATCGTGATCGACACCGACCCGGCAATCAGCACCGAGGCCGGGGGGCATTGGTGGGATGTCGCCATCCCCGAGGTTTCGGACCGGGCCGAAGTAGTCTCGGCCCGGAGAAATTACGAGTCCGCCAGGAAGAAACGCCGATGATCCGCTATGGAACCAGTCCCATCGCGTGGTCCAGCGACGACGACCACAGCCTCGGCGGCGATATACCGCTGGAGCGGTGTCTGGAAGATGCCCGCCGCATCGGCTTCGACGGCATCGAGAAAGGCCACAAGTTTCCTGCCGACATAGACGATCTGCGGGCTGCACTTGCCCCGCACGGACTGGCCTACATTTCCGGCTGGCATTCCCTGCGGCTTCTCGAACGGTCCGTCGAGGAAGAACGGAATGCCATGAAACCACATCTTGAGGTGCTGCAGGCATTCGGCAGCCCGGTGTGCATCGTCTGTGACACCACCGGGGCCGTGCATACCGAAATCGATGCGCCGCTGTCTTCACGGCCTGTTCTTGCATCTTCTGAGTGGCCGGAATTCTGCGCCCGTGTCGAAGAGGTCGCCAGGTACTGCTCGATTCACGGCGTCCGTCTCGCCTATCATCACCACATGGGAACCGTCGTGGAAACCGAAGAGGATATCGCGTCCTTCATGATGCATGCCGGCCCGCACACCCATCTGCTTCTGGACACGGGCCATGCGGCATTTGCCGGGGCCGTTCCGGCCGCACTGGCCGAGCGGCATATGGACCGGATTGTTCACATTCACGCCAAGAACGTCCGCCCGGGGATACTGCGTCAGGCCCGTGCTTGCGATTATTCGTTTCTGCAGGCGGTACGATCCGGCGTGTTCACCGTTCCGGGAGACGAAAACGGCTCCGTGGATTTTGCTGCGGTTCTGCGTGCGGCCGCCAAACACGGCTATTCGGGCTGGCTCGTATCGGAAGCGGAACAGGACCCCGCCGAAAGGGATCCGTTCCACTATCAGTCTTTGGCCTTGAAGACGCTTCGCGCCACCGCGCGTGAGGTCGGTCTGGACCGGGGAGGTGCCCAGTGAGCAGTCTTCTGCGAAAACCCAGCGGCGCAACAGGCAAGATCATCGATGTCACCCCAGAGAACGCCGGGTGGCGGTATGTCGGGTTCGCCGTCCATGCACTCCGGGCAAGCGGGACGGCGGGAGAGGCGACGGGCGACCGTGAAGTCATCCTCGTCATGATCGAGGGCAGGGCGGAGCTGTCCACCCCGGAGGTGGATTTCGGCGTCAAGGGGGAACGCATGAGTGTCTTCGAGCGCACCCAGCCCCATGCCGTCTATGTGCCGAACGGAACATCCTGGTCCGCCCGCGCCGTCACCGACTGTACCATTGCCGTCTGTTCGGCCCCCGGTTTCGGCGGGCATGCGGCGGCGGCCATCGACCCGTCCGGCATCCCCCTCATCAAGCGCGGCAAGGGCACGAATACCCGCTATATCCACCCCATTGCGATGGACGACGCCGACATCGCCGACCATCTGCTGGTCACCGAGGTGTTCACTCCCCAGGGTCACTGGTCGAGCTATCCGCCCCATCGGCATGACGCGGATGAGGGCGAGGGCATGACCTATCTGGAAGAGACCTACTATCACCGCATCGATCCACCCCAGGGTTTCGGGTTCCAGAGGGTCTTCACGGAAGATGGCGAACTGGACGAGACGATGACGGTCAGCGACGGCGATACCGTTCTGGTGCCGCGCGGGCACCATCCCTGCGGCGTCCCCTACGGCTACGAGATGTATTACCTCAACGTGATGGCGGGGCCCGAACGCAAGTGGCGGTTCAGGAACCATCCCAGCCATGACTGGATCTTCCAGCGCGACGCGGAGTCATGAGCGCACCAGTCCGCCTCGGTCTTGTCGGGGCTGGCCGGATCGGACGGATTCATGCCGGCTCAGTCACGCAAATTCCGGATGTGGAGCTTGTCGCCGTCGCCGATTCCGATGAGGCGGCTGCCGCGTCGGTTGCCGGGGAATCGGGCGCCCGGGCGGTTTCCGTGGATGAATTGCTGGCCGACTCCGCCTTGCGGGGAGTGCTGATCGCCACGCCGACCGAATTCCATGCCGCGCAGATCGGGCAGGCCGCCAATGCGGGCAAGGTCATATTTTGCGAAAAACCCATCGCACTGGACATGCAGGTGGCGCGGTGCTGCGTCTTCGAGGCGGCCCGCTCAGAGGTGCCGTTGATGATCGGCTTCAACCGCCGGTTCGATCCGTCATTCAGGCGGCTGCGCGAGGCAATCGACGGTGGTCGGATCGGAGACGTCGAGCTCGTCCAGATCACGTCCCGGGATCCGGCACCGCCGCCGCTTTCCTACATCGAACGGTCCGGCGGACTTTTCCGGGACATGGCGATCCATGATTTCGACATGCTGCGGTTCCTGATCGGCGAGGAGATCGTGGAGGTTGCCGCCATGGGCACGGCAGCCATCGACCCTGCCATCGGCAATGCCGGCGATGTCGATACCGCGACAGTCATGTTGCGGTCGTCCGGCGGCCGGCTCGCCCTGGTGTCGAACTCACGCCGTGCATGCTACGGCTACGATCAGCGGATCGAGGTCCACGGCTCCGGCGGCATGGTGTCGGCCGGAAATCCCGTGGCGACGACGGTTGAACTGGCCGGCCGGGAAGGCTTCATGACCGATCCGCTCGGCCACTTCTTCATGGAACGCTATGCGGACGCCTACCGGCAAGAAATCGAGACGTTCTGCGCTGTCGTCAGGGGGGAGGAGGTCGACTATCCGGATGGTTGGGACGGCCTGGCCGCCCTCGCGGTTGCGGATGCGGCGACAGAGTCCCTCGCCACTGGCCGGATGGTCGCCGTCAGCGACGTCAGTGGGCCGTAACCGGCCATTCCAGGGCGTCATTCCATTACCCGACCTGAGGGATTAGGTTG
>VYFG01000098.1 GCA_009842505.1 Gammaproteobacteria bacterium
ACGATTTCTCCTTTCAAATCAAAATTCTATGAGTTTGCCGCCGGACACTAAATAAGGGCGTTCAGCCTTTTGCGTCAACTTCCCCGGTTGTGAATTAGGCGCAATCCTTCCGGGCAGCGCTCGACTGAAATCCGTGTTTCCTGTGAGCATCGCTGTGTCGATGGACGTGTGTTGCCACGGCGCAATTTACGTGTATATGCGCAACATTATTGACTTGAATATATACTGCACAATATACTTGTATTAATACAGCATATTAAACTCCCTAAACCACACGAATAGTCAGTCATGGCGACACCGAACCAAAAACTCGCAGCCTCGCTGGCGCAGCTTGAGACGCTCCAAGAGCGGGGGCGGCGGGTCTTCCGCTCCGGCGAACTGACGCGTGTTCATCGCGAGCGGCTGGTCGGAAACGGTTTCTTGCGCGAGGTGATGAAGGGCTGGCTGGTCTCCTGCAGCCCGGGTGCCGATCCTGGCGATACGACGCCGTGGTTCGCTTCTTTCTGGGAGTTCTGCGCGGCCTATTGCACGGCCCGGTTCGGACCGGACTGGCACCTGTCCCCGGAACTGTCATTGCTGCTCCACGCGGAAAACACCGTCATCCCCCGGCAGGTCATTATTTATACGCCCGGGGGTGCCAACAACACCGTCGAACTGTTGTTCGGCACGTCTTTATACGACCTCAGACAAAAAGACATGCCGTCGGAGGCCGATCTGACGGGTCTCGACGGGCTGCGGCTATTTATGCCCGAGGCGGCATTGGTGCGCGTGCCGGAGTTGTTTTATATCCGCCATCCGGTCGAAGCGCAGGTTGTACTCTCGGGCATCCGCGATGCAGCTGACGTGCTCCGGAGACTGCTCGAAGGCGGTCATTCGGTGATTGCCGGACGGCTGGCTGGCGCCTTCCGCCGGATCGGCAGGGGGGACGTGGCCGATGAGATTCTAAGCGTCATGAAACGCACCGGTTACGACGTCCGCGAAACCGATCCGTTTGAGCCGCAACAGACATTTGGTCCGTCCGGCCGGGCCCAGGCGCCGATTGTCGGCCGCCTGCAATCGCTGTGGGAGACGATGCGGGGGCCCGTGATCGGAGCATTTCCCGAAGCGCCTGGTTTACCCGAAGACACCGGGGCCTATTTGTCCTTCGTTGACGATATCTATCGGAACGATGCCTACCACTCGCTGTCGATCGAGGGTTACCGCGTCACGCCGGAACTGATCGACCGGGTACAAGTGGGCAACTGGGATCCGGATCATCATGACGCCGACCTGCAGAACCGCGATGCGCTGGCCGCGCGCGGTTACTGGCAGGCGTTCCGGCTTGTGCGGGCAGTGGTCAGTGAGATCATTGGCGGCGGTGGAGCCGGCGCGCTTGTCCGCAAGGCTCACCGGGACTGGTATTGTGAACTGTTTCAGCCTTGCGTTCCCGCCGGCTTGATCGTGGCTTCTGCTCTGGCGGGTTATCGCAGCGACGCCGTGTATCTGCGGGGGTCGCGGCATGTGCCGCCGCGCCGGGAAGCGGTGCGTGATGCCATGCCGGCCCTGTTCGATCTGCTGGAGACTGAAACCGAACCTTCCGTTCGCGCCGTGCTCGGGCACTGGCTGTTCGGCTATATCCACCCTTACCCGGACGGCAACGGACGCATGGCGCGCTTTGTCATGAACGCGATGCTGGCATCCGGCGGCTATCCATGGACCGTCATTCGCGTCGAGGATCGCGATGCCTACATGGCGGGGCTTGAAAGCGCCAGTGTCGATCAGGATGTCGGGCCGTTCGCAAAGTTTTTGGCGAACCGGGTTGCGTGGTCACCGGAGCAGGTAGCGTGAATGCACACAAAGGCCGAACGCCCCAATGGAACCCAGCGTCAGGGGTGAGCGTCTTTCTCAGCCACGGTGACATTGGCAAGACAGCTTTTGTAAGCCATTGGCCGATACGATCTTCGCGTACCGGAATGGGGCCGTGCTGTACGAAGTCGACGAGACGACTTGGTGTAGTGTCCTCGGAACCGGGCTGGGGCAAACCCGCATCGGGGGAAAGGGGGGAACGCACGGAGCCGTTGGAATGTCCGGTTGCCGTGGTGAGTTCCGGCTGCTCCGGAACGCTGGCGTAGAGAGAGCCGCTCATATGACACTGCCGATCAATTTCAGTATGATGCTTTACATGCGCTCTTTCGAAGGTCAAAGGCCATGATGAGCCGTGAACAGAATGATTACCTCACCCGCACGGCCAAAGGAGAACCGGCGGGAGAGCTGCTGCGTCGTTACTGGCTGCCTGCGGCGCTGACCGATGAACTCGCAGGCGACAGGCCGCTGGTGCCGGTTACGCTTTTGGGAGAGTCGCTGGTACTGTTCCGGGATGAGTCCGGCAAACCCGGGTTGATCCAGCGTCATTGTCCCCATCGCGGGGCTGACCTTTGTTACGGGCGGCTGGAGGACGGGGGGCTTCGCTGCGTGTTCCATGGCTGGCTGTTCGACACGAAGGGACGCTGCCTGGAACAGCCGGCGGAACCGGAAGGCAGCCGAATGCATGAAGGGATACAGGTGCGCTCTTATCCGGTGACAGAGACCAACGGCATCGTGTTCGCCTATCTCGGTCCCGGCGAGCCTCCGCCCACGCCGGCCCTCGATTGCCTGCGGGCACCGGAATCCCACGTTTTCTCGTTCAAGGGCCTGTGGCACTGCAACTGGCTGCAGGCCCTTGAAGTCGGCATCGACCCGGCCCATGCATCTTTCCTGCACAGGTTTCTCGAGGACGAGAACCCGGCGGAGGGGTACGGAAAGCAGTTCCGCGACCGCACGGTCAACACGGATATCCCCGTCACGGAACTGCTGAGGCGCCATCCGAGACCGGACATCCGGGTCGAACGGACGCTATGGGGACTACGCCTGATCAGCCTGCGCGATCCCGGTGACGGGGAACGCATGCATGTTCGCGTGACCAACCAGGTTTTTCCCTGCGCGATCACCATACCCATGTCCGCGGAGATGAACATTACCCAGTGGCATGTCCCCGTGGACGACACGCGCTGCTACTGGTATGCCATGTTCACCAGTTATGGCGATGCCGTGGACAAGGACACCATGCGCGCCCAGCGCCTGGCGGAGCATGAGCTTCCCGATTACCGGCCGAAGACGAATGCGTCAAACAGCTACCACTTCGACGCGCAGGAACAGCGCACCAGGACCTATACCGGCATGGGATTCGATATCAATGTCCACGACCAGTGGGCCTGCGAGTCCATGGGGCCGGTGCAGGACCGGACTGACGAACACCTGGGGCACAGCGACGCGGGAATCATCCAGTATCGCCGGCTGCTGAGGGAAATGATCGGCCACGTGGAAGCGGGCAACGAGACGGCATTGCCGCTGCGAAATACCGAGGCAGGCAGCGTCACCGGGCCGCCTGCCGTTGATGCCATGGTCGGACATGCCGATTGGTCCCGGGAATGGGTCGATGCGGAACTGGACCGGCGACAGTCGGCGCCCTGGGCGAATCCATCAGGCCAATGAGTGAGCCAGGCTTCGCGACCCGCTGCGGCCTGAACGACAATGCACGGGTTACCGCGCTGGCCTCCGTGATGGATTGCGTCCGGGAGAAGGGCCTTGAGACCGTGCGTATTTCCTTCGCGGACCAGCATGGAATACTGCGGGGCAAGGTGATCCTGTCCGATGGCCTAGCGGAGGCAATGGAAAACGGTGTGGCGATCACCAGCACCCTGCTGCTCAAGGACACCTCGCACGCCACCGTGTTTCCCGTCTGGGACGAGAATGCCGGTTTCGGGCCCGGGATCCTCACCGGGGCGTCGGACCTGGTGATGGTTCCGGACCCCGGCACATTTTGCCTGCTGCCCTGGTCGCCGGGCAGTGGCTGGATGCTTGCCGACCTGTATTTCCGTGACGGCCGCCCCGTTCACCTGTCCACGCGGCAGATCCTGCGCAATGCGGTGACGCGGCTGCTGGATGACGGGATGGAGATGGTCTGCGGCCTTGAGGTGGAGTTCGCGGTGTACCGAGTCACCGCACCCAACCTGGAACACCATCACAGCGGCAAGCCCCAGCAGCCGCCGGATACGGCATTGCTGTCGCACGGCTACCAGTACCTGACCGAGCAGCATTACGACTGCGTCGAGCCGGTGATGGACCTCATCCGCCGGCACGCCACGGACCTCGGCTTACCGATCAGGACCTTGGAGGTGGAATTCGGTCCCAGCCAGCTGGAAATCACCTTTCATCCCACCGGGCCCATGGAGGCCGCCGACCGGATGGTGCTGTTCCGCAGCATGGTGAAGCAGGTCTGCGCGCGCGAGGGACTGCATGCCACGTTCATGTGCCGGCCGGGCCTCAACAATGCCATGGGCAACGGCTGGCACCTCCACCAGTCGGTCAGGGACAGCGCCAGCGGTCACAACCTGTTTGTTCCCGAACCGGGCGGCGATCTTTCGTCCGTTGCCGGACGGTGGGTCGCCGGCCTTTTGGAACATGCCAGGGAGAGTTGCCTGCTGACCACGCCGACGATCAACGGCTACAAGCGCTATCAGCCGTTTTCCCTGGCGCCGGACCGGGTGCAATGGGGACGTGACAACCGCGGCGCCATGATCCGCTCATTGTGCGAACCCGGGAACGGGGCGTCCCGGGTAGAAAACCGGGTCGGGGAGCCGGCGGCAAACCCCTACCTGTACATCGCCTCGCAACTGCTGGGCGGTATTGACGGAGTGGAACGCGGCCTGGTTCCCCCGGAGCCGGTCGAGGCGCCCTATGCCGCGGATGCCGAGCGGCTGCCCGCGGACCTGTCGGAAGCACTGCGGACTTTTGCTGGCAGCGGATTCTGGCGTGATACCCTCGGCGCCGAATTCGTGGACTATTACGCGCAGATCAAGAGGGCGGAGTGGCAGCGCTACATGCAGAGCGTCAGCGACTGGGAGCACCGCGAATACTTCTCCCTTTTCTGAGTGAACATCATTCCTGATGCCGGTTATCCGGTTTCGCGCAGCCCGGCAACCGGGGCATGTTTCCCGGACATGCGGGTGTAATGCACGGAAAAAGGCGCTAATATCCGCCTATACTTCCCGGCTGTACGAACCATGTCGGACCGGGATATCCTTTCCAATTCACCACTTATTCTTATTAGGAGTTCTTTCGTGAAGACAATGCATCAACTGGTTCGTGGCACCCTGGCTGCCGCGTTGCTGTCGGCAATGGGCCTTGCCCATGCGGACAGCGTAAAGATTGGTTTCGTGACCACACTGACGACGCCGGCGGGCGTGATCGGCGCGGACATGCAAAACTCGGTCAACCTGGCACTGGAGCACATCGGCCACAAGATGGGTGACCTGGACGTGGATCTGATCATGGAGGATGATGGTTTCAAGCCGGACATCGGCAAGCAGAAGACGGACAAGCTGGTCAAGCAGGACGACGTGGATTTTATTTCCGGATTCATCTGGTCCCACGTGCTGCTGGCGTCGATGAAGTCGGCCCTGGACGGGGGCAAGTTCCTGATCAGCGCCAACGCGGGCCCCTCGAAGATTGCCGGGCAGTTGTGCCACGAGAATTTCTTCTCCACCTCCTGGCAGAATGACCAGACACCGATGGCGATGGGTGAACACCTGACCCAGCAGGGTGTGAAATCCCTGTACGTGATGGCGCCGAACTACGCGGCGGGCAAGGACATGGTGTCCGGCGTGGAGTCGACGTTCAAGGGAGAAGTGCTGGGCAAGGACTTCACCAAGTGGGGTGCGGACGCCCAGCTGGATTTCTCCGCGGAACTGGCGAAAGCGAAGGCATCCGGGGCGGAAGGGATTTTCGTGTTTTACCCGGGCAAGGCGGGCGGCGCGTTCATCAAGCAGTACCAGCAGGCAGGTTTGCAGGGAGTGATTCCGCTGTACACGGTGTTCACGGTGGACGCCATTGGCCTGCCACGGATGCAGGAGGGGAATCTGGCCGGTGTTCTGGGATCAAAGAATACGCAATTCTGGTCACCGGACCTGGATACGCCGGCGAACCGGAAATTCGTTTCCTCGTACCTGGAGAAGCACGGGAAGTATCCCTCGTTCTATGGGGCGCAGTCCTATGATGCGATCATGCTGATCAAGAGCGCGGTGGAAGCGGTCGGCGGGAACCTGGAGGACAAGGACGGAATCCGCGACGCGCTGATGGCGGCGAATTACGATTCGGTGCGCGGCCCGTACAAGTACGGCAACAACCACATGCCGATCCAGAATTTCTACCTGCGCGAGGTGGTTGAGGATGACCAGGGCCGGTGGACGACGAAGATCGTGGACACGGTGTTCGAAAACCACCAGGACCCCTATGCCGCCGATTGCAAGCTGTAACAGCCTGATTCCGATCTGAATGCCGCTTCGCTTCGCTTCGTTCGGGCGGAGCGGCATTTTCGCTTGGCAACACCAAGGCGCCATTCACAGGGAAGAACGTGACCACGCAGGAGTCGGCACGGCCGGTTCGGGATTATGCGGGTATCCGGTCTCCCGGCCCATGGCGGGATATCGACCATCCCAGGCAGTCTTTCACGGGACCGCTGGTACATGAAATCACCGTCGGATGGGGTGATTGTGACCCCGCGCAGATTGCCTATACGGCCAATATTCCCGCCTGGAGCCTTGATGCCATCGAGGCCTGGTACCGGCATTGCGTGGGTGCCGGATGGTATGAGCTCAACCTCCGGTATGGGATCGGAACGCCCTTCGTTTCCCTCGGGTTCGATTTCAAGTCCCCGGTCACACCGCTGCATGTTCTCGGGATCTGCGTGGAAGTGACCCACATCGGCAATTCCTCCGTGTCCCATGCCGTGACCGGGAGGCAGAACGGCACGCTGTGCTTCACCGGGCAAACCACCGCCACGTTCGTGGAGGCCGCCGCCATGTCCCCCCTTCGGATTCCGCCGAACATCCGCAGCAGTATCGAAACCTACCAGTCCGCCCAGGGCAGCTGAGATCGTGGAGCCCGAGTTCTGGCACCAGCGCTGGTCGGAAAACCGACTCGGCTTTCACCAGCAGAAAATCAATTCCCGGTTGAGGAAATTCTGGCCGGGTCTCGGCATCCCCCGTGGTACCGGTGTGTTCGTGCCGCTGTGCGGGAAGTCCCTGGACATGCTCTGGTTGGCGGAACAGGGCTACCGGGTTCTGGGCATCGATCTGAGTAGGGCGGCCTGCGAGGCGTTCTTTGTCGAGAACGGTATTGCATACCGTGCTGAAGCGCGGGGGCACTTTACCGGATATGTCAGTGAATCCATCACCTTGTATGCCGGCGATTTTTTCGATCTTTCCGCAGACGACCTGGACGCCATGCGGGGCGTCTACGACCGGGCTGCGCTGATTGCCCTGCCGCAAGCGATGCGGCCCGGCTATGCCGGACACATGGCGGACATTCTGCCGCCGGGCTGCCGGGGGCTCCTGATCAGCATGACCTACGATGAACAAAAAATGCAGGGACCACCGTTTTCAGTTGGCGAGGAGGAGGTTCGAGAATTGTTTGAGCCGGGCTTTTCGGTGGACCTGATTTCGGAATCCTCGGGTCCGGATATTGTCGGCAACCTGCGGGAAAGGGGTCTGGATACGCTGGATGAGAAGGTGTACAGGTTGGCAAAGCCGGATCGGTCAGATAAATCCCAGTAACCAAGGGAATTATTCAACCTAAGCCATCAACCTCATGTTCATATTTTGACGGGTCGGGGAAGCGGATTTCTCCAACGCTTCTCGCCGTCCAAACACCCCAATCCCGAGGGACATGATATTCAATGCGGCGCCTACGTCCGCATTGGGACCCAAGGTCCATTGTCAAGGCACCAAGATAGGCAACTCGGTCCCGGGTACTACAGCATCCCGGACGCAGTTTCGAAAAACGATGCTCTGGTGAAAATCCATTCGATCATCGTGCGCATCCCTTTCGTTCGATGCTGTACACGGAGGATTTGGAATTGGTTTTTTGCATGACGTAATAACATACAAATCTGTCATTCACAAAAAATTGGAAGCTTGCGGATATTTTGATAATTAGGTTTTTCGGTGGTTATGAACCATCAAAGGTCGCCTCGATTGAAACTTCTTTTGACACCGTCCCTCCTGGATTCATGGTGGACTCACCATGGCTGAGGGCCCAGGGGATTGGCTCCAAATCCATCCACGGTCATGTCGCTCGCGGGTGAATAAAAATTGCGTGAGAAGGCTGCCGACATATCTATAATCCCCCTCATTTTTACGGGGCATATCCTGTACCGGTCATGACTTACGAAACCATCCAGCTTTCGTTTGACGGTCCCGTTGCCACAATCAGCCTGAACCGTCCGGATAAGCTGAATGCCATCAACGCCGTCATGCTCCATGAACTGGAGGACGCCCTGGACGACCTGGAAGGCAACGATGCGGTCATGGCCATCGTTATGCATGGCAACGGCCGTTCATTTTGTGCAGGATTCGACCTGAAGGCATCGGTGGAAAAAGGCCGTAGGGGTGAACGGGAATGGCGCGCGGCCCTGGAGTATGACCTTGCGGTAATCATGCGATTCTGGCATTGCGAGAAACCGACCATTGCCGCCGTGAATGGGTACGCCCTGGCAGCCGGCTTTGAACTTGCACTGGCCTGCGATATGACGGTTTGCGGGGCAAGCGCGTTGTTCGGGGAACCGGAAGTTCGATTCGGCAGCAGTATAGTGGCCATGTTGCTGCCCTGGTATGTCAATCCGAAACGGGCCAAGAAAATGCTGCTCACCGGGCAGGACCGGATGACTGCCGACGAGGCGCTGCTGCATGGCCTCGTGAACGAAGTGGTGCCCGACCAGGAGGTGCTGGCCCGCGGAAGAAGCCTTGCCCGTGAAGCAGCTCTCATGGATCCCGACTCGGTCCGGCTGACCAAGAAGGCGATCAACGAATCCTACCGGATCATGGGCATGGAACAGGCCCTGGATGCGGGGCTCGAGATCTCCATCGAAATCGAGACCACCGAGACGGATATTCGCAGGGAATTCAACCGGATACTCAGGGAACAGGGATTCAAGGCGGCTCTCATTTGGCGGGAGGAAAGGCTTGAAAAACCCGATGCACCGGCTTGACCCGCTGCTGAAACCCGGTTCCATCGCCCTGGTGGGTGCCTCGGAAAAACCGGGCAGCCCGGGCCGGAACCTGGCTGAACTTGTCATCAATTCCGGTTACCGGGGCACCGTGTATCCCGTCAATCCGGGGTATCCGGAGATTATCGGGGTGCGGTGCTTCCCGGACCTCGCCGCCCTGCCGCAGGCTGTCGATCATGCCATCCTGGCGGTGTCCAACGAGCGCCTGGAGGGCGCCTTGAGCCAGGCTGTAGAGCGTGGCGTGAAGGCGGCTACCATCTATTCCAGCTGCACACTGGAAAACGATACCGACCCGCCGCTGAAACAGCGACTGGCGCGGCTGGCGGACACTGCGGGGATTCCGGTCTGCGGGGGCAACGGGATGGGATTCTATTCCGTCGGCTCCGGGCTGTTCGCCGGAATCTTTCCGATGGACAGGACAGTGGAAGCGGGCTCCATCAGCTACATCGCCCAGTCCGGGTCGGCCCTCAGCGCGCTGGTTCATAACGGCAACCGGCTCGGATTCAACCTGTGCGTGTCCTGCGGCAATGAACTGACAACCTCCGTGTCGGATTACATGGACTGGTCACTGGAACAGGAAACGACCCGGGTCATCGCCCTGTTCCTTGAAACCGTCAGGAATCCGGCCGGTTTTCTCGGCGCCCTGGAAAAAGCCAACGAACGGGGTATACCGGTCGTCGCCCTGAAGGTCGGGAAGTCGCCGCTCGGAGCGGAACTGGCCAAGACCCATACCGGTGCCATGGCCGGAGACCATGCCGCCCTGGAAGCCGTTTTCAGGAAGTACGGGGTCATGGAAGTGGGCGATTTCGACGAGATGGCCGCCCTGCTCATGCTGCTGCAGTCCGCCCGAAGGCCAGGTCCCGGGGAACTGGCGACGATCCAGGAATCCGGCGGTTTCATGGAACTGGTCACGGATATCTGCCATGACCTAGGCATCGGGTTCGCCCGGATCAGCCAGCAGACCAAGGACGAGATTGCCCGGCACCTGGAGCCCGGGCTGAAAGCCGACAATCCACTGGACGCCTGGGGAACCAACAGGAACTTCGAATACCGGTTCTACGCCTGCATCGCGGCCCTGATGCGGGATCCCGCGGTGGCAAGCGGTATCTTCTTCGCCAATTTTCGCGACGGGCACTACCTGGCGGAAGCCTTCTTCAGGGCGGTCAGGAAAGTCTCTCAGGAAAATGAAAAACCGCTGGCAATGGCCAATTGCTACAGCGACATCTCCCATCCGGAACTCTGCAGGAAGGCGCATGAGGCTGACATTCCGTTCATCGACGGCGCCCGGGAGGCTCTCCTGGCGACCCGCCACCTCCACCGTCATCGCGACCGGTTGCACCGTTCACCCGAAAAATCCGATTTTGCCCTTGATCCGGACAGGACGATGAAGTGGCGGCATCATCTGGCCGAGGCGGATGAAAACCACCTGATGGAGACAACCGTCCTGGACATGCTGGGGGACTTCGGGATCGCGGTACCGCGGCGCTGCAAGGTCGACACCCTGCAGCAAGCGCTGGATTGCGCAGAGGAATTCGGCTATCCGGTGGTGCTCAAGTCCCGCGCCCCGGGCCTGCTTCACAGGACGGAGCGGAACGGAGTCGTGCCCGGCATATGCGATGCCGAACAGCTCGCGGGACACTACCAGGACATGGAGACCCGTCTTGGCGCCGAAGCCCTTGTCTGCGAACAGGTCGCCCCGGGCACCGAGATCGGATTTGGCATGGTCAATGACCCGCAATTCGGGCCGTTTATCATGATATCGGCAGGCGGAACCCAGATCGAGCTTCTCGCCGACCGGACCGTGGCCCTGCCGCCGGTCTCCCACGCAGAAGTCGATGAAATGCTCTCTTCCCTCAAGATCGACAGGCTGCTTCGGGGGATACGCGGCCAGCCCCCCGGCAACAGATCAGGACTGATCGGCAGCATTGTGAAACTGTCCCATCTGGCCATCGCCCTGCAGGACCATATCGCCGAGATGGATATCAACCCGATCATCGTGAACGCCCGGGAAGCCGTTGCCGTCGATGCGTTGATTGTGCGGAAATAACCGGAAGCGGGCCACTGAACGGGAACCCGTTTTCGTTGCGGCGACGGCGGGATCATCTTCCCGCGAAAACGGCAAGTCGATCTTCCCTGATGGACCAACCCGTGCATGTCGCAAGGCAGGAAAAATCCAATCCGGTGAACGGGCAGCCGGGTTCATGGAAGGAGCCAAGGCCCCGGATGCGGAAGCAGGCTTCCGGCATCCGTTCCTGCCCCGGGTGCTACCGCAGCGCGGTCACGAATTCGACAAAGCGGTGCTCCGGCGAAAACCCGAACAGCGCCTTGCCGTTCGTCACGAAATTGGAGTACGGGTTGAAATCGTAGTAACAGGGCCGGCCATCGGCCGGATCCAGGAAGTACTCGACGCCGCCGAGGTCGGCGCCCGCCGCCGTCACGACAGAGCGCACGTCCGACAGAATGGAATCCGGGGGCACAAACGGCTGGATCCGGTTCTCTTCCCCGGCCGCGTGGAAATTGGGATCATCGCCGCTGCCGTCCCCCTGGACACTGCAGCCGTCCGCGGCGCAGTAGTTGAAGGAGGTCTCCGCCACCGGCTGCCTGATCGCGTAGAGAAGGGCGTCGCCGAGCAGTTCTACCCGGTAGACGTATCCGTTCGTTGGGGCGTAGCGCTGTATGAGTCCCGTTCCGTCGATGCCGAGATCGAGCTGCCGTCCGCGCATCGCGGCTTCCAACTCGTCGGGGGAGTCATAGCGCCGGATGCCCGCGCCGGAGCCGCCGATGTTGGGCTTGACCATCAGCGGAAAGCCGATCCGTTCCGCCGCATCCCGCACATCCGAGGGTCGGTAGACCGCGACCGCTTCGGGGTAATGCAGGCCCAGGCGCTGGAAGATGCCGTTCTGGACGGCCTTCGACGCGCCCGCCTGGTGGGCCCTGGCCCCGTTGACGATGCGGACTCCCCGGGCCTCGAGAAAGGTGAGGTAGTGCAGGGTGTGGAACACGACATGTGGTGGCCTGTCCGCTGACGGCATCACGTTGACACGGTTGACGGCGAGTGCGAAGGGAATGTCATCCCCGGATGCGGAGAAGGAAAGCTCGCCCACGTTGATGGGCACCAGGTCGACGCCGGCCTCTTCAAATGCGGCAATCAGGGAATCGGACCAGGAGGGGTGCTCGTAGATGAAGCCCAATTTCATGGGATTGACCAGTCAATCGGGGGCTTGCCGTATTCTTCCAGCCATTGGTTGGCCCGGGAAAAATGCCGGCATCCGAAGAAGCCGCGGTGGGCCGACAGCGGCGAGGGGTGCGGCGACTTGAGGATCAGGTGGCGCCGGGGATTCACGAACTCGCCCTTGCGCTGCGCGTAGCTTCCCCACAGCATGAATACCAGGTCATCCCGGGCCTTTTCCAGGGACTGCACCGCGAAATCGGTGAACTGCTCCCATCCCTTGCCCTGGTGGGAGCCTGCGCGGTGGCGCTCGACGGTGAGGGTGGCATTCAACAGCAGCACGCCCTGGTCGGCCCAGTGCTGGAGGCAGCCATGGGCGGGCGTCGGAATGCCGAGGTCCTGCCCCAGTTCCTGGAAAATGTTCTGCAGGGACGGGGGGAACGGGATGCCCGGCAGCACCGAGAAACACAGGCCGTGGGCCTGGCCGGGCCCGTGATAGGGATCCTGACCGAGGATCACGACCTTCACCTTGTCGAAGGGTGTCGAGTTGAAGGCGTTGAACCAGTTACCGCTGTTCGGGTAGATCACCTTACGTCGGTCTTTCTGTTCCCGCAGGAATTCCTTCAGGGAGACCATGTACGGCTCGTTGAACTGGGGGCCCAGGATGTCAAGCCAGCCCGGCTCGAGCTGTATGGTCGCGGGAGTGTTCATGAACGCAGGCGGCGGGGCGTCTAAATCCCCAGGTACTGCATTTTCAGGCCCGGGTTCGCCTGCAGTTCGGCGGGGCTTCCGCTCCAGACAACCCTGCCTTTCTCGATGATGTGGTGGTGGTCGGCGATCCGGTTGAGTTCCTCGATGTTCTTGTCGATCAGCAGTATGGTCAGCCCGGACTGCTTGAGAAGGTCAAGGCGCTTCCAGATCTCCCGGCGGATCAGGGGCGCCAGCCCCTCCGTGGCCTCGTCCAGGATCAGGAGCAGCGGGTTCAGCATCAGGGCGCGGCCGATGGACAGCATCTGCTGTTCGCCGCCCGAGAGCTGGCTGCCCATGTTGCCGAGCCTTTCCTTGAGGGCGGGAAAGAAATCGAGCATCCGGTCCAGGGTCCATGGATCGTCCAGGCCGGCAAAGTTGGTGGCGGTGGCCATCAGGTTCTCGCGCACGCTCAGGTTGGGGAAGACCTGCCGGCCTTCGGGCACCAGTCCGATGCCGTGCTGCGCCACCTGGTAGGCGGGCTTCCCGTCGATCCGGTCGCCGAGAAACGTGATTTGGCCGCTGCGGCAGGGGACGATTCCCAGGATGGAGCCCACTGTGGTGGTCTTGCCCATGCCGTTGCGGCCGATCAGGGTAGTGACCTTTCCCTCCTCCGCCCGCAGGGTCATGCCGAAGAGCGCCTGGATGGAGCCATAGAACGTCTCGACGCCGGCCAGTTCAAGCATGTTCTTCCCCCAGATAGGCTTTCTGGACTTCCAGGTTGCCACGGATGTTTTCCACGGTATCGGTGGCGATGATGTGGCCGTTCACCAGGACGGACAGGATGTCCGCCAGGGTGAAGACGGCGTCCATGTCATGTTCGATGAGCAGAATGGTCTTGTCCCCCCGAAGGCCTGAGAGGATCTCGACCATGCGGGCGCTTTCCTCCGTGCCCATGCCGGCCATGGGTTCGTCCAGCAGGAGCATGCGCGGCTTCATCGCGAGCGCCATGGCTACCTCGAGCTGGCGCTGCTCGCCGTGGGACACCTCCGCCGCGAGCCGGTGGACGCGGTCGCCCAGCCCCACCCGGGTAAGGTGTTCCATGGCCTGGTTCCGCATCTCCTGATCCCGGCTCACGGGCCGCCAGAAACGGTAGGAGTGGCCGCTGGTGCCCTGCACCGCGAGCATGACATTCTCCAGCAGGGTCATCGGCAGGACCACGCTGGTGATCTGGAACGAGCGGGCGAGCCCGGAATGGGCGCGGCTCGCCGTGGAGTGATGGGTGATGTCCTCGCCGTTGAATTCGATCCGCCCGGCGCTTGGCCGGAGCTGACCGGACAGCTGCGCGATCAGGGTGGTCTTGCCGGCGCCGTTCGGGCCGATGATGGCGTGGATGATGTCCGGCTGCACCTCAAGGTTGACGTTGTCCGTGGCGATGATGCCGCCGAAGTTCTTGCAAAGACCGGTGATCCTGAGGATGGGTTCAGTCACTTTCCGTCCTCCCGCGCCTCGCATCCAGGCGGGTCAGCATGCCGTGGATGCCCCCCTTGCCGAACAGGACCAGGGCCACCAGGAGCAGGCCGAAGGGCAGGTGCCAGTATTCCAGCCAGGACTCCCTGAGCAGTTTCATGAATTCCGGCAGGTACTGTTCCAGGAAGACAAAGGCGCCCGTGCCCATCAGCGGGCCGAACAGGGAACCCGTGCCGCCCATGACGACCATAAAGATGAGTTCCCCGGAGCGGATCCAGCTCATCATCTCCGGGCTGATGAAGCTGGTGAAGTTCCCGAGCAGCATGCCGGCGATCCCGCAGATCACGCCCGAGATCACATAGCAGGCCAGCCGGTAGCGGTAGGTGTTGAAACCGAGCGACTGCATGCGCTCGTCATTGAACTTGGACCCGACGATCACGCGGCCGAACCGGGCATGGACCAGCCGGTGGACCAGCAGCAGCGCCAGCAGCAGCACGCCGAAGATCCAGTAGTACAGCGCCACGGGGCCGTCCATGGTCATGAAGGCCGGGAAATCGCTGCGCAGGTAGATGACCAGGCCGTCGTCGCCGCCGTATTCCTCCAGGCTGACGAAGGTGAAGTACACCATCTGGCTGAAGGCCAGCGTAATCATGATGAAGTAGACGCCCTTGGTGCGCAGGCAGATGGTGCCGGTCACCAGCGCGAATGCCGCGCTCACCACGATGGTCAGCAGCAGGTGGATCCAGCCGTTGTAGATGTCGTAGTAGGCGGGTATGCCGACGCAGTAGGCGCCGATGCCGATGAACGCGGCGTGGCCGAGGCTGACCATGCCGCCGTAACCCAGGATCAGGTTGAGGCTGATGGTGGCAATGGCCAGGATCAGTCCCCGGCTGAGGAGATCAAGCAGGAACGGCTGGTCGGCCCACAGGATGATCCACGGCGCGGCTGCGAGCAGCAACAGCAGCGCGGTGTAGATGCGGCCCGAAACCGATGTCGGCAGCCAGGACATCCCTAGCGGGCCCCGGCGGGCGGGAACAGGCCTTGGGGACGGAAGGCCAGGACCACGGCCATCAGTATGTACACCAGCATGGAGGACAGCGCCGGTGCGGCGGTTTCGGCGTGGTGAACGGACATGAACACCTTCAGCAGGTCATCCAGGTAGGAGCGTCCCAGGGTATCCATGAGGCCTATGATGATGGCGGCGTAGAAGGCGCCCTTGATGGAGCCGATGCCGCCGACGATGACGACGACGAACGCGATGATGATGATCTCGTTGCCCATGCCGATGCTGGCCTCGGTGATGGGGGCGATCAGCATGCCGGCGAAGGCCGACATGGCGGCGCCGATGGCGAACACCACCAGGAACAGGCGGTGGATGTTCACCCCCAGCGCCTCCACCATGGTGCGGTTGGACGCGCCGGCCCTGATCAGCATGCCAAGCCGGCTCCGGGTCACCATGATGCTGAGGATCCCGGCCACCAGCAGGCCGCCCAGGATGATGACCAGCCGGTAGATGGGCAGCACCAGGGTGCCCAGAGTGATCTGGCCGTTCAGGAAGTCCGGCAGGGGGATGGCCATGCCCGCGGGCCCCCAGATGATGTGCACCAGCGTATCGAAGATCAGGATCAGGCCGAACGTCACCAGCACGTGGTCCAGGTGGTCCTCGCGGTACAGTCGCCGCGCGATCACCCATTCCACGATGGCGCCGATGATGAAGGCGCCCACCAGGGCAACCAGGATGCCGGTGAGGAACGACCCCCCGCGGGCCACCACGGAACCGCAGAAGTACGCGCCGAGCATGTAGAAGGAGCCGTGGGAGAGGTTGATGAAATCCATGATCCCGAAGATCAGGGTCAGTCCCGATGCCAGGAGGAACAGCAGCAGGCCGAGCTGCAGGCCGTTCATGAATTGCGTAAGGAGGAGGTTCCAGTCCACGGTGGCGGTTCTCGAGCGTCAGGCGGCGGCCGTGGTTGTGGGATCGGCTTCCGGGTGGTTCGGTCTCATGGCAGGTGTTCCGGTGTCGACTGGTCTGGTGGCTGCATGCGGGGCCGGGTATCGGGCGGGACGCTTCCGTGGATTGTATCCCCTCGGGGCGGTCAGTCCGTATTTCTCAGCCTGAATCGCTGTATTTTCCCCGTGGCCGTCTTCGGCAGGGCGTCGATGAATTCGATGATGCGCGGATACTTGTAGGGCGCCAGGCGGGACTTGACGAATTCCTTCAGTTCCTGGCCGGTGGCCTCGTGGCCGTCGTTGAGGACGACGCAGGCCTTCGTCTTGATGAGCCCGTCGTCATCCCTGTGGCCGACCACGGCGGCTTCCAGCACCGCGGCGTGCTGCATCAGCGTGGCTTCGATCTCGACCGGTGAGACGTACATGCCGCTGACCCTGAGCATGTCGTCGCCGCGACCGGAATTGGTGTAGGTCCCATCCGGATTGCGCACGTACTTGTCGCCGCTCTTGGTCCAGGCGCCCTGGAACGTGTCCCGGGATTTTTCCCGGTTGTTCCAGTACATCAGCGCCGCGCTCGGTCCGCGGACATAGAGGTCGCCGATCTCGCCGTCGGCCACGAGGCTCCCGCCATCCCCCCGCAGTTCGATGTCATAGCCCGGCACCGGCTTGCCCGTGGTGCCGTACCGGTTGTCGCCGGGGCGGTTGGACAGGTAGATATGCAGCATTTCCGTGGAGCCGATGCCGTCGAGGAGCTCGACGCCGAACTGTCTCGTGAACCGCTCGCCCAGTTCCGCGGGCAGGGCCTCGCCGGCGGAGCAGGCCAGCCGCAGGGACACCTCGTCGCCTCCCGGCAGTTCCGGGGAGGCCAGCATGCCCACGTAACCGGTGGGTGCGCCGAAGAACAGGGTGATTCCCTGTTCGGTCCAGCGCCTGAACACCTCGTCCGGTGTCGGCCGTCCCGCCATCAGGACCACCGACGCCCCGACGCTCAACGGAAAGGTGAGCGCGTTGCCGAGGCCGTAGGCGAAGAACAGCTTCGCGGCGGAGAAACAGACGTCGCCTTCATGGATGCCGAACACGCCCTTGCCGTACAGTTCCGTGGTCCAGTACGGGTTGGCGTGGGTGTGCACGGTGCCCTTGGGATTGCCGGTGGAGCCGGAGGAATAGAGCCAGAACCCGGGTTCGTCGGGGCTGGTTTCCGCGGCCGCCGGCAGCCCCTCGGCCCCGTGCAGGATTTCGTCGAGCGCCAGGCAGCCGGGGGGGGGCGGATCGGACGCCCCGGAGACGATGACGGGAATGCCGGCCATGCCGGCCTTGTCCATCGCCTCCCGTGTGGTTTCGAGCAGCGCCATGGAGACGATGACGCCGCCGGCTCGGCAGTTGCCGAGCATGTACGCGTAGTCGTCCGCGGTCAGCAGGGTATTCACCGCCACCGGCACGATGCCGGCATACATGGACCCGAGAAAGGCCACCGGCCAGTCATTGCAGTCGTGCATGAGCAGGAGGACCCGTTCCTCGCGGCGGATGCCGCAGTCAAGCAGGGCCGCGCCCATGCGCCGGACGCCGTCGGCGAGTTCGCCGTATGTCAGGGTGCCCCGGTCGTCCGTGTAGGCGATCTTGTCCGGGCGCTCCCGGTTCCGCTCGATCAGGTGCGCGGCAAAATTGAAGACCGGCCCCGGTGCCGGAACGTCGGTGGTATCCATTGTCTCTCTCACTCAGGTGTCGGGCGGCTTGTCCGGGGACCGGAGTCCGGTCCCGGATGTCCGCTCCAATCGGAACGTTAGCCGCATTTGGGCCCGCGGGTCAATTCGAAGGCGCTTTTGCCGGCCGCCCCATGGGCCCTTTTCCCCGGACGCCCGGGGCAGTCTTGCACGGCCAGGCAAGATGAAATATTATGCATCTTACTACTGTAATTTTTCCTCTGACCAGTGTCAAGCAATATAATGCATGCCTCGGCTTCCGCGACGGGAACCGCGAAGGGTGCACACGGGGAGACCCCGCCCAAGGGGATGCGCTCGGAGACCGAACGCAATCCCGTGCTGCAGGCCCTCGGCGAGCGGGTGCGTGGATTGCGGGCCAGGAAAGGCGTCTCGCGCAAGGCGCTGTCCCGGATGGCCGGGGTGTCGGAGCGCCATCTTGCCAACCTGGAGCTGGGCGAGGGCAACGTCTCGTTCCTGGTGTTGCTGCACATCGCCGGGGCGCTGCAATGCTCCATGGCGGAACTGGTCGGGGATTTTACCACCGCTTCGCCGGAATGGCTGCTGATCCGGTCCCTGCTGGAGGGCAGGGACGAGGCGACGCTGCACCGCATGCGGGTCCTGATCGCCGAATCCCTGGACACCGCGGCGGCGGCCGGGGACCTGGACGGGAACACCCGGGTGGCGCTGGTCGGTCTCCGGGGGGCCGGCAAGAGCACACTGGGCGCCATGCTGGCAGAAGACCTGGGATTCCCTTTCGTGGAACTCAGCAGGGAGATCGAGAAGTTCGCCGGCTGCAGCATCGAGGAAATCCAGGCGCTGTACGGCGGCATTGCCTATCGCCGCTACGAGCGCCGCGCCCTGGAGGAAAGCATCCAGCTCTACCCGGAAGCCGTCATCGCCACGCCGGGGGGGATCGTCTCGGATTCCGGCACGCTGAATCTCCTGCTGACCCACTGCACCACAGTCTGGCTCCGGGCGCGGCCCGAAGAGCACATGGCGCGGGTCATCGCCCAGGGGGACCTGCGGCCCATGGCCGGCAACGACGAGGCCATGGAGGATCTGAGGGGGATCCTCAGCTCCAGGGAGCCATTCTATGCCCGGGCGCAGTACCGGGTGGACACCAGCGACGTGCCCGTCGGGACGGCGCTTGCCAGGCTGCAGTCCCTGGTCCGCCGGGCCCTGGAGATCCCGGGATAACCCTGAACATGCATTTTATTTCTTGACGGATGTAAAAATGAGCATTAAAATGCATGTTTCTTCGACCCAACCAATGATCTTGCCCCCGGGAGCGACAGCGTGAACAATTCCATCGAACCGGTCGACTACCGCACTGAGCCTTCCCGGTACCGCCACTGGAAGCTCTCCTTCGACGGCGCGGTAGCCACCCTGGCGGCGGACTTCGACGAGGATGCCGGGCTGCGCCCGGGCTACCGGCTCAAGCTGAACAGCTATGATCTCGGGGTGGACATCGAGCTCAACGACGCCCTGAACCGGATCCGCTTCGAGCATCCGGAGGTCCGCTGCGTGGTGATCACGAGCCTGAAGGACAAGGTGTTCTGTTCCGGTGCCAACATCTTCATGCTCGGCTCGAGCAGTCATGCCTGGAAGGTGAATTTCTGCAAGTTCACCAACGAGACCCGCAACGGCATCGAGGATTCCTCCCGGTACAGCGGCCTCCGGTTCATTGCCGCGGTGAACGGCGTCTGCGCCGGTGGTGGCTACGAGCTGGCGCTGGCCTGCGACGAGATCATCCTGGTGGACGACCGCTCCAGCGCGGTCAGCCTGCCGGAGGTCCCGCTCTTGGGCGTCCTGCCCGGCACCGGCGGACTCACCCGCATCACCGACAAGCGGCATGTGCGCCACGACCTGGCGGACATCTTCTGCACCACAACCGAGGGCGTGCGGGGGCAGCGGGCCAAGGACTGGCGGCTGGTGGATGAAATCGCGAAACCCGCAAGGTTCCGGGAGGTGGTCCGGAAGCGCGCCGAGGCGCTGGCGGAGGCGGGCGACCGCCCCCGGGACGCCGCGGGCATCCACCTGGCGCCCCTTGAGCGGACCGTAGAGGAATCGGCCCTCGGATACCGCCATGTCGCCGTGGAGATCGACCGCGGGGCGCGGACCGCGCGGTTCATCGTCCGGGCGCCGGATTCGGCATTGCCGGATTCCATCGACGCCATCGTGGCCGCGGGCGCCGATTTCTATCCACTGGCCTTGGCGCGGGAGCTGGAGGATGCGGTGCTTTACATGCGCACCAACGAGCCCGACATCGGCGTGTGGCTCCTGCACACCCGCGGCGACCCCGCGGCCGTTCTCGGGATGGACGAGGTGCTCATGGCGCACCGGGAGCACTGGTTCGTGCGCGAGACCATCGGCTACCTGCGCCGCACCTTCTGCCGCCTGGACGTCTCCTCCCGCAGCCTGTTTGCCATCATCGACGAGGGCTCCTGCTTCGCGGGCACCTTTCTCGAACTGTCCCTGGCCTGCGACCGCAGCTATCACCTAGCCCTGCCGGACGACCATTCTGCCGCGCCGCGGATCACGGTAGGCGGGGTGAACGACGGGCTCTACCCGATGGTGACCGGGGAGAGCCGCCTCGGCCGGCGCTTCTATCACGAGGAGGAGGCCCTGTCGGCGGTGCAGGCGAAGGCCGGCCAGCCGCTGGATGCGGACGGGGCGCACGAACTCGGGCTCGTGACCAGCAACCCGGACGACCTCGACTGGGACGATGAGGTCCGCATCGCCGTGGAGGAACGGGTTGCCATGTCTCCGGATGCGCTCACGGCCATGGAGGCGAATCTGCGCTTCAACGGCCGGGAAACCATGCTGACCCGGATCTTCGGCCGTCTCAGCGCCTGGCAGAACTGGATCTTCCAGCGGCCCAACGCGGTGGGCGAGCGCGGGGCGCTCCGGGTGTACGGCTCCGGGGAGAAGACGGCATTCGACTGGAACCGGGTGTAGCCGGCAACTCCGTATTTAGAGGAAACCGACCATGTCAAGCATCGACTACAACGAGAAGATTCCCAACAACGTCAATCTCGCCGAGGACCGGGGGCTCCGGCGGGCGCTTGAGCACTGGCAGCCGAACTACCTCGGCTGGTGGTCGGAGATGGGTCCCGAGGGCTCCCGGGACTTCGACGTGTACCTCAGGACCGCGATCAGCGTGGACCCCAAGGGCTGGGCCCAGTTCGACTACGTCAGGATGCCCGACTACCGCTGGGGGATCTTTCTCAATCCCGGCCAGGAGGATCGCAGGATCCATTTCGGCGACCACAAGGGCGAACCCGCCTGGCAGGAGGTGCCCGGCGAGTACCGCGCCAACCTGCGCCGCATCATCGTGACCCAGGGCGACACGGAACCGGCCTCGGTGGAGCAGCAGCGCCACCTAGGCCTGACCTGTCCCAGCCTGTACGACCTGCGCAACCTGTTCCAGGTCAACGTCGAGGAAGGGCGCCACCTCTGGGCCATGGTCTACCTGCTGCATAAATACTTCGGCCGCGACGGGCGCGAGGAAGGCGAGGCCCTGCTGGAACGGCGCAGCGGCGAGGAGGACAACCCGCGCATCCTTCAGGCCTTCAACGAAAGGACGCCGGACTGGCTGGCTTTCTTCATGTTCACCTATTTCACCGACCGGGACGGCAAGTTCCAGCTCTGCGCCCTAGCCGAGTCCGCCTTCGATCCGCTGGCGCGGACCACCCGTTTCATGCTGACGGAGGAGGCGCACCACATGTTCGTGGGCGAATCCGGCGTCTCCAGGGTGATCCAGCGCACCTGCCAGGTGATGCGGGAACTGGGCACGGACGATCCCGAACGGGTCCGCTCCGCAGGGGCCATCGACCTGCCGACCATCCAGAGATACATCAACTTCCATTTCAGCGTCACCATCGACCTGTTCGGCGCCGACGAATCCAGCAACGCCGCCACCTTCTATTCCACCGGCCTCAAGGGCCGTTTCGGGGAGGGCAAGCGGAACGACGACCACGTGCTGAAGGACGACAGCTACCGGGTGCTGGTGGAACGCGACGGCAATCTGTCGGAAAAGGAGGTGCCGATGCTGAACGCCCTCAACGAGGTGCTGCGCGACGACTTCATCGCCGACAGCGTCGGCGGGGTGAACCGGTGGAACAAGGTGATCGAGAAGGCCGGCTTCGATTACCGGCTGATCGTTCCGCACAAGGCGTTCAACCGGAAGATCGGTAGCCTGGCGGGCGCCAGGGTATCCCCGGACGGCCATGTCATCTCCGGGGATGAGTGGGACCGGCGCATGGCTGGCTGGCTGCCTTCCCCAGGGGACCGCGAGTTCGTTGCCAGCCTGATGGGCCGCGTGGTGGCACCCGGAAAATTCGCCGGCTGGATCGCCCCGCCGGCGATGGGCGTCAACCGTCTGCCGGTTGATTTCGAGTACGTGCGTTTCAACTGATGCGGGCGCCCGGCAATTCCGGACCGCCGCTGCAGGCATGCCTGCGGCGGCGCTGACGGTCGCCGCCCGGAACCCGCCGGACACTGTCATGGAGCACCCGGAGACGATCCTGAACCAGCATGTCATCGACCCGGAGATCTGTATCCGGTGCAACACCTGTGAGGATACCTGTCCGGTCGGCGCGGTGACCCACGATGACAACAACTACGTGGTGGATCCCGAGAAGTGCAACTTCTGCATGGACTGCCTGGGGCCCTGTCCCACCGGTTCCATCGACAACTGGCGCCAGGTGCCCCGGGACCGCCCCTACACGGTGGAAGATCAATTCGGCTGGGAGGAACTGCCCGGTGAATTGCCGGACATCGGCCAGGCCGAATCCGGCGGCGGCACCGCGCCCGGGAGTCCGGTTGCGGGCGCCGGCGTGGCCGGGGCTGCTCTCGCCGGCGTGGCCGGGGCGGAGGATTTCCGGCCATCGCATTTCAATTCCCGGATTCCGCCCTGGTCCTCCGCCCATGCCTACACCAACCTCTACGGACCGGGATGCGAGCGCGCGTATCTCACCGCGAAAGTGACGGGCAACGCGCGCGTGACCGAGGTCGGCAGGGAATACGACACCCATCATATCGTGCTCGATTTCGGCAGCGAGCCCTTTCCCGTGCTCGAAGGCCAGTCCATCGGAATCCTGCCGCCGGGCGAGGATTCCCTGGGCAGGCCACACCATGCCAGGCAGTATTCCGTGGCCAGTGCCCGCAACGGCGAGCGGCCGGGATACAACAACCTGTCCCTGACGATCAAGCGGGTGCTGGAGGATCACGACGGCAACCCGGTACGCGGCGTGGGGTCGAACTACATGTGCGACCTCGAGGTGGGCGAGGAGGTCAGGGTAGTGGGTCCCTTCGGGTCCACCTTCCTCATGCCCAACCATCCCCGCTCCGGCATCGTCATGATCTGTACCGGTACGGGCAGCGCGCCGATGCGGGCGATGACGGAATGGCGCCGCAGGCTGCGCAAGAAGGGACAGTTCGAGGGCGGCAGGCTGATGCTCTTCTTCGGTGCCCGGACCCCGGAGGAGTTGCCGTATTTCGGTCCCCTGCAGAACCTGCCCGGGGACTTCATCGACATCCATTTCGCATTCTCCAGGGTTGCGGGCAGCCCGAAACGCTACGTACAGGACGTGATGCGGGAGCGCGCGTCCGATCTCGTGCCGCTGATCCGCGACCCCAACAACTTCTTCTACGTCTGCGGCCTGAGGGCCATGGAGGAGGGGGTGGTGCTGGCGCTGGAGGACATCGTGGAGCAGTCCGGCGATGACTGGAACACCGTCGGCGAAGACCTGTGCCGGCAGGGCCGGCTGCACCTGGAGACCTACTGATGTCCGGTCCCGGGAAGCCGTCCGATTACGGCACACTGTCGGTGGAGCACAGCGGTGAAGGTATCTGCCGGATCACCATGTCTCGGCCGGACCGGTACAACGCCTTCGACGAAACCATGGTCGGCGAGCTTGGCCGTGCGTTCCACGGGGCCGTTGACGACGATGCGATACGGGTCATCGTGCTGGCGGGGTCGGGGAAGCATTTCAGCGCCGGCGCCGATCTCAACTGGATGGAGCGGGCCAGCCGCGCCGACGAGCAGTGGAACCTGGCGGATGCCAGGCGGTTCGCCGAGGTTCTGCATGGAATCGAATCGTGCCCCAAGCCCACCGTGGCCCGGGTCCAGGGCGCGGCCCTCGGTGGCGGCGTGGGCCTCGTCTGCGCCTGCGACATTGCCATCGCCGCGGACAATGCCTCGTTCGCCGTCAGCGAAGCCCGCTTCGGCATCCTGCCCTCGGTGATCGGGCCCTACCTGTTCAATGCCGTGGGGCGGCGCCAAGCGATGCGCCTGGCGCTGTCCGGCAGCCGCATCCGGGCCGGGGAAGCCCTGTCCATGGGCATGGTGCAGGGATTGGCCCCGCCGGAGGAGCTGGACGAGGCCGTGGACGTCCTGGTGCGGGACCTGCTGATGGGCGGGCCCGGTGCGCAGCGGGAAATCAAGGCGCTGTTCCGGAGCCTCGGCCACGGCGAGATTACCGGGGACGTGCGCGAACTCACCGCCCGGACCATCAGCCGGGTACGCGCCACCGATGAGGCGAAGGAGGGCTTCCGTGCCTTTTTCGAGAAACGCAAGGCAGACTGGATTCCATGATGGCGTATGACCTGTCGAAAGCCGGGGTGCTGGTGGCGGGTGCCGGGGCGATGGGTACCGGCATCGCCCAGGTGGCGGCCCAATCGGGGCACGAGGTCATGCTGTACGACAACCGGGCCGATGCTCCCGGCGAGGCTCTGCGGAGCCTGGAAGAGACGCTCCAGAAACTGGTGGACCGGGGCAGGATCGGACAAAAGGACGCCCGGAGTACCCTGGCGCGGATTCGCCTCGTCCATCACTTGGATGACGTCGCGGGCTCCGGCCTTGCCGTCGAGGCGGTGAGCGAGGATATCGGGATCAAGCGCAGTCTCTTTGCCGAACTGGAAGACAGGCTCGACGAAATGGCCGTACTGGCCACCAACACCTCCTCCCTTTCGGTCACTGCCATCGCGGCGAAACTGCGGAACCCCGGGCGCCTGGTCGGCATGCACTTCTTCAATCCGGCCCCCGTGATGAAGCTGGTGGAGGTGGTGTCGGGACTTGATACGGACCCCCGGGCGGCGGATGCGGTGTTTGAACTGGCCGGCCGGTGGGGCAAGGTGCCGGTGCACGCCGCCTCGACCCCGGGGTTCATCGTCAACCGGATTGCCCGGCCGTTCTACGCCGAGGCGCTGGAGGTGCTACAGGAGCGCGCCTGTGACCATGTCGCCATCGACGCCTGCCTGCGCGGAGCGGGATTCCGGATGGGGCCCTGCGAACTGATGGACCTCATCGGTCACGACACGAATTTCGCGGTGACGGAGTCCGTTTTCCACGCCAACTTCATGGACCGACGGTACAAGCCGTCGCTGATCCAGAAGGCGCTGGTGGAGGGCGGGCGGCTTGGTCGCAAATCCGGGCAGGGCTTCTACCGGTATGGCCCGGAAGCCGGCACTGCCGATACCGATGTGTCCGTTCACACGTACCGGCCCCCGGATACGGGCGGCGTCATCCTGCATGGCCGTGATTTCGTGGCCGATCTGCTGGGCGAGCGACTGCGGGAACTGGGCCTGTCCTTCGAGCAGGTGGCCGGGAGCGGTTGGACGGGGATCGAGTCCCCGGACGGACAGCTCCGGCTGACCGAAGGCCTGCCGGCTTCGGCCCTGGGGGAAAACGTGGCCGTGTTCGATCTTCCCATCGCCTGCGGTAGGGAGAGCGCCCTGGCGATGTCCTGCTCCGCGCGCGCGTCGGCGGACTGGCATGCCCACAGTGCGGGATGGCTGGCCGCGCTCGGATTCGTTCCGAGGATGATCGGGGACGTCCCCGGGCTGGTCGTCGCCCGGACCATCGCCATGCTGATCAACGAGGCGGCCGACGCCGTGCAGCAGGGAGTCTGTACCGAATCCGGGGCCGACGATGCCATGAAACTGGGCGTGAACTATCCCGAGGGGCCGTTCGAATGGTTGTCGAAGTGGGGTATTGCCCCCGTGATCGGTCTGCTGGACCATCTTGACGCATACTACCGGGGCGAGCGCTACCGGGTGAGTCCGCTGCTTCGCCGGCGAGCCTGGGGCAGACCGGGCCGTGACGACGGCGGATGCTGATCGACCGGCCCTTGACCCGTTTCCATTCCGACCAGGCATGTACCCCATGAACGAGGCTTATATCTGCGATGCCGTCCGCACCCCCATTGGCCGCTACGGCGGTGCCCTGTCGCAGGTCAGGACCGATGATCTCGGTGCGGTGCCGATCCGCGCACTAATGGAGAGAAACGCCGGAGTGGACTGGCACGGTGTGGACGATCTTATCTACGGCTGCGCCAACCAGGCCGGCGAAGACAATCGCAACGTGGGCCGCATGTGCGCCCTGCTGGCCGGGCTGCCGGAGACGGTGCCCGCCGTGACCGTCAATCGCCTGTGCGGTTCCGGCATGGATGCCGTGGGCAGCGCTGCCCGGGTGATCCGATGCGGGGAGGCCGCGCTGGCGATCGCCGGCGGGGTGGAAGGCATGAGCCGAGCGCCTTTCGTCATGCCCAAGTCGGAGACGGCCTTCGGCCGGAGCAGTACCATTCATGACACCACGCTCGGCTGGCGCTTCATCAACCCGCTGATGCGGCAGTGGTACGGGGTCGATTCCATGCCCGAGACCGCCGAGAACGTGGCCGCAGAATGCCGGGTCAGCCGCGGGGATCAGGACCGGTTCGCACTCTGGTCCCAGCAAAAGACCGCCCAGGCAAGGGACCAGGGATTTTTTCGTGGCGAGATGGTGCCGGTTCCGGTACCGCAGCGGCACGGCGACCCGGTACCGGTGGACCGGGACGAGCACCCGAGGGATACAACCCTGGAAGCGCTTTCGAAACTGAAACCCATTGTCCGGCCGGATGGAACGGTCACCGCCGGCAATGCCTCGGGTGTCAATGACGGCGCCTGCGCCCTCCTGCTCGCGAACGAGGCGGCCGCGGTGAAACATGGATTCACGCCGCGTGCCCGTGTCCTTGGCATGGCTACGGCCGGTATCGCTCCCCGCATCATGGGCCTCGGACCGGTGCCGGCCAGCAGGAAGGCGCTGGCAATGACCGGCCTTGCTCTGGATGAGATGGACGTGATCGAAATCAACGAGGCCTTCGCGGCCCAGGCGCTCGCGGTGATGCGTGAACTCGGTCTTGCGGACGACGATCCCAGGGTGAATCCGAACGGCGGCGCCATTGCGCTTGGCCATCCCTTGGGGGCAAGCGGTGCCCGGCTCGTTACCACCGCCGTCAGTCAGCTGGAAGCGGTTGGCGGAAGATATGCCCTATGCACCATGTGTGTCGGGGTTGGGCAGGGGATTGCACTGGTGATAGAGCGGGTCTCCTGAGCGGGCGGCGGACGCAGGCCATCTGGTCGGTCCGGCATTGCGCAGGGTCATGCCGGTGTCGGGCAAGTGCCGGTACCCGAAGACCTTTTCCCCTGAATCGACGGGACGGGTGCGGATCTGTGTCCCCCGCGTATGCCATCGACAGGTTGGTGGTTTTCCGGCGGGTAACGACAGGCAAGTCCAGTATCCAACATCCCGGCTTCCTTCCCGATGCCCTGGCGTCGCAATGAGGGCATACCGGACCATCCGGCCAACGGATTCCGGCGAACCGGCAATCTCCCGTTTCATTGTTCGGGTACAGTCTGTACCAGTCAACATCCGCGGTTTCGTTGCTGAAGTGTTTTCCTGGTTTTATTACTGTGTCGATATTACATTCAACCACTACCTGCCGGCTGCATAGTCAGACAGAACCCTAACTGTCAGGCGGTTCTTGCTACGTCATCCGGAGACTGATGTGTAAAATTCCCATAAACAGAGTAATGCGACTCCATTAATAAAATTTTGTTTGCAAACGGTTGCCAATCCTTATAATCCCGTATTCCTTCGGTTATAAGCCGCGTCAATGGTTCCAGGGGAAGAAAATATACGGGTATGCAACATCATGGCGTAGGGGTCGAATTCCGGACAAGACAGTTCGGAAAGAACAACAGGCATAAGGGATCAGGAATGCACGAATCGATAGTCGGGTCTTCCGGTTGTGTTGTTGAAATCCGAAGCAACCTCAGCCGAAGGTGCCTATCCCAACCGGAGATTCCCGGCAGATCAGAAAGGGAAAGCCTATCCGGTGCCCGGACACTGGAATGGAGAGTCGTGCGGTTCAACGCCTGTCCATCACGTCCCGTTGCCATCATCCTGCAGGCGGACATACGGATTTCCGCATTCCTGTCTTCCGCAGCGCAGCACGCCCTCGCCTGGCGCGGCGCCACGGGATACGGATGAAGTCCAGGAGGTCGTCACCTTGACCTAGTCCGATCTCCCCGCCAGTCATCGGAAGCGGTGCCCTGAAGCCGGGTTTCGTTGCCGGTGTTCGTACCTGACGATGGCCTGGCGGTAGCCAACAACACAATCCATTCGATCAGCATTCCAGTGGTCATGCCCATTTCATGACCATGCGGGATCTTATTTTCAAAATTTTACAAAAGAACATCATGAATCAGTCGAGACGCCAGTTTCTTACCGCCGCGGCAGTTGCCGCTTCCACGCTTCCCATTGCCGGGTGTCTGGCTCCGAAGGCCGCCCCCCACGGACACCGGTCGTCCTATACCACCCAGATCCTGCAGCCGGGAAACGCGAACACTGTTTTCCACTGGGCCGACGTGGCCCTGCAGCAGGTGCGGGACCAGCGGGTCCTGACCCCGAGAGCGGCGTACAACTACGGTCTCGGCATGGCGGCCGGCTTCCTGGCCGCCAACGGGACCGTCCAGGCGTACGATGAGCCCTTCGGGATCGGGCCCGGACCCCGGGGCGCGGATCCCGAGGTCGCCTATGGCGTCGCATTCTCGATCGCGGCGGCGGAGGCCTTCCAGCAGCCATTCCTGTTCGACCGCATGGCGTTCCTCGACCGCTTTCCCGACAGCGAGGCGAAGTCCCTGGGCGCCGAATGGGGCCGCGCCGTGGCCATGCAGGTGCTCAGGATGCGGACCAGAGACGGTTCCGAGCCCAGCAAGGTGAACTACAATTTCGACCACTACAAGTGGCGGACCGATTCACTCCGGTGGAGTCCGACCGGCCCGTTCTACGCGGCAAACCCCGGACCGGCCTTCGACTCGTTCGACCGCGCGCTGTTTCCCGGCCACGGCCGGATCAGCCCCTGGACGATGAAGAGCGGGTCGCAGTTCCGCGTTCCCGAGTTCTACGATCCGGCGAGCCCGGAATTCGCGGAGGAATTCGATCATATCCGGCGCCTGGGCGGAGCGGACAGCACGATGCGCACTGCCGAACAGTCGGAGATCGCCCTGTTCTGGGAAGACGGTCCCTGGGGCATCACGCCGCCTGGCCATTTCATCTACATCGCCATCCAGCTGCTGCAGGACAGGGATCTGCCCTTCATCGAACTCGCCCGCGCCTTCGCCCTCCTCGGCATGACGCAGTGCGATGCCTCCATCAGCGCCTGGGACAGCAAGTACCATCACTATATCGTCCGCCCTGAAAGCGCCATCCGGATGCGGGCAGCCACGTTCGGCAATCCGGATCCCCGCATGGTCAGCCAGCCGGGGTGGCGGAGCTACATCCCGACCCCGGAATTTCCGGCCTACACCTCTGGGCATTCGACCTTCGGCGCCGCCGCCGGCGAGTTGCTGGCGTTGATCTTCGGCAGCGACCGGATCGCGTTTTCCGGCCGGTCACCGGACGAGGTCCTGTGGCCCCAGCTACAGGGCGTCACGCGCTACTGGACCAGTCTTTCGCAGATGGCCGAGGAGAACGGCATGAGCCGTTTGTACGGCGGCGTCCACTGGGCCATGGATCACAGCGAGGCCATGAAGGCCGGCAGGGCGATTGCCCGGCAGGCCTTCCACTCCACCTTTCCGCCGAGGGCCTGAAGCCATGACATCAACTGGCAGGAGCCCGCGTCTTTCTGTTCTCGGAACGGTCATCTTCGTGGGAGTCGTGATGGCGAACACGGCCGCGGCCCAGGGCGTTTCCCTCAACTACGAACGCCTGTCCTCCCTGGAGGAGCCCACCGCCGTCCAGTTCGGCGCGCTGACGATGAGGCTGAACGGCCTGCTGGACGGGGCGGCGATCCACGACGCCGAACGGGAGCGGGATGATGTCGGTGGCGGCCTGACCGCCAACTTCCAGGTGACCGCCGCAAGCCAGATGATCAACCGCTGGCGCGTCCGGTTCACGTATTTCGGCCAGTACACGACCGACGACCTCGATCCGGAACTGGACGATGAATATACCGACAACGCTGCCCTGTCGGTGGGCAGTGTCTGGGGCACCCTGCTCGCGGGGAACGTGTCCGGAGTCGTCCGCGAACAGACTCGCCGTCAGCGCGGCGCCGGCAACGCCGTTCTCGGTTTCGACGATTTCCTGGGCGAACGCAGCGATTCGGGTGCCGCTTACGTGGGCCGGTTCGGGCCTTGGGTCGTGAGCTCCGTGGTGGACGAGGACGGCAACTTCGATGCCGGCCTGATGTCCCAGCGGCCGGCCGGAACCAGGGACTACCGCCTGAGCCTGCGCGCCGGTACGGGTGAATATATGTCCGCCGACAACTCCCGCCGGTTTGACACCCGGGCGATCGGCATTGTCGGCGAGTTTATCTACGGCAGCAATGTGTTCGATGTCGGCCTGGGCCATGAGCGCTTCTCGTCCGACGGACTGAATCCCGACCGCTGGTATGTGTCGGCTGGGGTAAGAAGGAAAACCGGCATGGTGACCTTGTCCCTTGAAGGGCATTACGGCCGTATCGGGGAACACAGGGAGGAATCCGCGGCACTGGGCATTCAGTACGATATCGCCCGGGGGCTGTCGGGAAACCTGGGTGTGAACTACACCAGGGCCGAAGCGGAATTTGACGGAACCCGGTTCATGGACACCCGGCAGACACGAACGGTTCTCTCGATCCGATACAGCTTTTAGGTTGGTCCGGAGCCGTTGCATCCCGGGTCCTGCCGGGGAGGCCGGGCTTGGCCTTCGGACAATCTGGAGGGTGGCGACACACTGGGAGAAACAGGGGAGGGAAGAGCCCCCGATGCCGAGCGAGGATAAGCCGAGGGGCAGAAAGGTACTGTCATCCACCGATTACGTGGCAATGAAGGACGCCTCCGCATATCCGGCACTGACTCAGACGCCCGGGCCTGTGTGAGTTCATTCGTCAAGACACCGAAGGCTTCTGGACACCGGCGACCATGACCAGCGTCCCTCCGTCAAGGCAGCATCCCATGATACGGCGCCAGCCGGATGCAAGGCCCCGCCCGTTGACGTCCACCCCGAGTAGGCAGACGCAGCCCCCGATGCCGACGTGACGTGACGGCGGCGCCGACCTCCCCGGCGGTTGAAAAAAGTTCCCTCCGGCCGGCCCGGACTACCCATTCCCGGCCATGAGAATTCCGCGGTTTTTCCCGAAAAAAACGACCCGGATATTTCCCCCCCGAACGGAACCTTCACCGGAAACCCCGGTCAGAACAGGTATGGAAAACAGGTAGTTAGCGCAGGCTCCCAGGAATGCGGGGGCCCCGGCGGGAAGGAAATTCCATGCGCGATAATTGTTAATTATCGCGCATGGACTAGGGCGTATTTTATGTTCACGTTTCACAGAAATATACATGGTTTTGTGAAGGTTCCATAAAATTTCAGAGATATAAGTGTTAATTTATTATGTCCCCCGGTTCCATCCGGCCATTTCCGCTTATTTTCTTCCTTACCTCCGCTGATCACCGCCTGCTCCTTGTCTGCCCCTTCCTGGGGTCCCTACCGGCCCTTTCCGATCCTGTCCGGTCCTTACCCCGTTACTCCCCTGATCGGCTGTTCTCCCGCCCCTACTGAGGCCTGAAACTACTTGCGGCGTTGGGAGCGGGCGAGTTGGGCGGAGCCGTTCCGGTTCGCCTGCAACCGCTCCCCGTAGCGGCTCACCATGG